>NZ_JBUZNQ010000009.1:0-74343 GCF_055326325.1 Tessaracoccus zhenghani | reverse complement strand
CGACCCCGAACCGGTCACGATGATCGTCGATGAATTGAACTACCACGGCAGTCGCGGGTCGAGCTCCCGCGCGAAGAACGAGGACGCCGCCAACAAAATCTCATTGGCACGCTTCAGCTCCCGCACTTCGGCCTCGAGCGCCTTGATGCGCTGCGCCTCGCTCGTCGTGGTTCCGGGACGTTCGCCCGCGTCGATCGCGGCCTGTTTGCACCAGCCTCGCAGCGTGTCGGGATTGACCCCGACGCGCTGCCCGACCCGGATCACCGCCGCGTTCAACGACAACTCCGGATCCTCTCTCCTGGCCTCGGCAACAAGCCGCATCGCACGCTCACGAAGCTCCGGCGGGTACTTCCTCGGTGCTGGCATGGTCATCATCCTCTCGGGATTTCAGACCCTCCACCAGACCCGGGGCGATTCACCTGCTGGCGGCTGAGTATGGTGGGCCAGACTATCTCACGGTCCTCAGTGATTTGTATGCAGAAGACGGGGACGCTGTGCTGGCGGAGGCCTGCCTGCGGAGGGGGGCCTCTCGATCCCTCGTTTGCGGTCTTGGACTTGTCAAACTCAAGGCGCTGAGGGGAGACGCGGATCAGGCCCAGCTGTGGCGAAGGTACTGCGTCACCCGAGCTGCCGCTGTCACCCTGTTCCGATGGGCATGTGAGTTCCAGCCAACTCCAGGTTTGCAGGATAGCGCCTCGAAAAACATGCGGACTGCCGCCGAGCTTGGCCATCCTGAGGCGGTGGGCTGGGCCTGCAGGCAGCTCGAGGAGAGGGGCGACTATGAATCGGCCGGCAGGGTACGTGCTCGATTCGAGGACGCAACCCATCCTGAACGGCAGCATGAGCGGGGGGCTTACTACTTCCATGAGGGCGACCTGGAGGGGGCGGAGCACTGGCTGAGGCTGGCCGCCGAACATGGCCATCCACAGGCAACCCTGATGCTGTCTTGGGTTGCGAAGGCAACAGGGGCTCAATCCGACGCTGTCGAGTGGTTGAGCAAGGCCGCGGAGCTTGGAGAACCTTGGGCGATGGCCGACCTTGGTGCCACTCAGCTGGGCCAAGACCCAGCCGTCGCCGAGCGCTGGCTTGTGGCGGCTGCAGCGGAGGGGATACCCGGAGCGAAACGTGATCTCGGCCTGCTGCGCTTGGAGCAGGACCGGCAGGAGGAGGCCGAGTCCCTGTGGCAAGAGGCTGCTTTTGGATTCGATACGTTGTCCATGATTGGTCTGGGCCAGATTGCAGTCGAGCGTGGGCGGCCGGAGCAGGCCCATGAGTGGTTCCTCAAGGCCGCATCCCTAGGCTCCATTGCAGGGATGCTCCTCTTGGCAGACAACCTGCTGCCCAACGATCCTGCGTGCGGCCTTCATTGGACGAATAGGGCGGCGCAACTCCTGAAGACCCCAAACGCGCTACAGGCTGAAGCTGTCTCTCGCCTCTACGGGGAGTTGGGCGATCAGGAGGGAGCTGACGAATGGGGCGAAACAGCACGCCGTCTGAGGGACTCGGAAGGCTGACGATATCTGGTGTGGTGGCCGTGCGCTTCGCAGCCGTGCTGGCCTGAAGCATGTCCACAGAGCCTCTCGCGATGATGGCTCCCTGACAGTCCCACGCGGGAACCTGTCCACGAGGGAAGATCTGTGGAGACAGGCTTGGATGCCTATCCCTGGGTGTGGTCTTTCAGGCTTGCCCAGAGGCTCAGTGGGCGGTGTCGCGGCGCCTGCTCATCTCCATCTGACTACGGAAACCCTCCAGCTCCCCGTCGTCGATGCCGTAGCAGTGCTCAGGCGCGGGGTAAGAGCCGTCACGCACCTCGCCGGCGAACGCGCGCAGACCGTCGACCGCGTGGGTGTGCAGATCGGCATACCTCTTGACGAAGCGGGCGGAGCCGCCGGTCCCCAGCCCCAGCAGGTCGTGGAACACCAGCACCTGGCCGTCGGTGGCCGGCCCGGCGCCGATGCCGATGACGACGATGTCGAGCGTCCCCATGATGTCGGCCGCCACCGCAGCCGGGATCGCCTCGAACACCACGGCGAAGCACCCGACGTCCTGCAGCTTGCGGGCCTCACCGGCCACCCTGGAGGCGCTGGCAGCGGTGCGCCCCTGTGCCTTGAACCCGCCCAGGGCGGTGGCTGTCTGGGGAGTGAGGCCCACGTGGCCCATCACGGGGATGCCGGCGGCGACGATGGCCGCGGCACGCGAGGCGGGCATGGCGCCGCCGCCCTCGAGCTTCACCGCGTCGCAGCCGGCCTCCTTCAGGAAGCGCAGCGCGGTGGCGACCGCCTGTTCGTCGCTCACCTCGTAGGAGCCGAACGGCAGGTCGGCAACCAGCAGCGGGGTGCTCAACCCGCGGCGCACGGCCTTCGCGAGGACGAGCATCTCGTCGACCGTCACCGCGGCCGTGTTCTCGTGGCCGAGTACCGTCATGGCTCCGGAGTCGCCCACCAGCACGACGTCGACCCCAGCCTCCTCAGCCGCCAAAGCCCCCGGGTAGTCGTAAGCGGTGACCATGACGATGCGCTCGCCACTGCGCTTCATGGCCGCCAACGACGGTGGGGTCACGCGGCGTCGGACGGCGTCGGCCTGCGACGGGCGGCTGGACATCCCCGGATCACTGTCCTTCGGTGAGGAGGGTGGCGACCTCGCCGTCCACGGCGATCATCGCGTTGGTGCCGCGCTCCACGTGCACGACGACGGGCTGGTGCTGCGCGAGCTCCTCTCGGCTGTACTGGCCGTACGAGATGACGATGATGGTGTCACCGCGGTGCACCAGCCGGGCCGCGGCCCCGTTGACCTTCATCTGGCCCGTGCCCCGCTCGCCGGCGATGGTGTAGGTCTCGAAGCGCGCGCCGTTGTCGACGTTCACGACGCTGACCTGCTCGAACTCGAAGATGTCGGCCGCCTCCAGCAGGTCCGGGTCGATGGTGATGGAGCCGACGTAATGGAGATCGGCGTCAGTCACCGTCGCTCGGTGGATCTTGGACTTCAGCATGGTGCGCTGCATCAGGAGGTCTCCTCAGCGGTCGATCGGGGGGCGATGGGCAGGTTGTCGATGAGCCGCACCCCGCCCACCGGGGCGGCGACGACGGCGAGGCTGGGGCGTTGGAGATCGGTGGCGGGGGAGAAGGTGTCGGGGTCGACCAGCGCGAGGTACTCGGGCTCCACGCCGCGGTCCCGCATCGCCTCGACGCCCGCAGATTCGGAGGAACGGGCATCCGCACCGTCGGCGATCTTGGCGGCGACGGCGTCGAGCGCGGCCTTGAGCGCGAGGGCCCGCGGGCGGTCCTCGGCGGCGAGGCGTACGTTCCGGCTGGACATCGCCAGGCCGTCGGGCTCCCGCACGGTGGGAGCGGTTTCGATCCGCACGGGCAGGCCGAGATCCGCCACCATGCGCCGCACGACGGCGACCTGCTGGGCATCCTTCTGACCGAACCACGCCACATCCGGCGCGACCGCCAGTAGGAGTTTCGTGACGACGGTGGCCACACCGTCGAAGTGCGAGGCCCCCCGGTGCGCGCCCTCGAGGGGCTCGCTGACGCCGCGCACGTGGACCGTGGTGGCGAACCCCTCGGGGTACATCTCTGCGGCATCGGGGGCGAAAAGGATGTCGGTTCCGGCGCCGGCGGCGAGTTCCGCGTCGCGCTCCTCGTCGCGCGGGTAAGCCGTGAGGTCGGCCTGGTCGTTGAACTGGGTCGGGTTCACGAAGAGCGAGACCACCACCGTGTCGCAGGCCGCACGCGCCGCCGCCACCAGCGAGAGGTGACCGGCGTGCAGGGCGCCCATCGTGGGGACGAAGCCGATGCGCTGCCCGCTCAGGCGGGCCTCGCGCAGGGCGTCGCGGAGCACCGCGACGGTACGGATGATCCTCATGCGGGGTCCTTCCGGTGGGCGAGTCTGTGGGTGGCGTTGACGAGAGCGTCGAACAACTCCAGATCTTCGGGCGCCCTCTCAGCGACGGCGGAGCGCTGCCTGGCGACGGTATCGGCGTCCCCACGCGCAATGGGGCCGGTGAGCGCCGTCGGCGCACCGTCGGTGGCCCAGTTCGCGACAGTGGCTCGCACCATCGGCAGCAGTCGCTCCCGCGGCAGGCCGGCCGAGGCGGCGAGGCGCTCGGCGAAGTCCTCGAGCGTGAGGAGGAAGTTCGACGCGACTGACGCCGCGGCGTGGTAGGCGGCGCGGTCGTCGTCGCGGATGCGGACGGGCACCATGCCCAGCGCGGTGGCGAGACGTTCCGCGACCGCCAGCGACCGTGCAGTGCCGCCGTCGACGGCGGCCGTCGCGCCCGCGAAGTCCGCCCCCGCCCCCGGCACAGTCATCAGCGGGTGGAGGCTGAACGCTTCATGCGGGTGCAGTTGCGCGAGAGTGGTCGCGCCTGAGCAGTGACCCACCAGGCGCCCTGGTCGCGGCGTGATGGCGGAGGCAGCCGTAGCGATCTCGCGATCCGGCACGCACAGCAGCACGATGGGGGACTCCGGATCCGCCCCGCGCCCCAGCGGCTCCGCGGCCGGCCAGCCCGCCGACGCCAGCGCCTCCGACAGCGTCCGCCCGAGCCGTCCCGTGCCGACGATGGCGACGGCGTCGCGCGGCAGGACGACGTCCTTCATCGGCTGGCTCTCCTTCGGCTCTGGGGGCAGTGGTGACGACTGTAAGCCACTCGACGCCCAGCAAGAAGAACCGTTCAGCGCCCGCTTCCATTCCGGAGGGCTCCCGCGGGGAGGTCGCGCCACAGACAGCGGCCGGGATGAGCCTCCTCATCCCGGCCGCCGGTGCTGTTTCGATGGGCTCTAGCCCAACGGCTCAGCCTTCACCGATCTCGTTCTCGAGGTCGGTCTGTGCCTGGTCGAGGGCTTCCTTGACAGGCGTGTCGTTCTCGTACACCTCGTTGAGCGTGACCGTGCGGAACCAGTTGTCCACGGCGGGCAGGTTCGGGTTGGCGAAGGAGTTGAAGTGACCGATGCCGTCCTTGACGGAGTTCAACACGTCGAACAGGTTCGTCGTGAAGTACTTGTTGAACTTGTTCTCCGGGTTGTGGGTCACGGCGTCGTCTTCCCAGACCGACATGTTCACCGGGTCGAAGCCGAGGACTTCCCAGACCGCGACATTGGCGGGGAGGGACAGCTTGGCGAAGGCGTTGAACTCGGTGGCCAGTTCGAGGTTCTCCGACGAAGCGGACACTGCGGTACCCGTGCCGCCGCCACCGATGGTGAGCGTCTCGGAACCCTCGATCTGAGGTGCCGGTGCGATGGCGATCTTGCCAGCGAGGTCAGGCATGTAGTCGACGAACCTGGAGGTGTACCAGGCGGGGTAGACGATGGCCGCGTAGTCGCCGTTGTTGATGGCGCCGTAGGCCTCCTCAGCGTCCGGGCTGCCACCCGCGATCGTGCTGAGCGCTCCGGACTTCTCCATGTCGGCCATCAACTCGAGCGCCTTGACGGCCTCGGGGTTGTTCACGGACACCTTGCCCATGCCGTCGTCCTCGAACACCTGGCCACCCATCTGGGCGGTCACGAGCGGTTCGACGAACCACACGCCGGTGTTGGCGGTGCCGAAGGCCTTGTCAGTGGCCTCGTGGTACTTGACGCCGGCTTCCTTGAAGTCGTCCCAGGTCTTGATGGTGGTGTAGTCAATGCCCTGGGCTTCGAGGAGTTCCTCGTTGTAGAACGCGACGAAGGCGCCGACGTGGGTCGGGTAACCGTAGATCTTGCCGTCGCGGCTGTAGAGATCGAGACGGGCCTGGACGATGTCGTCGATGTAGGGTTCGGCAGCGGCGGAGAGGTCGGCCAGCGGAGGGTTGTCGCCCTTCACGAAGTTCGAGAACTTGTTGACCTCGATGTCGACCAGGTCCGGCATGCCCGTACCGGCGTTGGCGGCCAGCAGCAGCTTGTCGTGCATGTCCTGGTACGGGTAGACGGTGATGTCGAGGTCGATGGCCTTGTCAGGGTTCTCCTCGTTCCACTGGATGGCCATCTCGTCGTAGACGGCGGCGTGGAGTTCGGCGAACACCCACATGCTGAGCTTGGTTGCGCCCTCAGGTGCGGGCGCGCCGCTGACGACCTCGCCCGAGGCCGACGGTTCCGAGGAACTGCCGTCGCCCCCGCCACCACAGGCGGCCAACGCCACCACAGATAAACTGACTGCAGCGAGTGTCGCTGCAAATTTGCGGATTCTCATGTGTCCACTCCTTTGTGTTGTTCCTACTAATTGCGGGGATGTCTGTCTGTTAGCCCTTGATCGAACCTGCCGTCATTCCTTCGATGAAGAATCGCTGGAATGCCAGGAACAGCAGGAGGATCGGGATCAGGGAGAAGAACGCTCCGATGATGAGCAGTTCGTAGTTGTTGCCGTACGGGGTCAACAGCGTGTTGAGGCCGATCGGGAGGGTGAATTTCTCGGCGGAGCGCAGGACCAGCAGTGGCCATAGGAAGTTGTTCCAGACCATCATGCCGTTGAGGATTCCCATGGCCGCGAATGCCGGCTTGGAGATGGGGACGATGATCCTGAAGAACATTCCGAACTCGGAGACGCCGTCGACGCGGCCGGCCTCCAGCAGTTCGCGGGGGATGCCGATGAAGTACTGACGGAAGAAGAAGATGGTGACGGCCTGCGCCAGGAATGGCAGCACGACGATCCAATACTGGTCCGCCGCGTTGAAGTTGTTCACCTGGACGTAGAGGGGGAGCATCAGCATCTCGAACGGGATGGTCATCATGACTAGGACGAGGATGAAGCCAACGTTCTTGCCGGGGAAGTCGTACATTGCGAAGCCGTAGGCGACGAAGGAACTCACGAGGAGGGTCCCTGCGACCTGCACCACAGTCAGGATCAGGCTGTTCCAGAACCACCGGAAGTACAGCCCCGAATCTGTGAAGAGCATTTCGTAGTTGTCGAGGCTGAGGTCCGCCGGATCGACGAGGAAGGAAATGCCGTTGCGGATGATCTCCCCGCCGTCCTGGAAGGTGCCGATGACGATCGCGGCCAGGGGGATGAGCGAGATCAGAGCGATCACCAGGAGGAAGGTGCCCTGAAGGATCGCAGCGGCCCGACGGCGCGGCTGTTGCCTCGGCTCCTCGCCCAGGGCCTCAGCCATCCGGGCCGAATCAGTGGCTGTGGTCATCTCAGGCCTCCTTCTTGAAGGTGCCGGTTGCGGTCAGTTGGGTCAGGTTGATGACGAGCACCAGCGCGAGGAGCACGACGCCCACCGCGGAGGCGAAGCCCAGGTCGTTCTCCTGGATGCCCTTGCGGTAGAGGTACCCGACGATGGTGAGGCCCTGGTTGTTCGGCGAGCTGTTGCCCGCGTACAGCATGAAGCTCTCGAGGAACATCGCGAGGCCGCCGTAGACGCTGATCGTCGTGACGTACACGATGGTGGGCTTCAGGCCCGGAAGGGTCACGAAGAAGAACTTCTGGACGGCGTTGGCGCCGTCGATGGAGGCCGCTTCCAGGTGTTCCTCGGGAATGGCCTGCAAGCCGGCGAGGAAGTACATGGTGTTGACGCCGGTCCAGCGCCACAGCGCCAACAGGAGCAGGGCCGACAGACCGGTCAGGTCGTTGCGCAGCCACCGGACGGGCCCGAACCCGAAGAAGTCCGCGACCTGGTTCATCATGCCGGTGTCGCTCTCCGAGAACATGAGACGGAAGATGATGCCCGCCACGACGACCGACGTGAGCGCGGGCACGAAGAGCGACGCCTTGAAGAAGTTCTTCAACTTCTTGCTGCCCAGCTTCCTGTTGATGACCACCGCGAGCAGCATGGGGATGGGGATGAGCAGCACGAGGGTCAGCACCATGTAGCGGAGGCTGTTGAACAGTGCCTTCCAGAAGATCTGGTCGCGCCACAGCCGCTGGTAGTTGCGCGCTCCGATGAACTCCGCCTGCCCGTATACCACTTCCTGGAAGCTCATGATCACCGACTGGATCACGGGGATGAGCCAGAAGACCGCCACCGTGAGCAGGAAGGGCAGGATGAACAGGTATGGAGCCAGGCGCTTGGAGTAGAGAAGCTTCGTCATTCTCAGTGGTCCTCCTTGATCGTGACCATCGGCCCTTCGGCTCCATGGCCTTGCCTCAGGGCCGCCGGCGCGTGACAACACTGTCCACGTGACCCTATTTGTTTTGAATGACAACTAACTGGTTAGAGGCTAACTGTCGCCACTGTGACCGGTCAACCACTTACGACGAAAAGTTCTTGGATTGTTACTGAAACTTTCGGGGGCCCGGGGTTGCCGGGCCCCCGAGGTACTCAGTTGGTGGAGAGGGTGATCATCGTCCAGGAGATGGGCGGGAGTGTGACGGTGAGCGTCGAGCCGTCCAGCTCGGCGGTGTCATTCGACGTGACGCCCACGCTCGAATCGTCCTCCGCGCTGGCCTTCCAGTTGTGATCCTCATGGTGCAGGGTCACGGCCTCCTTGATAATGCAGCCTGCGGGGATCTCGATCTCGGCCGGCACGGATTCGGTGGTGTGCCGGTTGACGACGAAGATGGCCGCGCTGTCGTCGGCCCAGGTGGCGACGGCGTCGACAGCCTGGACGGCGCCGAACTGTTCGCTCTCGATGGTCGGGCCGTCGATGATCACGCGGAGGACGTCGCCCTTGGCGTTGGCCGAGGTCAGGGCGAAGGGGTGGAAGGTGGTCTGCTTCCAGACCGGTCCTCCCGGCTCCGCCATGATCGGGGCGATGACGTTGACCAGCTGCGCCTGGTTGGCGGACCAGACGCGGTCCGTGTGACGCAGGAGCGAGATCAGGAGGTTGCCCACCACCACGGCATCGGCCACGGAGTAGTTGTCCTCCAGCAGCCGCGGAGCGACGGGCCAGTCGTCTCCCGACGGCGGCTTCGACGGATCCCTGTCGAGGTACCAGACGTTCCACTCGTCGAAGGAGATGCCGATCTTCTTGTCGGTCTTCTTGGCCGTGGCGACCGAATCGATGGTGGCGCCCACCTGGTTGATGAAACGGTCCATGTCCTCGGCGCTCACCAGGAACTCCTGGAGCCCGGAGTCCTTCTCCCAGTAGTAGGCGTGGGCGGAGATCATGTCCACCTGGTCGTACGCCTCGGTGAGGACCGTGCGTTCCCATTCGCCGAACGTTGGCATGCTGCGGCTCGAGGAGCCGCAGGCCACCAGCTCCAAGTCCGGGTCGATCATGCGCATGGCGCGCGCGGCCTCGGCGGCGATGCGACCGTACTCGTGCGCCGTCTTGTGGCCCATCTGCCACGGGCCGTCCATCTCGTTGCCGAGGCACCACATCTTGACCCGGTACGGATCCTCGGCGCCGTTGGCCTTGCGCTGTTCAGCCCAGTCAGAGCCGCCCGGCACGTTGCAGTACTCGAGGACGTCCATCGCCTCGAGGACGCCACGGGTGCCCAGGTTGATCGCCATCATGGGCTCGATGTCGGCCTTCTTCGCCCAGGACATGAACTCGTCGGTTCCCACCTCGTTGGGCTCAAGGCTGTGCCAGGCGAGATCCAGCCTCTTGGGGCGGTCCTCGACCGGGCCGATGCCGTCCTCCCAGCGGTACCCGGAGACGAAGTTCCCGCCGGGGTAGCGCACGGTGGACACGCCCATCTCACGCACGAGCTCCAGCACGTCGCCGCGGAAGCCCTCGTCGTCCGCCGTGGGGTGACCGGGCTCGTAGATTCCTGTGTAGACGCAGCGCCCGAGGTGCTCGACGAAGGAGCCGAAGGTGCGCCGGCGCACCGGTCCCACCGTGAACGCGGGATCGATCTTCAACGTGGCTTTCATGACCCTCCATTGCTTTTGTTGTGTCGATATACAAAGACTGCCACAGCAGGTCCCCGGGTGTCCGGGTGATGCGGAAACTTTCGGGGGCCACCTGAAATTTGCGGGACGGGTTCAGGGGGCGCGGCCGGTCGACTGGCGGACGATCAACCTCGTCGCCAACTCGATGTGCCGCGATTCAGGCACCTGGCCACGGTGGATGAGGTAGGCCGTCTCGACGGCGCGTCGGCCGATATCGGCGAGCGGCTGGCGCACCGCGGTGAGCGCGGGGGTCGCCCAGGTGGCCAGTGGCGTGTCGTCGTACCCGATGATGCTCAGCTCGTCGGGGATCCGCAGCCCCGCCGCATGCGCAGCGCTCAGCACGCCCATGGCCTGCAGGTCGCTGCCTGTCATGATGGCGCTGGGTGGCTCGTCGTCGGAGAACCACCGGGCCGCGATCTCGGCGGCCTCCTGGGCGTCGAAGGCGCAGCGTCGCAGCCAGCGATCAGGCACCGTCGCCCCGGCGTTGCTGCAGGTGGAGAGGAAGCCGTCCAACCTGGCGGTCGCGCTCATGGACCGGACGGGCCCGCAGATCGCGGCGATCCTCGAATGGCCGAGGCTGAGCAGGTGTTCCGCCGCCGAACGACCTCCGAGCCAGTTGGTGGCGCCCACCGAAACGACGTCCGGGCGGTCGGAATCGAGTGGGTCGATGACCACCATAGGGAGCCTCGCGCCCAGGATGGTCGAGTAGACATCGCCGCCGACACCCGCGGTGAGCAGGACCGCGCCGATCCGGTTCGCGGCCAACAGGCGCTGGGTCAGCGCCGCGCTGCTGAGGAGACCCTCGGGGTCCGTCTGCCGATGCGCCCGCTCGACGACGAGGTCGATCCCCAGCTCCTCGGCGGCTCGCACCGCCCCACCCAAGACCTCCATCGCGTAGGTGCTGGTGATCACGTCGGCGAGGAAGGCGATGGAGGGGCGCGCAGCCGACGGGGTGCGCCGATTGGTCTCGTAGCCCAGTTCCAGGATGGCGCGTTCGACGCGGATCCGGGTGCCGTCGGCCACGTCCGGCCTCCCGTTGGCCACCTTCGAGGCGGTCGCGAGGGACACCCCGGCCCTGGTCGCGACGGCTGCCAGCGTGGGCTTCGCAGCGGAACGAGTCGAGGTCATCTCCCTCCTCGGGCGGTCGGTGTGAGGCTCGGCAGCGAGCCCAGGCTGTGCGGCGGACAGAGACCTGGCGGCCTTGCCAGGAATTGTATTGAAATAAAACAATACCCTTGCCGGGGCCGCCATCGGGTGTTAACGTCGAAGAAAGTTTCGTTGGGCGCAGGAAACTTTACGTCGGGTTCTCCGCGCCCCAATGGTCCGCACGACGTCCAGGCAAAGGAGCCGAATGCCGTCCCACACCTCAGCCAACTGGCCCATCGCCGCGGCGATGCTGCCCTTCCCGGACTCCCAGGATGCGCCCGCCACGGTGTGGCGCAGCCAGCTCGACCAGGTACTCCGCGAGGGCTTCACCGAGGTCGACCTCACCGACAACTGGGTGCGCATCGGCGACCTCGACGGGTCCCGTCTCGACGAGCTCCGCGGCGTCCTGGATGAACTGGGCCTGAACCCGGTCGCCGTGTCCGCCATCCGGCGCAGCGTGATCGACCCGGAGGCCGGGGCGGACAACCTCGCCTACTCGCACCGGGTGCTGGAGGCCGCCGGGGCCATCGGCTCGAAGGTCGTCTCCTTCGGCCTGCACCGCCCCCTGACCCCCGAGCAACGAGACGCCTTCTGGTTCTGGACGGCGCCCGGCCCCGTCGACTCCACCGACGCCGCGACGTGGGGCCTGGCCGTCGCTCGCCTGCGCGAACTCGGCCTGCATGCGGCAGAGCTGGGTCTGGAGATGTCGTTGGAGATGTACGAGGACACCCTGCTCGGCTCCTCGGAATCGGCCGTGCGCCTCGTGCGCGACATCGGCCTGGCCAACGTCGGCCTCAACCCGGATCTGGGCAACCTCTACCGGCTGCACCGCCCCGTCGAGGATTTCCTCACCGCCGTCGAGCGCTGCCTGCCGCACGCCAACTACTGGCACGTGAAGAACTACTTCCGCAGCGAGGACGCGGCGGGCAACGTCGTCAGCCTCCCGGCCCCCATGGCCCAAGGCAGCGCCAACTACCGGCGCGCCATCCAGATCGCCGTCGAGGCGGGGTTCGACGGGGCATTCTGCGTCGAGCACTACGGCGGGGACGGTCTCACCGTCTCCGCGGAGAACCGCGACTACATCCGCCGCATGCTGGCGGTGGCGATGAAGGAGCCGAAGTGACTGACGTGATCGCCGTCCTGGGCCTCGGCGCGATGGGGCTTCCCATCGCCGCCCGGCTGGCGGAGCGCTGGGAGGTGCGGGGGTTCGACGTGTCGGCCCAGCGCCGCGACCTGGCCGCCGCCGACGGGGTGCACCCCGTCGCCACCGTCCGTGCGGCCGTCGCCGGAGCCACCCATGTGGTCGTCGCCGTCCGGGACGGCGCCCAACTGGAAGCGGCCCTCTTCGGCAGCGACGGAGCAGGCGACTCCCTCGCCGGCGGTGCCACGGTCATCATCACCTCGACGGTGGGTTCCGCCGTCGTCAACGACGTGGCCCACCGCCTCCGGGAGAGGGGCGTCGGCAGCGTCGACGCGCCGGTCTCCGGTGGCGCGGTGCGCGCCCGGGCCGGTGACCTGCTCATCACCGCGGGCGGCAGTCCGGAGGTGCTGGAACGCTGCGACGCGGTGCTGCACGCCATGGCGTCGACCGTCGTTCCGATGGGCGGCGTGGGCGACGGGCAGAACATGAAGGCCGTCAACCAGTTGCTGTGCGGGATCCACACCGCCGCCGCGGCCGAGGCGCTGGCCATGGCTGACGCGATGGGCCTGGATCTCGACCTCTGCGTCGACATCCTGAGCAGGGGCGCGGCCGCGTCGTTCATGCTGGCCGACCGCGGCCCGCGCATGGTCCAGCAGCTCCGCGGGGAGAAGCCCGAGCTCCGCTCCCGCGTCGACGTCATCGCCAAGGACATGGGCATCGTCGGCGAGCTCACCCGCGGCCACCAACTCCCCACCGCGGTCGCGCAGGCCGCCGAAAACCTGTACCGCATGGCGAAGAAGGCAGGGCTCGACGCCGAGGACGATTCGGCCATTGCCACCTTCCTGGCCAACGGGCCCACCCACTGAGGAGAACTCACGTCCATGGACATCCACGTCTCGAAGCGCGGCGCCGACTCCAACGAAGGCACCGCCGAATCCCCCCTCGCCACCCTCAACAGGGCCGCCGCCCTTGCCCGCCCCGGCGACACCGTGGTGGTGCACGAAGGCATCTACCGGGAGTGGGTCAAGCCCCCGCATGGCGGCCTCAGCAACAACCGGCGCATCACCTTCACCGCGGCCCCCGGCGAGCACGTCGTGCTCACCGGTTCCGAGGAGGTCACCGACTGGGAGCCCGTCGACGGCGGCGTCTGGCGCACCGTCGTCGACAACGCCCTCTTCGGGGAGTTCAACCCGTACGCGGAGGTGATCGCGGGCGACTGGCTGCTGCGGCCCGCCGAAGACGAACCCGAGCTGCATCTGGGGGAGGTCTACCTGGGAGGCAGGGCCCTCCTCGAGGTGCCCTCGCTGGACGACGTCCGGCACCCGGGCCCACAGGAGACCATCGTCGACGACTGGACCGGCATTCCCCAGGCCGGCACCGAAGCGCCGAGTCGCCTGGTCTGGCATGCCGAGGTCGACGATGACCACACCACCATCCACGCCCACTTCGGCGACGTGGACCCCCGCGACGAAACCGTCGAGATCAACGTGCGCCGCTCGGTCTTCTACCCCGAGGCCAACCACGTCGACTACATCACGCTGCGCGGCTTCGAGATCCGCCACGCAGCCACCCCCTGGGTGCCCCCGACCGCTGACCAGCCCGGCATGGTGGGCCCCAACTGGGCGAAGGGCTGGATCATCGAGGACAACGTGCTGCACGACTCCAAGTGCTCCGCGATCTCGCTGGGCAAGGAGGGCAGTACCGGCCAGAACTTCGCCACCGTCCGCAAGGACAAGCCCGGCTACCAGTACCAGCTCGAGTCGGTCTTCGTCGCCGAGGACTACGGCTGGAGCCGGGAACGGATCGGGTCGCACGTGGTGCGCCGCAACACCATCTACGACTGCGGCCAGAACGGGGTCGTCGGTCACCTGGGGTGCGTGTTTTCCGCCATCGAGGACAACCACATCTACAACATCGGCATCCGGCGTCAGTTCTACGGGCATGAGATCGGCGGCATCAAGCTCCACGCGCCGATCGACGTCCAGTTGGTCGGCAACCACATCCACGACTGCTCGCTGGGCCTGTGGCTGGACTGGCAGACCCAGGGCACCCGCATCTCCGGCAACGTGTTCCATTCCAACAGCCGCGACTTCTTCGTCGAAGTCAGCCACGGGCCCTACATCGTGGACCACAACGTGTTCGGCTCCCCCGTCTCGCTGGAGAACTTCAGCCAGGGCGGCGCCTACGTCGGCAACCTGTTCCTCGGCAGCCTGCGGATCGAGCCGGTCCTGGACCGTGCGACGCCGTACCACCGGCCGCACAGCACCCGCGTCTCCGGCTACGCCGTCATCGTCGGGGGCGACGACCGGTTCATCGGCAACGTCTTCGGAGGCGATCCGGAGCGCGAGAACTATCGCATCGAACTGCCCGAGGCGGCGGAGGCGGGCTACGGCACGGCTGTCTACGTCGGCCACCCGGCCAGCTTCGAGGAATACCTGGAGCGCACCGGAGTGCGCTCCGGCGACCACCGCCGCTTCACCGGCATCAAGCAGGCCGTGGTGGCCCGCGACAACGTCTACCTCGGCGCCGCGCGGCCCTTCGACGGCGAGACGGACCCGGTGCAGCTCGACGGTGGCCGGATCGACCTCCGGGTGGAGAACGACGGTGCGGTCACCGTCGTCTCGGACCTCCCGGACGAGGCCAGCCGGACTGAGGTGGTCACCAGTTCCGAGTTGGGCCGCGTCCGCTTCGTCGATGCAGATTTCGAGGCACCCGACGGCTCCGAACTCGTGCTCGGACCCGACGCCGGGAGCGTCGTGGCGTCGCTGCCCTCTGGTCACCACACCGCTGTCGTCTGGCCCCGGAAGGAGTCACTGTCATGACCACCATCTACAACGATCCCGCGGAGTTCACCGACGATGCGGTGGCAGGGTTCGTGGACCTCTACTCAGATCGGGTCCGGGCCGTCGTCGGAGGGGTGGTGCGCGCCCAGCGCCCGGCCAAGGCCAAGGTCGCCGTCCTGGTGGGCGGCGGCTCCGGCCACTACCCGGCCTTCGCCGGCGTGGTCGGCCCCGGTTTCGCCGACGGGGCGATCATCGGCAACCTGTTCACCTCGCCGTCGGCCTCCCATGCCTACTCGGTGGGCCGGGCCGCCAACTCGGGCGCCGGGGTCATCTACACCTACGGCAACTACGCGGGCGACGTGATGAACTTCAGCGCGGCGGGCGAGCGACTCCAGGCTGAGGGCATCGACGCGCGCCAGGTCATCGTCACCGACGACGTGGCCAGCGCCGGCGCCCACGAGAAGGACAAGCGCCGCGGGATCGCGGGCGACTTCGTGGTGTTCAAGGTGATGGGAGCCGCTGCGGAGCGCGGACACGACATCGACGAGGTGGAGCGGCTCGGCAACCACGCGAACGAGCTGACCTTCAGCATCGGGCTCGCGTTCTCCGGCTGCACCTTCCCGGGGGCGGACCATCCGCACTTCACCGTCCCCGAGGGGAAGATGGGCTTCGGGCTGGGCATCCACGGCGAGCCGGGGCTCAGGGACGTGGACTGGCTGCCGGCCAACGAGTTGGCGGACCTCATGGTGGACAGGCTCCTTGAGGAGCGCCCCGCCGGGGCCTCCGGCAGGGTGGCCCCCATCCTCAACGGCCTGGGGTCCACCAAGTACGAGGAGCTGTTCCTCCTCTGGGGCATCGTGGCCGCGCGGCTCCGCGGCCACGGGCTCGAACTGGTGGGTCCCGAGGTGGGCGAACTGGTCACCAGCCTCGACATGGGCGGGGTATCCCTGACGTTGTGCTGGCTGGACGACGAGCTCGAGGAGCTCTGGCTGGATCCGGCCGACACCCCGGCGTGGAAGCGCGGCAGTCTCGCGGCTGAACGGGTGGCCGCGGGCGATGCACCGACGGCCGAGGAGGCCGATGCCGTGGAGGTGCCGGTGGTGGGCTCCGACGCTTCGCGTGCGGTGGCCGAGACCGCCGTCGCCGCGCTCGAGAGCATGAAGCGCGTCCTCCACGAGGCCGAGGAGGAGTTGGCACGCATCGATTCCGTCGCCGGTGACGGCGACCACGGCCGCGGCATGGTGCGCGGGATCGGGTTCGCCACTGACGCTGCGCGCACTGCCCTGGCCGACGGATGGGGCGCCGCCGGAGTCCTCGCCGCAGCAGGCGACGCCTGGGCGGACAACGCCGGTGGCACCTCGGGCGTGCTGTGGGGGGCTGCGCTGCGGGCCCTCGGCGCGGCGTTCGGCAACGAGGATCCGGTGGATGCGCGCAGGCTCGCGGCGGCCATCGGGGCTTATGTCGAGGCCATGACCGCCCTGGGCAAGGCCGACGTGGGGGACAAGACCATCATCGACGCGGCTGTGCCCTTCCGCGACTCGCTGGCCGCCGCTGCCGAACAAGGCAGGGACGCGGCCGACGCCTGGGCGGAGGCCTCCGCGGTGGCCAAGGAGGCCGCGGACGCGACCGTTTCGCTGAGCCCCCGGAAGGGCCGTGCGAGGCCGCTGGCTGAGCGCAGCGTCGGCCATCCCGACCCGGGAGCCGTCTCGTTCGCCCTATGCGCGCAGGCCGTCTCCGCCGTGCTCACGAAGTAGGAGGAGAAATCATGGGGTACAGAATCGTGCTGGCGGCAGACCAGGCCGGGGTGGGTTACAAGGACGCCATCGCGGCCCTGCTCGCCACGGACGACCGGGTGGACGCGGTCATCGACGTCGGCGTGAAGGCCGACACGGACCCGACCGCCTATCCGCACCTCGCCGTCGAGGGCGCACGCCTGATCGCGGCCGGGAAGGCGGACCGCGGGATCTTCGTGTGCGGCACAGGGATGGGCGTGGCGATCGCCGCCAACAAGGTGCCGGGGGTCAGGGCCAGCACCGCGCACGACTCCTACTCGGTTGAGCGTCTGGTGAAGTCCAACAACGGCCAGGTGCTGTGTCTCGGGGAGCGGGTCATCGGACGCGAGTTGGCGTTGAAGTTGGTGTCGGAGTTCCTCGGCCACGTCTTCGACCCGGAGTCGCCGTCCAACGAGAAGGTGCACGTCATCGAGTCCTATGAAGAGGAAGAGAGGGAGTGATGACCGCGACGCACGACGTCCGGCGCGATTTCGGCCTGCCCATCGCGCCCGGCAGGGGCCATTGGCGGCCGCTGGGGATCGGGGCCGTCGAGATCACGGGCGGCTTCTGGGCCGACCGGCAGTCGCTGAACGCCTCCACCCTGATCGCCCACGCCCAGGACTGGATGGAGAAGGTGGGGTGGATCGCGAACTTCGACTGGGCGGTGGAGGGCACCCTGCCCGAGAAGCGCCGGGGCCGGGAGTTCTCGGATTCCGACGTCTACAAGCTGATGGAGGCCATGGCGTGGGAACACGGCCGCACCGGTTCAGCCGAGATGAATGACCGCTTCGAGTCCCTCGCCCAGCGGATTCTCCCCGTCCAGGAGGAGGACGGCTACCTCAACACGAAGTTCGGGCGGCCAGGGCAGGAGCCGCGGTACAGCGACTTCGAATGGGGGCACGAGCTCTACTGCTTCGGGCACCTCATTCAGGCCGCCGTCGCCCGGGCGAGGACGTTCGGCCGGGACGGCTTCGTCGAGATGGCCATCCGCGCGGCAGACCACGTCTGCCGGGAGTTCGGCGAAGAGGGCAGGGACGCCATCCCCGGGCACCCCGAGATCGAGGTCGCGCTGGTGGAGCTGGGCCGGCTGCTGGGTGACGATAGGTACGTGCGGCAGGGGGCGCTCTTCGTCGAGCGACGCGGGCACGGTCGCCTGGCCGACATCGAGCTGGGGCGCAGCTACTACCAGGACGACGTGCCGGTGCGCGAGGCCACGGTCGCCAGGGGACACGCCGTGCGGGCGATGTACCTCGCCGCAGGCGCGGTGGACGCCGCCGTCGAACTCGACGACGTGGAACTCCTCGAGGCCGTCAAGCTGCAGGTGGTCAACACCGTCGCCCGGCGCACCTATGTCACCGGTGGCATGGGTTCCCGCCACACGGGCGAGGCGTTCGGGGAGGACTTCGAGCTGCCACCGGACCGGTCCTATTCCGAGACCTGCGCGGGCGTCGCCGCGATGATGGTCAGCCAACGGCTGCTGTTGGCCACGGGTGAAGCCCGGTTCGCCGACCTGATCGAGCGCATCCTCTACAACATCCTCGCCACCTCCACGGCCGAGGACGGGCACAGCTACTTCTACGCCAACACGCTCTACCGACGCTCGCCCGGGTCGCCGCCGGAGATGGACGTCCCCAGCCCCCGGGCCGATTCTTCCCTCCGCGCGCCCTGGTACGACGTGTCCTGCTGCCCCACCAATGTCTCGCGCACGCTCGCCTCGCTCGGCTCCATGGTGGCCACGACGGACGACGGTGGGGTCCAGATCCACCAGTACCTGCCGGCCCAGATCCGGGCCGTCGTCGACGGCGAACCGGCCGAGCTCGAGATGTCGACTCGCTATCCGGAGGACGGCGTCTTCCGGGTGGCCGTCCGCCGGGCTCCGAGCTCAGGGTTGCGGGTCGAGTTGCGGGTTCCCGAGTGGGCCGGCGAGGCGTCCCTGGACGCCGGCTCCGGTCCTCGGTCCGTCGGGCCCGGCTACGCGGTGGTCGAAGAGGTGCGGCCGGGCGACGAGATCGTCCTCACCCTGCCGATGCAGGCGAGGTGGATCTTCCCGGATCCGCGGATCGACACGATCACCCACCAGGTGGCCGTCGCCAAGGGCCCCAGGATCTTCGCGCTCGAATCCACGGACCTCGGCGCCGAGGTGGCCCGGGCCCAGGTGGATGTCAGCGCCGGGATCGTCGACGGGGCGGAACCGTCCGTCACCATCCGGCTCACCGAACCGGCCCACGCAGAGTGGCCCTACGGGGAGGCGCCCCCGGAGGCTGCCGGTGAGCTGCGGCAGACCGTGCTGATCCCCTATCACCGGTGGGGCAACAGGGGACCCGCCACGATGAGGGTCTGGCTGCCCCGGGCAGTAGGGTGAGCCCGAACCGGCACCGCGGCAGGTGTCCGACGACTCGCCTGAGGACTTCTGGAGGGATCTGATGACCACGACCATTCATCTGCGGGCCGACGGCGTCTCGCTGTTGCTCACCACCGACGGCGGGCTGCCTGAAGTCAGGCATTGGGGCGCCGACATCGGCGAGGTCACCGCAGAGGATGTGCAGGCCATGCTGGGCGCTGCCGGCTACACGGCCGAGCACAACGCCATCCTGGCGCCGCTGCGCGTCGGGCTGCTCCCGGAGGGGCGTCATGGCTGGATGGGCACCCCCGGCCTGGTCGGTTCCCGCGACGGCCGCGCGTGGACGCAGGCCTGGGAACTCGCGGGGATCACCTTGGACGGCGCGGACCTGACCGACGGCTTCACCGCAACCGGTCCGGCCGCGGTGGAGTTCACCGCCACGGCGCCCGACGCAGGGCTGACGCTGACACTGCGCGTCGAGCTGCTGCCTGAGGGGCTCGTCCGGGCACAGGCCACCGTCGGCAACACCGGTGAGGACGCCTTCACCGTCGACCAGCTCAATCTCGCGCTGCCCATCCCCAACCGCGCCGCTGAGGTGCTCGACTTCGGCGGCCGTTGGGCGTCCGAACGAGTGCCCCAGCGCTTCGACCTCACCATCGGCACCCATCGCCGGGAAGGGCGCCGCGGGCGCACCGGGCACGACGCCGCCTACATCCTGCACGTGGGCGAGCGTGGTTTCGGCTACGACGGCGGCGAGATCTGGGCCGTCCACACCGCCTGGAGCGGCAACCACGTCCATTACGTCGAGCGCGTCATGCCGGGCGTCCAGGTGGTGGGCGGCGGCGAACTGCTGCTGCCCGGCGAGGGTCGCCTCACGGCGGGGGAGAGCTACACGTCTCCCTGGGTCTACTTCAACCACGCGGCCGGTCTCGATGCGCAGGCCTGGCGCTTCCACCGGTACCTCCGTTCGCTCCCGGTCCATCCGGACAGCCCCCGGCCGGTCACCCTCAACTCGTGGGAGGCCGTCTACTTCAACCACGACGCCGGGCACCTGCGGCGGCTCGTCGACCGGGCCGCCGACGTCGGCGTCGAGCGCTTCGTCCTCGACGACGGCTGGTTCGGTGCCAGGCGCGACGACACCGCGGGCCTCGGCGACTGGGTGGTCAGCGCCGACGCCTACCCCGAAGGGCTCCATCCCCTGGTGGATCACGTGCGGGAACGCGGCATGCAGTTCGGCCTCTGGTTCGAGCCGGAGATGGTCAACCCGGATTCCGACGTGGCGCGTGCCCATCCCGAGTGGATCCTCCAGCCCGAAGGTCGCCTCCCCGGCGAGTGGCGCAACCAGCAGGTGCTGAACCTCGCCGTCGACGGCGCCTACCGCCACGTGCGAGACCAGGTCTCGGCCGTCCTCGCCGAGTACGCCGTCGACTACGTGAAGTGGGACCACAACCGCGATCTGGTCGACGCCGGTTCGGCCGTGGACGACGGCCGCCCGGGCGTCTCCGCGCAGACACGCGCCTTCTACCGGCTGCTCGACGAGCTGCGGGAACTGCACCCGGACACGGAGTTCGAGTCCTGCAGTTCCGGCGGCGCCCGCATCGATCTCGAGGTGCTGCAGCGCGTGGAGCGGGTCTGGGTCTCGGACAACATCGATCCCCACTCGCGCCAGCGCATGCTCTGGTGGACCGGCCAACTCCTGCCCCTCGAGCTGATGGGCAGCCACATCGCGTCCGGCCAGTCACACACCACGGGCCGCAGCCACAGCATCGAGTTCCGCGCCGCCACCGCCCTCTTCGGCCACCTGGGTATCGAATGGGACCTCACGCAGGCCACCGAGGAGGAGTTCAGCGCGCTGCAGCTCACCATCGGCTTCTACAAGCAGGTACGTGAATTGCTCCACACCGGCCGCCTGGTCCGCGTCGACATGGGTAGCCCCCACCTCCTGCTCAAGGGTGTGGTCACCCCGGCGCGGGCGTTGTTCTCCTTCGCCGTGATCGACGAGCCGATGATGCCTGAGCTCGGAGAGATCCGGCTCCCGGGGCTGGAACCCGAATCGCGCTACAAGGTCTCCCTCGTGGGCCTCGGCTACGAGCTGGGCGTCATGACCGGCCGCCAGTTGGCCACCGTCGGCATCCGGCTGGCCGGCCGCTTCCCCGAGGTGGCACTGCTGATCGACGTCGAGCGGGTGTGAGGGAGCCCATCGCCCTGTGGGGGGACAGGGCGATGGGCTCGTTCAGGGGGAGGTGCGCTCAGGCACCCACGACGCGGGTCGCGCCCGCGAACGGCATGGAGTTGAGGGAAGCCACCCGAACGCCGGTGCTCGGGTTGGCCGCGTCGACGATCTGCCCGTTGCCGATGTAGATGCCCACGTGGCTGATCGGACTGTAGTAGAACACCAGGTCGCCCGGCTGGAGTTCGCTCTTGGCCACGCGCTTCCCCACGGAGATCTGCGCACTGGAGCTGCGCGGAAGCGTCACGCCCACCTGCTTGTAGGCCCAGGAGGTCAGGCCGGAGCAGTCGAACGTCGACGGGCCCGCGTTCGCGTACCGGTAGGCGGAGCCCACCTTGGTCAGCGCAGCCTTCGCCACCTGCTGGCCGACGGTGACGTCAGGGATGGGCTTCTCGACCGGCACCCAGCTGAGCGCGGGGGCGGCAGCGGGGATCCTGGTCACGGCCGGCACGCTGGCCGTGGAGAACTGCACGATGTTGTTGATGACCCATGCCTTGGCCGAGGTGTAGGTGCCCGTGGCGGTCTCGATGGTGGTGGTCACCGCGTAGGAGCGGCAGGCGCCGCGGCCGGTGGCGGCGGTGTCGCACTCGGTCTTCCAGCGACGGCCGTCGGTGCCCGTCCAGCTGCCCGCTGTGGCGAGGGGGTTGCTGCCCCAGGAGGCGCGGTCCGACGGGAGGTAGGTGAGCGTGTTGAACACCCAGCCGTCGTGGGTGACGAACCGGCCCTGGTGGCTGACGACACTCGTGGCCCAGATGTCGGTGCTGCAGCGCACGACCTCCGGGGAATACATTTCACAGGTGGTGTGCCAGTAGCGGCCGTTGACCAGGTGGTACCCGGGCTGCGTGTAGACGCTGCCGCCGGCCGCCTGCGCGTCGCCGCCGTAGGCCACGCTCAGCGTCACGGCCATGACGGCCGCGACCAGGAGGTGGATCGCTCGCTTCAACATATCTGTGGGGTGCCTTCCGAATGACTGACCCGCAGATAGTAGGCACCCGAACCTGAGAAATCCAAATCTGGTTCTCAGGAACATCTGTTTCACGAAAGGAACTAGCTGCTCGTCAGAGCATGTTCAACTGGCTCTCACTGAAGAACTCTCAGGACGTCATTCAGCAGCAGGGGGTTTCGCGCGCATCACGGCTGCGTGGCCCCGTCCCCGGCGTACGATGTCACATGGAGTCCTACTGGTTTGCAACTCACCCTCCGAAGACTGATTTCACGGCCGCGTTCAACGCCGGCGCCCACTACGACGTCGTCGTCGCGGGTGCGGGGCTCACCGGCCTCACCACCGCACTCCTCCTCGCACGCACCGGGCTGACTGTCGCCGTCCTGGAAGCACGCAGCGTCGGTGCCGTCACCACCGGCAACACCACGGCGAAACTCTCTCTGCTGCAGGGCCTGTCCCTCAGCGGCATCCGTTCCCACCAGAGCGAGAAGGTACTCCGCGCCTACGTCGAGGGCCAGCGCGAAGGCCAGGCCTGGCTGGTGCGCTTCCTGGAGACCGAGGGCGTCGAGTTCCAACGCCGTACGGCCTACACCTACGCCACCACCTCCGACGGCGCGGGCAAACTGCGCAAGGAACTGGAGGCCTGTCAGGCCGCCGGCCTTGATGAGGTCGTCTGGACCGATCAGACCGAGCTCCCGTTCGCCACCACCGGAGCCCTCACGATGCTGGACCAGGCGCAGATCCACCCCCTCACCGTCCTCGACGCACTCGCGGGTCAACTGCTCGCCCACAACGGCGTCGTGTTCGAGAACACCCGGTTGCTGAACGCTGAGGGCGATTCGCCCGTGAGGGTCACCACCAACCGCGGTGAACTGACGGCCGGCCGGGTGGTGCTGGCTACCGGCACCCCGCAGCTCGACAGGGGCGGCTACTTCGCCAAGCTGGTGCCCTCGCGCTCCTACGCCACCGCGCACCGGGTCTCGAGCGGTCACATCCCGCAGGGCATGTACCTCAGCGCCGACAGCCCCACCCACTCGCTGCGCACCCTCGACGACGGCCCGGAGCAGCTGCTGATGGTGGGCGGTCATGGCCACACCGTCGGCCGCGCAGATTCGGAGGCGGCCGCGCTGCAGAGCCTCGTCGCTTGGGCCGACTCGGTCTTCCCCGGCCTGGAGATGACCCACTCCTGGTCGGCACAGGATTACACCACCGTGGACCGGGTGCCGTACGTGGGGAAGCTGCCCGGCGGGCACGGCGACATCTTCGTGGCCACCGGCTACAACAAGTGGGGCATGACCAACGCTGTGGCGGCCGCGCTGAACCTCAGCGCCCAACTGCTGGGCGGTTCCATGCCCTGGGCAGAGACACTCACGGACCGCGGCACCTCCGCCAGCGCCGTCGGCGAGGCGTTGAGCGCCAACGTGAAGGTGGCCGGGCACCTCGCCAAAGACTGGCTCCGCGGCGAACTCAGCTCGCTGCCCGACGACCCGCCCGGCGAGGGCAAGGGCGTCGTGGGCCGGCTGGACGGGAAGCCCGTGGCGGCCAGCACCGTCGGAGGCGTCACCTGCCGGGTCTCCGGGGTGTGCACCCATCTGGGCGGCATCGTGCATTGGAACGACGCGGAGAAGTCCTGGGACTGCCCGCTGCACGGGTCGCGGTTCGCGGCAGACGGCACCCTGCTCGAAGGCCCGGCGCTGAAGGACCTGGGGAAGGCCTAAGCTTCGCCCGCCTCCGGGTGCGGCACCCCGCGCACCTTGTGGGCCGACGGCACGACGGGCACCTCGACAGCTTCGGGGTGCCCGTTCTCGTCGTGGCCCTTCCCGAACGGAAGGACGTGCATGATCGCCACGAGGATGGCGCCGGCGACGATGCCGATGACGGCCGAGAAGAAGGTGTTGATCAACCAGCCGAGGAGACCACCGCCGACGGCGGCCTCGAGGTCGTGCACGAAGTTGTAGATGGGGTGGAACCCGAGGTCGTGCATACCGACGAGCAGGATGTGGCCGCCCACCCACAGCATGGCGGCGATGCCGACGGTGGACAACACGCTGAGCACCACGGGCATGGCCTTGACGAGGCCCTCACCGAGGCGCTTCGAGTTGGGCTTCGCGGCGAGGTGGAGGCCCAGGTCGTCCATCTTGACGATGATGGCCACCACGCCGTACACCAGCACGGTGATGGCCAGTGCCACTGCCACCATGGAGGCGGCCCGCATCCAGAAGCCGAGATCCGTCACCTCGTTGAGTGAGATCACCATGATCTCCGCCGACAGGATGAAGTCGGTGCGGATGGCCCCGCTGACCATGGTCTTTTCGTGGTCTGCCCCCTTGACCAGCGCCGGGGCCTTCTTCGCCTTGGAGTGGCCGGTCACTGATTCCCAGATCTTCTCCACGCCCTCGTAGGAGAGGTAGAGGCCGCCCAGCATCAGCAGCGGTGTCAGGGCCCAGTTCGCGAACTGGCTGAGCAACAGGATGGCGGGGAGGATGAAGACCAGCTTGTTGACGATGGAGCCCTTGGCGATCCGCCAGATCACCGGCAGTTCCCGATCAGGGGAGAAGCCCTGGACGTAGCGGGGGGTGACAGCCGTGTCGTCGACGACGACGCCCACCGCCTTGCTTGAAGCCCTCGCGGCAGCCGCGGCCACGTCGTCGACGGAGGCGGCCGCAGCACGCGCGATCGCGGCGATGTCGTCCAGGAGGGCTGCGAGTCCGCCGGCCATGGGTGCTCCTACTTTCGGGGTCAGTGACACCGCATTCTAGGCGGGTCAGTGTGTCAGCAGCGAGACCCAGCGCTGCAGGGTCGGCTCGAGGCGGCCGTGGATGCGTAAGGTGGCGACGTCGTCGCCGCGGGTACTGCCGTCGTTGGCGATGATGACCTCCTTGCCGTCGCGGGCCGCCCGGCGGGCGAACCGCAGGCCGCTCATCACGGTGAGGCTGGAGCCCAGCACGAGCAGCACGTCGGACTCGTCGAGCAGCGCGTTGGCGGCGGCCACGGTGTCGCGGTGGGCGTTCTCGCCGAAGAAGACGACGTCCGGCTTCAGCATGCCGCCGCACGTGGGGCAGCCGGGATAGACGAAGTCCTGGGTGCGGTCCACCTCGGCGTCGCCGTCCGGGGCGGCCGCCGCGTCGGAGGCGAGCTGCTCGAGGTGGGCGGCGAACGAGGGGTTGAGCTGGAGGAAGAGCTGCTGCAGCTCGTGGCGGCTGATCTGCCGCCCACACTCGAGGCAGAGGACCTGCGCCAGGTTGCCGTGCAGATCGAGGACGGGGTGCGAGCCGGCCTTCTGGTGCAGGCCGTCGACGTTCTGCGTCACCACCCCGGTGAGCGGGGTGAGCCGGCCCATCCGGGTGAGCAGATGATGTGCCTCGTTGGGCTCGGCTGAGGCGAACGAATACCAGCCGACGGTGGAGCGCGCCCAGTAGCGACGCCTGCTGAGATCTGAGCCCACGAATTCCTGGAACATCATGGGAGAGCGGGGCACCGCGTCGCGGCCGCGGTAATCCGGCAACCCGGAAGCGGTGGACATGCCCGCCCCTGTCAGCACCATGGTGGGACGCCCGCGGAACAGGTCGACGGCGGCCCGCAGGTCGTCGTCGTGCGACTGGCGCCCGAAACTCCCCGTGCCCGGGCCCCAGGCGCCCGTGTTCGGGAGCACGACGGGGCCGTCAACCGCGGTGCGGAACCAGCCACCGACGTCGCGAGGGGTCATGTCTCAACGATAGTGGCCGACCCGCAACGTGCGGGTCGGCCACCATGGCTCAGAGGGGCGTCGGTAGACGTCACAGGGGGTTGCGGTCGTCAGAACGCACGTCCTCCACGGAGCGCTGCGTCTGACCCTTCACCTCATCGACGGCGTGCTGGGCATCGTCCTTCACGTGGCCGGTGCCCTCCTGGGCCGCCTCCTTCACGGAGTCAGCGGCCAGCTGCGCGGACGGCTTCAGGTTGTCCATGGCGTCCTGCGCCATGACCTTCGCCTCGTCCATGAGCGGCTGGGCCTTGTCCTTGGCCTGGCTGGCCAGCTCCTGCTCCGTGCGGGTGGAGGGGATGAGCCCGCCGATGAGCGCGCCCAGCCCGAAGGCGATCAGCCCTGCGGAGATGGGGTTGCCCTGCGTGGAGCGCCGCACCTTGTGTGGGGCCTCCTGCACCTTGTGCGTGGCGTCGTCGACGGCGTGGGCCATCGTGCCTCGCGCGTCGCCGAGCCTGTCCTTGGCGTCGCCCATCATGCCCTCGTCGTACGGGTCGTAGGGGGAGCCGAACACGCGCTCCTTGAGGCCGCGGGCGCTGCCCTTGACCTTGTCCATCTGGCGCTGCGCCATCCGTGCCGGGTTGGCGGAGTCTGCCAGTGCGTTGACGTTGTTGCTGAGGTCGGTGCGGGTCCGTTCGATGTCGCGACGGATCTCTTCGGGGTTGTCTGTCATCGGTTCTTCTCCTCATGGCCGGTTGCGGCGGCGGGAATCTTGCTGACGGTCTCAGTGGTCTTCGGCAGACCCTTCATCTTGGTGAACTCGGACTTGCCGGTCATGGCCAGGATGAGGGCGATCACGAGATAGATCGCGCCCACGATCAGGCCGGACCAACCCAGTGCCGGCTCCGCGTAGCTGCCGATGAGGATGGCGATGCCCCACCACGCGGCCAGCGACAGGAACAGCAGACCGAGGTAGCCGGTGACGGCGGCACCCGAGAAGAAGCCTGCGCCCTTCCCTGCGCGGGTCGCCGACTGCTTGAGTTCGACCTTGGCCAGTTCCACTTCCTGACGGATCAGGGTCGAGGCGTTGTCCAGCGCATCGCTGGCGATCTCGCCCAAGGACCTCGGGTCCGCGTCTCGGCGGTACTGGCCGGCCTCGTCAAAGGCTGTCGCGGGCGCGTGGTCACCAGGCTGCGGAGCGATGTCGTCCGCATGGTGCACGCGCTGCGCCTGTTCGGGGGTGTGACTCATAGGTTCCCCTGCCACGGGTTGGGCTGCGCCCCCGGCCCGGTGGACAGGTTGGGGGGCACTTCGCGGCCATAGTCCGTTGTCAGCGGTGTCTCGGCCGGAGTCGTCAGGGCGTAGCCCTGGGAGTCGGTGCGCGGGTAGTAGCCGCTGGTGTCGGCAGCGAGCCGGGGCACGTCGTCATCCGAAGCCGCGTCCTTGAGTCCGCGGGAGAGGCGTCCGACGACGAGGCCGGCGCCGGCCGCGATGGCCAGGAACGTCCACGGGTTGCGCGACGCGTAGCGGCGCACACTCGTCATGACCTGGTCGGGATCGTTCTCCCTGAGCCAGGAGGACGCGCGGCGACCCCAGTCGTGCGCGTCACCCGCGAAGTGGGTGAGCGGGCCGTCGGTCTGGGTGTTCGCCGACATCACACCGAGTTCCTCGGTGAGCGCGTCGACCGTGTCGGCCAGCTTGGCCTGGAGCGTGTTCGCCTGGGACCGGAGTTCACCGACACCCTCGTCAAGAAGGCGTCTGCCCTGGAACTTGGCCTCCTGGGCGACCTGCCCTGCTTCGAACTTGGCGGTGTCGAGGACGTCGCGCCCGGCTTCCGCGGCCGTGTCCTTGACGTCGCGGGCAGGGCCCTTCAACGAGTCTGCGGCCTGTTCGGTACGTCCTGGCGTTGTGGCGTCGGCGTCGAACCCGCGGTACCCGGAGTCAACCGGGACCTGGGGCTCGGTGGGGCGAGGCTCGAAATCGTGGGAGGACATAGGTGGGACTCCTCTCGTAGTGGTGCGCGGCTGAAGAGCCGTACAACGACGCTAGTTCGCTGGGGCTTCGACTGACAGGCCCCTAAAGGTGTGAATTCAGGGGTGGGGTGGGAGTAAAATCGCGCCCGCCTCTTCTCACCAAGGTCGGCCCGATGCAGATATCTCCCAAGGGGTCGTCTATTTTTCTCCTATGAGTGCTGAGACAACCAGGCCCAGGAAGTTCTCCTTCGGGCTGCTGCCCCAGATCGTCGCCGCCATCGTGCTCGGCGTGCTGCTGGGCACCGTGCTGCCTGACTGGGTGACGCGCATCTTCGTGACGTTCAACGGACTGTTCGGACAGTTCCTCGGATTCGCCATCCCGCTGATCATTCTCGGCCTCATCGCCCCCGCGATCGCCGATCTCGGCCGCGGTGCCGGTAAGTGGCTGGCGATCACGGCCGGTCTGGCCTACCTCTCCACCATTCTCGCCGGCCTGATGGGCTACGGCGCCTCCATGCTGGTGCTGCCCAGGGTGCTGCCGGCCGACGGCGCGCAGTCCCTCACCAACCCGGAGGAGTCACTGCTCGCTCCCTTCTTCGAGCTGCCCATCCCGCCGCTCTTCGGCGTGACCACGGCCGTCGTGCTCGCCTTCGTGGTGGGCATCGCGCTCACCGTCGTGGAGGGCGGCGCACTGCTGCGCGGTTTCCGCGAACTGCGTGACCTGGTCAACTGGGTGATCGCCAAGATCATCATCCCGCTGCTGCCCATCTACATCTTCGGCATTTTCCTCAACATGACGCAGGGCGGCCAGGTGGCCACCGTCATCGTCACGTTCCTCGGCGTCGTGGTGTTCGTGTTCATCCTCACCTGGATCATGCTCGTGCTGCAGTTCCTGGTGGCCGGCGCCGTCGTCGGCCGCAACCCCTTCCGGATGCTGCTCAATATGCTGCCCGCGTACGCGACCGCCCTGGGCACCTCCTCGTCGGCCGCCACCATCCCGGTGACGCTGCGCTCCACGCTGAAGAACGGCGTGTCCCAGCCGGTGGCGGCCTTCGCCGTGCCGCTGTGCGCCACCATCCACCTGGCCGGCTCCATGATCAAGATCACCTGCTTCTCGATCGCCGTCATGATGCTGTCCGGCAGCGCCATCCAGCCCGGTCTGATGATCGCGTTCATCTTCATGCTCGGCGTCATGATGGTGGCAGCCCCCGGCGTGCCGGGTGGCGCCATCATGACGGCTGTCGGCCTGCTGTCGTCGATGCTGGGCTTCACCGACGCCCAGGTGGGCCTCATGATCGCCACCTACATCGCCATCGACTCCTTCGGCACCGCCACCAACGTCACGGGCGACGGCGCGATCGCCGCCATCATCGACAAGTGGGTCCGCTCCTCCAAGAGCCAGGAACAGCTCTCCGAGGAGTCGGCGGCCAAGGCGGACGCCGAGGCGGTCGACGCGCTGGCCAGCTGAGCCTGACGCCGACGGCGAACGCCGCTTCCGTGAAACCAGCGGTGTGGTGAGATGGAGCCATGACGACACACGTTGATTTCTGGTTCGACCCCGTCTGCCCCTGGGCCTGGATGACCTCCCGCTGGATGCTCGAGGTGGAGAAGGTCCGTGACGTGAAGACCACCTTCCACGTCATGAGCCTCTCCGTCCTCAACGACGGCCGCGACCTGCCCTCCGGCTACCAGGAACTCATGGACAAGGCATGGGTGCCGGCGCGCGCGGCGGTGCTCGTCGAGCAGCGCCACGGCTCGGAGAAGCTGCTCGAGTTCTACACGGAGATCGGCACCCGGTTCCACCTCAACGATGAGGAGCGCTCCCCGGAAACCGTCAGGGCGGCGCTCGCCGCCGTCGGGGCTGACGCCGACATCGTCGACATCGCCCAGACCGGCGACATCGACGACGACCTGCGCCGTTCGCACCACGAGGGCATGGACCCGGTGGGCGACGAGGTGGGCACCCCGGTGCTGCGCGTCAACGGCATGAGCCTGTTCGGCCCGGTCATCTCGCCCGCGCCGAAGGGCGAGGAGGCGGGGGACCTGTTCGACGGTTTCGTGAAGGTCACCGCCTACCCCGGGTTCTTCGAACTGAAGCGCACCCGCACCGTCGGGCCCATCTTCGACTGAACCCGGGCCCGTTAGGGGCGACCCCGGAGTCGGCGGGCACAACCGCGTCACTATCGTTACTTCATGACTTCGGTTCTTGTCGGGTACGCCACCCGCACCGCCTCCGCCCGCGACGTCGCACTCACCGTCGCAGAGGTCCTTCGTGAGGGCGGTCACGACGTGCGCGTGGCCGACCTCAAGGACAAACCCGCCGTCGACGGGGCCGGTCTCGTGATCTTCGGCAGCGGCGTCAACGCCAACAACTGGTATTCCGAGGCAACGATGTGGGCCGCCTCCCATGCCGAGGCCCTGAAGGGCACCAGGGTGGCGGTGTTCAACACCTGCCTCAGCGCTCAGGACCCGGCCGCGCGTGACCAGTCCCTTGCGTACAACGCGCCGGTGGTGGAACTGACGGGTGCGGAGGCCAGTGAGTCTTTCGCGGGGCGTTACGTGCCCGGGAAGGTGGGCTTCTTCCGCCGCCTGTTGATGAAGTCGATGAAGCACGGCGAGCAGGACCACTTCGACCCGGCCGCCGTGCGGGCCTGGGCGGCGACGCTCAACCCCTAGCCGCGGCGTCGAGGAACGCTGCCCAGCCCTCCGTCGTGCTGAGGCGTTGCGTGATGCCGAACTCCTGCTGCAGGGCGCGGGCGGCGTCGCGGGTGGTGGCGTCGAAGTCGCCGTGGTCGGGCACGTCCCGGCCGAAGACCCAGCGCACCACGCCCTGCACGAGCGTCACGTGCGTGCGGGAGCCCTCGTTGAAGCCGAACGGTTCGTAGCCGCTGACGCCGTTGTCGACGTGGATGTGATTGTGGTGCTGCTCGTTGTAGCGGTAGGTGAGCGTGTAGTTGAAGTGCTTCGCCAACGACGCCGCCAACCGCCAGTACAGGGCGAGCCTCGTCGGGTCCTCCCCGTAGAGGTCGTAGCGGCAGGAGACCTCGGTGCCGTCCTCATGGGTGAGGACGCCGAAGTCGAACGCCCGGCCCGCGGCGTGCCAGGACCCGCACTTGTCGACGTGGGCACCGTAGGTGGACACCGCCGCCAGCGCGCCGAGCCCGCTGACCGCCACCCAGTCGTCGGCCCAGCCCTGCAGTTGCTCGACGAACCGCGGGTCCGCGTTGAAGCTCTGCGGGGTGCCCGTGATCTCGTAGCGCAGAGGCGCTCCGCCGAGCGTGTCGAAGGCGGTCAGTGACTCAGGCGAGCGGCAGGCCACTGGCCCGTCCAGGGGCACGTCGAAGCCGGGGTCGAACCGCCCGCACGCGGCCAAGGGCAGCACCGCAGCGCCGAGGAGCAGGGCGCGGCGGGACGTCATGGCAGCCAGCGTAGATCTGCCGCCAAGCCCCCGCCATCCGCCGGAAGTGCCGGCGCACCCCGACCCTGCCTCAGGTGGCCCGCTTCGCGACGCGGAACCACCGGTAGCCATACCCGTCGAGCGGCACCTCGAAGCCGCCGCCCTCGTGGTGGACCACGGCCTCGCCGTCCAGCAGGTCCTCCACCACGTCGTCGTCCCCGAAGACATCCGTGAGGGAGACGACGGTGCCGTCCGAGGAGAAGTTGTGGAGAGCCACGACGGAGGAGTCATCCAACTGCAGGCGGTGCGCAAGCACGGAGGGGGTCTTGTGCTCCAGCACGCTGAAGTCGCCCCAGCCCAACTCGGGCCGCCGTCGGCACACGCCGATCAGGGTGCGGATGAAGGACCACAGCGAGCTGGGATCGTGCTCCTGGTCGGCGACGTTGACGTGCTCGGGGCCGAAGCCGTCCGCCACGGGCCGCTGGATGAGCTTGCCGGGGGCCGCGCTGGAGAAGCCTCCGTTGCGGCCGCTGTCCCACTGCATGGGCGTGCGCACGGACATGCGCCCCTCGGCCGAGAGGTCCTCGCCCATCCCGATCTCCTCGCCGTAGTAGAGCGTGGGGGAACCGGGCAGTGAAAACATCAGTGAGTAGGCCATCCGGACGCGGCGGGGGTCGCCGGCGAACATGGGTGGGAGCCGGCGCTTGAGGCCGCGGTTGTAGACCTGCATCTCCTCCTCTGGGCCGAAGGCCTCGAAGACCTCCTGGCGCTCTTGGTCGGTGAGCTTGTCGAGGGTGAGCTCATCGTGGTTGCGCAGGAACGTGGCCCACTGGCAGGTGGGGTGGATCTCGGGGCGGTCCACTAGCGCCTTGATGAGCGGCGCCGGGTCCTCCCGGGCGAACGAGAGGTAGCAGGCCTGCATGGCGATGAAGTCGAACATCATGTGGAGCTCGTCGCCGCGGTCCTCACCGAAGTACTTCAGCTGCTCCTCGTGCGGCACGTTGACCTCGCCGAGCAGCATGGCGTCGCCCTTGCGGCGGCCCAGGAAGTCGCGGATGCCGCGGATCACGTCGTGCGGGTCCGTGTACTGGGTGGGCGTCGTCGTGGTCTCGGAGTTCTGCAGCAGGAAGGGCACGGCGTCGACGCGGAAGCCGTCGATCCCCAGCTCCAGCCAGAAGCCGACGGTGCGCAGGAGCTCGTCCATCACCTTCGGGTTGGCCACGTTGAGGTCCGGCTGGTGGCTGTAGAAGTGGTGGAGGTACCAGGTGCCGGTGCGCTCGTCCTTTGTCCAGATGCCGTCCTCCTCGCCGGGAAACACGACTTCGGCCGAGGTGTCGCCCGGGTCGTCGTCGCGCCAGATGTAGTAGTCGCGGAACTTGTTGGTGGTGCTACGCCGCGACGCGACGAACCAGGGGTGCTGGTCCGAGGTGTGGTTGACGATGAGGTCTGCGATGACCCGGATGCCGCGGCTGTGGGCGGTGCGGATGACCTCCAGCAGCTCGCCGTGATTGCCCAGACGTGGGTCGACGCCGTAGAAGTCCTTGATGTCGTATCCGTCGTCGCGGTCCGGGCTGGGGTAGAACGGCATCAGCCACAGGGTGTTGACCCCGAGTTGGGCGAGGTAGTCGATGCGCTGGGAGAGCCCGGCGAGGTCGCCCACGCCGTCACCGTCGCTGTCCAGATAGGTCTCGATGTCCAGGCAGTAGATGATGGCGCTCTTCCACCACAGGTCGCTCGTATCGGTAATCCTCATGGGTCCATCGAAGCCAGGTCAGGCGAACTCTGGCAAGACCCTTGAGCCGAACTCCTCGATGAAGGGCTGCTGGTGTTGGCCCACGAAGTGGAGGTAGATGTCGTCGAAACCGAGTGCTGCGTACTCCTGAATCCAGGCCACGTGCTGGGCCGGGTCGTCGGAGATGCGCACCGCACGGCGGACCTCGTCGACGGTGATGTGGGACGCCGCCACGTCGAAACCCTCCACGGTGGCGATGTCCCAGGTCAGGGGTGCGCCCACCGCATTGCCCGCCCACTGCTCGTGGGCGATGTGCTCCGCCCTCTCCAGGCTGGGGGCCCAGCTGAGGTGCAGCTGGAGCGCGAGTCGGCCCCTGCCTCCGGCGCCCCGGTAGGCGTCGATGACCCGGCGGAGCGATTCGTGGTCCTGGTTCACCGTGATGAGGCCGTCGGCCCACTGCGCGATGCGCGCGGCCGATTCAGCCGAGACGGCGGGCCCGATGAGCAGCGGCCGTTCCGTGGGCAGGTCCCAGATGCGCGCGCCGTTCACGGTGACCAGGCCGTCGTGGGAGACCTCCTCACCGTCGAGCAGGCGGCTGATGATGCCGACGCATTCGTCGAGGCGTTGTTCGCGAACCTCCTTGCGCGGCCAGACGTCGCCGGTGATGTTCTCGTTCATCGCCTCGCCGCTGGCGAGCGCCGTCCAGAAGCGGCCCGGGAACATGGACGCCAACGTGCCGATCTTCTGCGCCATGACGGCCGGGTGGTAGCGCTGGCCGGGGGCCGTGACGCAACCGAACGTGAGCCCGGTGGTGGCGAGCGCCGCGCCCAGCCAGCTCCACGTGTAGCCGGAGTGGCCCTGCGCCGTGGACCACGGCACGAAGTGGTCTGAGCACATGGCCATCTGGAACCCGGCCTGTTCTGCGAGTTGAACGTCGGTCAGGAGCTGGCCGGGGGCGATCTGCTCGTGGGAGGCGTGGAAGCCGAGTCGCGTCATGGCCCCTAGTCCAGCCCATCCGGGGCCATGGCGCAACGGTTTCGGCTACTTCAGGAGTGCCTCGCGGAGGGTGTCGAGGCCCACGGAGCCGAGGTCCAGGGCCCTGCGGTGGAACGACTTCACGTCGAACGCGTCGCCTCCCCGGGCCGCCGCCTCGTCGCGCGCCTGCTCCCACAGCCGCTGGCCCACCTTGTAGGACGGCGCCTGACCGGGCCAGCCGAGGTAGCGGTCCAGTTCGAAGCGCAGGAACTCTTCGGCCATGTTGGCGTTGGCCTTGAAGAACTCCCAGGCCTTGGGCTCGTTCCACGTGCCGCCGCCCCATTCCTCCGGCGCGTCCTTGCCCAGGTGGACGCCGATGTCGAGGACGACGCGGGCAGCGCGCATGCGCTGGGCGTCGAGCATGCCCATCCGGTCTCCGGGGTCGTCGAGGTAGCCGAGGTCCGCCATCAGGCGCTCCGCGTAGAGGGCCCAGCCCTCGCCGTGGCCCGAGACCCAGCACGCGAGCCGGCGCCAGCGGTTGAGGAGCGCGGAGCGGTAGATCGTCTGGCCCAGCTGGAGGTGATGGCCCGGGACGCCCTCGTGGTAGACGGTGGTCTTCTCGCGCCAGGTGCCGAAGCGCTCGACGCCCTCGGGCACCGACCACCACATGCGGCCGGGGCGGGAGAAGTCGTCAGAGGGGGCGGTGTAGTAGATGGCGCCGGTGTTGCTGGGGGCGATCATGCACTCGAGCCGGCGCACCGGGGCGGGGATGTCGAAGTGGACATCTGCCAGCTCAACGACGGCCTGGTCCGCAGTCTCCTGCATCCAGCGCTGGAGGGCGTCCACGCCGTGGAGCTGGCGGTTGATGTCGTCGTCGAGGCGCGCCATGGCCTCCTCCGGTGAGGTGCCCTCGCCGTAGAGCTGGAGGGCGACGTCGTCCTGCTCGGCGACGATGCGGTGGAGCTCTTCGCGGCCCCACTCGTAGGTCTCGTCGAGGTCGACACGGGCGCCCAGGAAGTAGCGCGAGAACCGCTCGTAGCGCTCGCGGCCCACGGCGTCGTCCTTCGGGGCGCGGGGGGCGAGCTCACGCAGCGCCTCGGCGAGCCGGCCGTAGGCCCCGCGGGCGACATCGGCGCTGCGGAGCAGCGAGGCGGAGGCGGCGTCCGGCACCTGCGCACCCTCGGCGAAACGGGTCCAGAAAGAACCGCCGCCGGCGAGCTCCTCTGCCTGCTTGACGCCCAGCTCGATCTGGCGGAGCGCAGGGAACGGGCCGTCGGCGTGGGCAGCCGCGTGGCGGAGCGATTCGATGTAGCCGTCCACCGCCGTCGGCACGGTGGCCATGCGCTGGCCGATGACCTCCCACTGTTCGAGGGTGTCCGTGGGCATCAGGTCGAAGATGTCGCGGATGCCCTGCAGCGGCGAGGCGAGGTTGTTGAGGGTGGCGTAGCTCTCGCCGGCGTCGTGGAGTTCGAGTTCGAGGCCGAGCCGCTCGTTCATGGCGGCGGCGGTGACCTCGTCGATCGCATCCTGCGGGGCGGTCTGACGCACCTTCGCGAGCGTGGCGCGCGTGGCGTCGGCGAGGGCGTCGAGCCCGGCCGGGGAGAAATCATCGAGGAGATGGTCCTGGCCGGGGATGCCCCAGTTCGTCGCGGCGATGGGGGAGAGCTTGGCCAAGGTCTCGACGTAGTCGTCGGCGATCTGGTCCAGAGGCGAGCTTGGTCGCGCGGGCGTTTCTGTCATGGATCCGACGCTAGCACCGGCCTCTGACCGCCCGGCGAGGGGATCCTCACGGCTCAGGCGTCGGCGAGCATGTCCTTGACGAGCGGGACCACCTCGGTGCCGTAGAGCTCGATGGAGCGCAGGATCGCCTCGTGAGAGAGACGGCCGGCGGACACCTTGAGCTGGTAGCGGGTGGCGTCGAGTGCCTTCATGCCGTCGGCGATCTTGCGGGCCACGGTCTCCGGAGAACCCACCGCCATGGAGCCGTGGGCGGCCTCGTGCTCGAAGTGCTCCCGGCCCATCTGGCCCCAACCGCGCTCACCGCCGATGCGGCGGCTCTGCTCGAGCCACGCGGGGTAGAGCTGCTCCAGAGCTTCCTCGTCCGTTGGCGCCACGTGACCGTACGTGTGGTAGCCCACGGGCTGCGCCGCCTTACCCAGTTCCTCGAGGGCCCGACGGTGCAGTTCGGCGAACGGCGCGAACCGGGCGGTGGGACCGCCGATGATGGCCAGCATGAGCGGCAGACCGTGCGACGCGGCGCGCACCACGGACTGGGGGCTGCCTCCCACGGCGACCCACGTCTTGAGCGGCCCGTCGGCCAGGGTGGGGAAGAGCTCGACGTCCTTGAGGTTCTGGGTGAGCTTGCCCTGCCACGTGTTGATGCCGCCTTGGATGAGTTGGGCGAAGAGGGCGAGCTTCTCCTCGAAGAGCTCCTCGTAGTCGGCCAGGTTGTAGCCGAACAGGGGGAACGACTCGGTGAAGGAACCGCGCCCCACCACGATCTCGGCCCGGCCTGAGCTGATGGCGTCCAGGGTGGCGAAGCGCTCGAACACGCGCACCGGGTCGTCGGAACTGAGGACCGTGACGGCGGAGGTCAGCTTGATGTGCTGGGTGCGGGCGGCGATGGCCGCGAGCACCATCTCCGGCGAGGACACGGCGAAGTCGTCGCGGTGGTGCTCGCCGATGCCGATGGCGTCCAGGCCCACCTGGTCGGCGAGGATCCCCTCATCGACGACGTTGCGCACGACCTGGTCGTGCGGCAGCAGCGTGCCGTCGGCGGCCGCCGTGACGTCGCCGAAGGTGTCGATGCCGAATTCAAGCGTTTCGAGGTCCATGCCCACTCCAACAATGTTTAGGGTTCAACTATTCCCGGAGTCTAGCCGATCAAGCGCCGGTGACCTTGGCGGGCTCCCTGGACTCCTTTAGACTCGGCGCTGGCGACCCGCCCCGGACGACGGATCAGTACCCGGTGAAGACAAGACTGGCCCCCTCGCGTGAGGGCAGTGCAGAAGGAGTTGTGTCTTCATGGATTGGGTCATCCTGCTCGCCTCCGGTGTGATGGAGGCCGTCTGGGCCACCGCGCTCGGCCGCTCGAACGGGCTCCGGCGCCCCCTGCCCACCATGGTCTTCGTGGTGGCGTCCGTCCTCAGTCTCATCGGCCTCGGGGTGGCGCTCGACACGCTGCCGACGGGCACGGCCTACGCCGTCTGGACCGCCACCGGCGCTTCGCTCACCGTGATCTGGGCGATGGCCACGGGCGCGGAGCCGGCCAGCATCAAGAAGGTCCTGCTGCTGGTGGGCATCGTGACGTGCGTCGTGGGCCTGAAGGTGGTGGCGTGATGCGGCTGCCGCAGTCCTGGGCCTGGCCCGTCCTCCTGGTCAGCGCCGTCCTCGAGGCGGTGTGGGCCAACGCGCTGTCGGCCAGCGAGGGTTTCACGAGGCTCGGGCCCACCGTCGTGTTCCTCGTGGCGGTGGCACTGTCCACCGTCGGCCTCGGGTTGGCGATGAAACACATCCCTACCGGGACGGCCTATGCGGTGTGGACCAGTCTCGGGGCGGTGCTCACCGTGACCTACGCCACCCTGACCGGCCAGGAGCAGATGTCCTGGCTGAAGGCGCTGTTCCTGGCCGGCATCATCGCGTGCGTGATGGGCCTGAAGCGGATGGATCGGGACAGCCCCCACTGAGGAGATCCTCGCCGCCGGCCGATGGGCACTGCTCCGGGCTGGCATTCTTGGAAGCCCAGCGACTGAGAAGGCACCCATGAAGCGACGCACGTTCCTCGCTGTTGCCGCAGGCAGCACCGTGGTCTCGTGCGCGCCCGGCTCCCATCAGGAACCGACTGCCAGCACCCAGCCCGGTGCCGTCGCGGACCCTGACATCGCGTCGCTCGGCGACCTTACGTTGACCGTGTGGGACCAGGAGGTCCGCGGGGGTCAGAACGCCACGATGGAGGCCTTGAACGAGGGCTTCCAGGACGCGTTCCCCAACGTGACGATCCGGCGACTGTCGCAGTCCTTCGACGACCTCCGCAAGCAGGTCACACTCGCGCTCTCCGGCAACGATGTGCCCGACGTGATGCAGGTCAACAACGCCCGGGCCGACATGGGGGCCTTCGTCCGTGCGGGTCAGATCCTCGACCTCTCCGGGTTCGCGGCCGCCTACGGCTGGGACGACCGGTTCGCCGGCTCGGTGCTGGGCAAGATGCGCTACTCACCAGATGCGGTCAGTTTCGGGGAGGGGAACCTCTACGGAGTGCCGCAGACGGGGGAGATCGTCGGGTTGTACTACCGGCAGGCGACCCTGGACAGGCTCGGCGGCGAGGCCCCCGGAACGTGGGAGGGCTACTTCGCCCTGCTCGACGCGGCGCGCGGCGACGGCCTGCAGCCGATGGTGCTCGGCAACCTGGACAAGTGGCCCGCCCTCCATGTGTTCGGGCCGCTCCAGGCTGCCTACGTGCCCACGGACGACATCATCAAGCTCGGCATGGGCAACTCGGGGGCCAGTTGGACCAGCGCCGCGAACCTCGAGGCGCTCACGAAGTTCGCCGCCTGGGGTGCGGAGGACTACCTGGGTGACTCGCCCAACGGCACGGACTACGACTCGGCCTGGCTCCACTTCGCCGAGGGCAAGGCTGCCTTCCTGCCGGCCGGGAGTTGGCTCGCCACAGACCTGCAGAATGCCGTGGGCGAGGGACTGCGCTTCATGGCTCCACCCATGGGCCTCGACGGGGCGCTGGCCACCACCGGGGGTACCGGCATTCCGTGGTCCATCCCGTCGAGGGCCGCCCATCCGGAGGTCGCGGCAGCCTATCTGGACTTCATCACCAACGAAGGGGCCATGGAGACGGTCGCGGCCAACGGCGGGCTCCCCGTGCTACGGGCAGGCGAGCTGGCGCCGGAGACCGGCGTGCTGCACGACGTTTTCGTGGAATTTGAGGCCGTGTCGCAGCGGGGCACGCTGTTGCCCTACCTCGACTACGCGACGCCCACCTTCGGCGACACCGCGGGCGCGGCCTTCCAGGAACTGATCGGCGGCCAGAAGGACCCCGAAGCGGTGGCCGAGGTCCTCCAGGCCGACTACGCGGCCTTCGTCAGCTGAACAGAGCGGTGATCAGGGGCGCCGCGGTGGTGCCGCCGCTGTCGCCGACCTCCACGAACGCCGACACCGCCACCTTGTCGTTGTAGGCGATCATCCACGCGTGCGTCTGCTGGTTGCCCGTCGGTCCCCACTGGGCGGTGCCCGTCTTGGCGCCGATCATCTTGCCCTTCAGGGACTGCGCGGTGCCGGTGTCCACCGTCGCCTTCATCATGGCCTGGAGGCTCTGCGCCTCGGCAGCCGCCAGCGGAGCGGCCGTCGGCGACGCCTGGTGGCCCTTGACGAGCCACGGCACGACGGTGCGGCCGGCGCCGACGGAAGCGGCCACCGCCGCCATGCCCAACGGCGACATCGTGATCTGGCCCTGACCGATCATCGACGCGGCCCGGTCGATCCGGTTGCTGGGGGCCACCGTGCCGAAGTTCGACGTGAACCCGGCGTCGTAATCGGTGCCCACGCCCAGCGACCCTGCGGCGGCGGCCAACTGGTCCGAGGTGACGGTGTCTGCGGCCGAGACGAACGCGGTGTTGCACGAGTACTTGAAGGCGTCCGTCAGCGTGATGGCACCGGTGCGGCTGTAGCCGGTGTAGTTGCCGAAGGTGTAGGTGTCGATGGCGAGCGTGGGTGGGCATTGCACCGTCGACGACGGCGACAACCCGTTGCGCAGCATCGCCAGCGACGAGACGACCTTGAAGGTGGACCCTGGAGCGAACTTGCCGAACGTGGCGTGGGGGTAGGTGCCGCCCGACGGCGACTGTGCCGCCGCGAGCAGCCCACCGTCGGCCAGGTTGATCACCACGAGCGACGCGAGACCGGGCTGCGTCGCGAGGACCGCTTCGGCCTTTGTCTGCAGGTCGCGGTCCATGCTGAGGTCGATGCCTTCGCTGACGGATGTGTCCTGGAGGAACAGCGGTCGGGGTTCCATGGGGGTGGGTGACGGTGACTCGCCCTCCTCCGTGGCCCGCGATACCAGGTCCACCCGGATCAGGGGTACGCCGCGGAGTTGCTCGTCGTAGCGCAGTTGCAGGCCGGAGATGCCCACGCGGTCGTTGACGGTGAGCTTGCCCCCGGACTCCTCGATCATCTCCGCGGTGGGCTCCCCGATCGCGCCCAGGATGGGCGCGGCGAACGTGGAACTGGGGCCCAGCACCGCGCGGATCTCCCGCACGTGCCGGCCCGGCACATCGGCGACCCCGGCGGGGATCTCCGACTGCGGCAGCGTCTTGGCGATCACGAAGGCCTTCGGCCCGCCGCCCAGCACCTTGGCCGTGAAGGCCTCCGCGTCGGCGCCCAGGAGGGTGGCCAACTGGGCGGCCGAGGCGGCCCACTCTGCTTCGGCCAGCGCCGCCTTGTCGATGCCCACCTCGTAGAGCGCGCGCTCCTCGACCAGCGCCAGGCCGGTGTTGTCGTTGATGGGCCCCCGCTTGGCCTCCTCCTGCGTGAAGCGCAACCTCGTCGACCCCGTCAACTCCGGGTGCGCCAACGTCGGCGACCACTCGAGCACCCACTGGTCGTCGCGCAAAGTGAACGCGGCAGGCGTGGCGTAGGTCCAGCCTTCCACGCCCAGCGGGTACGTCACCGTCAAGGTGCCGACGGCGCCCTCACCCTGGTAGGTCAGCTCGCCCGGTTCGAACGTGGGGTAGATGCCGTCCATGCCGGCGAAGATCGTTTCGAGTTCGGCCTGCGCCGCGGCGTTGCTGGCCGACATCGTGAGCTTGGAGACATCCCTGGCCGTCAGTGCGGCGGCCACCTCCGCCAGGACGGAGTCTGCGGCGGGCAGGTCACCGGCAGGGCTTGCCGCCGTCGGCGACTCCTGCGGCTGGGGCGACTCCCCGTCGGTGCCCGGGGCGCAGCCCGAGGCGAGTAGGACGGCGGTCAGTGCCGCGGCCAGCAGTCGACGCATAGGGGACCTCCTCTTCGGCGCCACCCCAGGCTACCCAAGGGTGACGTCAGCCCTCGCAGAACGCGCGGTGGCTTCCGGCGTTTCCGGGCGGGCCGTGCCGGACGGTAGACTTGATGAGTCATCGACGTTGGCCCTGAAGGGTACCGATGGCAGAAACCCCGTTTTCTCGCCAGTCAGGAGCTTTTGCGTGTCGACAAACGTGCCCCTCTGGGTCTGGGCGATCACTCTGGTCGCCATTCTGGCCCTTCTCGCGTTCGACTTCTTCTTCCACGTGCGTCAGGCGCACGAACCCACCCTCCGCGAGGCCACCATCTGGTCGGCCTTCTATGTGGGGGTGGCGATCCTCTTCGGTGTCATCCTGCTGGTCTTCGGTGGCACCACCATGGGCGTGGAGTACTTCTCCGGCTATCTGCTGGAAAAGGCGTTGTCAGTTGACAACCTCTTCGTGTTCCTGGTGATCATCTCCAGCTTCGCAGTGCCCCGCGCGGACCAGCAGAAGGTGCTGCTGTTCGGCATCGTCTTCGCGCTGATCGCCCGCTCGGCCTTCATCTTCGCCGGCAAGGCGATGATCGACAACTTCACCTGGACCTTCTACCTCTTCGGCCTGATCCTCATCGTGACGGCCGGCAAGCTGCTGGCCCCGGAGAAGGAAGACTCGGAGGCGGACAACTTCATCATCCGCCTGGCCAAGCGCTTCCTCCACACCACGGATCACTACGACGGCGACAAGCTCTTCACCATGGAGAACGGCCGCCGGGTCCTCACCCCCATGCTGCTCGTGATGGTGGCCATCGGCGGCACGGACATCCTGTTCGCCCTGGATTCCATCCCCGCCATTTACGCGGTCACCACCAACGTCTACATCGTGTTCGCCGCCACCGCGTTCTCGCTGATGGGTCTTCGTCAGCTGTACTTCCTCATCGACGGCCTGTTGGACCGCCTCGTCTACCTGAAGTACGGCCTGTCGATCATCCTCGGCTTCATCGGCGTCAAGCTGGTGCTCGAGGCGCTGCACACCAACGCGCTGTTCTTCATCAACGACGGTGAGCCTGTCAACGTGTTCACGTTCGACGCGTACACGTCGCTGCCCGTCATCGTCGGCGTCCTGACCCTCACCGTGGTCGCGTCGCTCGTCTCGCCCAAGGGCAAGCTCATGGCCGCCGTCCGCCGCGTGGACCGCCTGGCCCACGGCTACCTGAGCCACGACTACCAGGGTGAGCCGGGTGAGCGCACCGCCAAGTACGAGGAGATGCTGGCAGCGCAGAACGCCCTCATGCGCTTCGACCGTGACAAGGTCGACGCCATGATGGAAGAGGTCGGTGCCAACTGGTCCGTCGAGAAGGCGGAGCGCGCGCACGCCGAGGCCAGCGGCTACTGACGTGCAGCTGATCAGCGCCCTCAGGCGACTCTGGCGCCACGCAGCCTTCCGTCGGCTGCTGACCCTGCGGATCCTGAGCCAGGCTGCTGACGGCACACTCCAGGTGGGGATGGCCAGCTACATCCTGTTCTCCCCACAGTCGCAGGCCAGCGCCTGGGCGATCGCGGGTGTGCTGGCGCTCACCCTGCTGCCGTTCACCGTGATCGGCCCGTTCGTGTCGCCGCTGCTGGACCGCTGGTCACGACGCGACGTCGCCCTCTACTCGGACCTCACCCGTGCGGTCCTCGCCGCCACCATCGGCGTGATCATCGCCACGGGGGCCACGACGGGGGGCTGGGCCGTCGTGCTGTTCGGCGCGCTCCTGGTCGCGATGAGCATCAACCGGTTCATGCTGGCCGGGCTGTCGGCCGGGCTGCAGCACACCGTCGAGCAGGACGAGTACCTCACGGCGTCGTCGATCGTGCCGACGGTGGGGCCCATCGGGGTCGTCATCGGCGCGGTCGCCGGCTTCGCCGCCCGGTTCGCGCTGGGCGACGCGCTGGGGGCCAACAGGGCCGATGCCGTGGTGTTCGGGTTGTCGGCGGTGATGTTCGTCGGCTCGGTGCTGGTGTGCCGCGGCTTCCACCGCGACGCCCTCGGCCCCGGCCCCGTTGACCCAGCCGCTGGCGGCGTGGGTTCCACCGTCGTCAGGCGGAGTTCGACCACGGAGGTGGTGGCCGGCCTGGCAGATGCCGCCCGCCATCTGCGCACCCGTCCCGTCGCGCTTCTGGCGCTGCTGCTGATGGCCGCCACACGGCTGCTGTTCGGCCTGCTCAGCGTCGCGGTCATCCTCGCCGCCAGGCACCTGTGGCACCCTTCGGACCGCCCGGAACTGGCGCTCGCCGACCTGACGGTCTGGGGCCTGGCCACCGGCGCCGGCTTCATCCTGTCGGCACCCGTGGTGCCCGTCATGGTGCGGTGGCTGGGGCTGCGCCGCACCTCGATCGCGGTGCTCCTGCTCGGCACGGCCACCTCGGCGGCGTTGGCCATCAGCTCCGCGAAGCCCGTGGTCTTCGTGACCAGCTTCTTCGTCGGCCTGGCCGTCCAGGCATTCAAGGTCTGTGTGGACACCATCGTCCAGTCGCACGTGGAAGAGCAGTACAAGGGTCGCGTCTTCACCTTCTACGACATGCTCTTCAACGCCGCGTTCGTCACCGCTGGGGTCGTGGCTGCCTTCGTGCTGCCCACCACGGGGCTGTCGACTGCGGCCTTCCTCGGCATCGGGGTGGGTTACGTGGCCTGTGCAGCGGTGCTGTTCGGGGCAGGGGCGCGTCTGGGGCACGCCACGTTCGAACGCGGGACGGAAGACCTCACGCGCGCGTCCTGAACGCCGGTGTCAGTCTGTCGCCTCAGCCCACAGCTCGCGGCGACGCGCGGCCTGCCGACGGTCCACCGCCCCCACCACCACGCAGGCCAGGGTGATCAACCCGACGAGCCACAACAGTTTGCGCATCATGGCCGCCAATCTACCCGGCCGGCCCTGTGTCCCGCGGCTGCTCACCAGCCGCGGGCGATCCAGTCAGCGAGCTGCGGGCGCTCGGCCCCGATGGTGGTGGAGGTCCCGTGCCCGGTGTGGACCACCGTCTCGTCGGGAAGCGTGAAGAGCCGCTCGGAGATGGACCCGATGATCTGCTCGAAGCCGGAGTAGCCCCAGCGCGTGGCGCCCGGGCCGCCCTCGAAGAGGGTGTCGCCGGTGAAGACGCAGCCGAGATCCTCCGCCACCAGAGACACCGCCCCGGGCGTGTGGCCCGGGGTGTGCCGCACCTCCAGCTCGGTCCCCGCGACGGCGAGGCGCTCGCCGTCGAGCAGCGGGTTGAAGTCGTCGCCCGGGTGCTCCTCGTCCCAGAGGAACCTGTCGGCCTCGTGGAGCCGGATGGGTGGGTTGTCCACCTGGGGTGCGAAGTCCAGGACTGCTCCGATGTGGTCCCAATGTCCGTGTGTCAGCACGATCTGCGTGACGCGCCGCCCGCCCACGAGTTCGACGACGGCCGAGGCGTCGTGGGCCGGGTCGATGACGATGGCCTCGGTGTCGTCGCCCACCAGCCACACGTTGTTCTCGAAGCCCTGGCCGGAGGCGGTCACCAGGTGTTCGACGCGGGCGCTCACGCCCCGGTCCCGATCGGCTCGACGAAGGCCTGCGAGGCGAGGGTGATGAGCCGCTTCGATTCCTCGTTGTAGCCGATCTGGCGGGGGGAGTAGTGCAGTGTCTCGAGGATCTCCAGCGCATCGGCGACCGGGACGGTGAACCGCACGCCGGCGCGGGCGGCGGCCTGCTCGGCGACCTCCAGGTACATGGGCAGCAGCCCGGCGCGGGTGGCGCGCAGCCGCTCGCCGAACTCGGGCACCCGCGCGGCCCGCAGCGACAACTCCACCTCCGTCGCATGCAGTGCGGGGGACAGGTGCGCCACGTCGAGGATGGCCGTGACGATGCTGTCCGCCGGGATCTCGTCGGGCATGGTGGCCAGCGCGTCCCGGATCCGGGCCGACGCCTCCTCGGCCACGGTCTGGGCGATCTCGATGCAGAGGTCGTCCTTGCTGGAGAAGTTCGAGTAGAAGGCCCCACGCGTGAAGCCGGCCGCCTCACACACCTGCTCGACGCTGGTGGCGTCAATGCCACGGGTGCCGAACTCGCTGATGCCGGCCTCGACGAGGCGGGCGCGGGTGGCCCGTCGTCGGGCTGTGTCCAAGACCGTCATGTTGCTCACTTTCGCGACGGGTACAGGAATGTATTGAAATCGGTACACCGATGTATCCTGATGCCGGTACACCAGAGGATAGGGCAATCTCATGTCAGCTTGGCTTTACGCCGTCGGCAAATGGTGCTTCCGGCGCCGCCTCACCGTGCTTGCCATCTGGCTGGCGGTCCTCCTGGGCCTGGGCGGCGCGGCCGCGGCCTGGTCAGGGAGCTTCAACAACGACTTCGACATCCCCTCCTCCAACTCCCAGGAGGCGCTGGAGAAGCTGAGGATGACGTTCCCGCAGGGTGCCGCCTTGTCGGCCATGGCGGTGATCGTGCTCCCCGAGGGCGAGTCGGTCGAGACCTACCGGCCCCAGATCGAGGACGCTGTCGCCAGCTTCGCCGCGCTCGACGAGGTGGAGGCCGACGGTGCCACCTCGCCCTGGAATGAGTTCGTGGACGGACTCATCTCCGACGACGAACGCGCGGCGCTGATCCAGCTGAGCCTCGGGTTCTCCGGAGTGACCCCGACCGCCGACGACCTGGCGCCCATCACCGAGGTGGCCGACGCCCTGCAGGCGGAGCTGCCGCCGGGCAGCGAGGTCGCGATGGGCGGCGAGGCCTACAACATCGAACTGCCCGCGCTGAGCCTCATCGAGATCATCGGCCTGGTGGTGGCCCTCATCGTCCTCACCGTGGTGCTGGGATCCCTCGTTGCTGCGGGACTGCCGCTGCTGACCGCCATCATGGGCGTCGGCATCACCACGGCGCTCATGTTCCTGCTGACGTCGGTCTTCGCCATCAACTCCACCACGCCCATCCTCTCCGTGATGCTCGGCCTCGCCGTCGGCATCGACTACGCCCTCTTCATCCTGTCGCGGCACCGCGACCAGTTGCGCCAGGGCCTCGAGCCGCAGGAGTCGGCCGGCCGCGCCGTCGGCACCTCCGGGTCGGCCGTCGTGTTCGCCGGCCTCACCGTCTTCATCGCGCTGCTCGGCCTGTCCGTGGCCAACATCCCGTTCCTGACCGTGATGGGCATCTTCGCGGCGCTCGGCGTGGCCTTGGCCGTCGCCGTCGCGCTGACCCTGCTGCCCGCGCTGATGGGGTTCATGGGCGAGAAGATGCGCCCCCGGGAACGCGCGCCGAAGGCCAGGAAGAAGTCCCGTTCCGGGACGGGTGCCTTCGCCTGGTGGGTGGGCGTCACCACCAAGCACCCGGTGGCCACCATCATCAGCGTCGTGGTGCTGCTCGGTGCGTTGACGATTCCGACGGTGGGGCTGCAGGTGTCGCTGCCCAACGCCGGCCAGCAGCGCGCGGAACAGCCCGCGCGGATCGCCTACGACCTCATGGCGGAGCACTTCGGCGAGGGCGTCAACGGCCCGCTCGTCGTGACCGCCGACATCATCGGCTCGACGGACCCCCTCGGCGTCATGGCCGACCTCAAGGCCGACATCGAGCGGATGGACGGCGTCGCCTCCGTGCCGCTGTCCACCCCCAACCCCAACGCCGACACGGGCCTCATCCAGGTGGTCCCCACCACCGGCCCGGACGACCCCGCGACCGCCGTCCTCGCCCGCGCGCTGATGGACCGACACGACGAGTGGCTGGCCGAGTACGACGTCAACACCAACGTCACCGGCATGACCGCCGTCCAGATCGACATCAGCGACAAGCTCACCCAGGCGCTGCTGCCGTTCGGGCTGCTGGTGGTCGGCCTGTCCCTGGTACTCCTGGCCGCAGTGTTCCGCTCGGTGTGGGTTCCGGTGAAGGCGACGGTGGGCTACCTCCTCAGCGTCGGCGCGGCGTTCGGTGCCACCACTCTGGTGTTCAACCACGGCTGGCTCAAGGAGTTGGTCAACCTCGAGCGCGGCATGCCGGTCATCTCGTTCCTGCCCATCCTGCTGATGGGCATCCTGTTCGGCCTCGCCATGGACTACGAGGTGTTCCTCGTCAGCCGGATCCGTGAGGAGTACGTGCACGGCAAGAGCGCGCTCGACGCCATCCGCAGCGGCTTCGTCGCCTCAGGGCCGGTCGTGGCCGCTGCGGCCGTGATCATGTTCGCCGTGTTCGCGTTCTTCGTCCCCGAAGGCATGGGGCCGATCAAATCGATCGCGTTCGCGCTGGCCGTGGGCGTCGCTGTGGACGCGTTCCTGGTCCGCATGACGCTGGTGCCGGCCGTGATGACGCTGCTCGGCGACCGCGCCTGGTGGCTGCCCGCGTGGCTGGACCGCCTGCTGCCCACCTTCGACGTGGAGGGCGAGGTGCTCTCCAAGGAGATGGCGCTCAAGGAATGGCCCGGCGACGGGTCGGCGCTGCACGCCGAAGACCTTGAGGTGGAGGGCATCGTCGAGCCCCTCGCCCTGTGGCTGATGCCCGGCCAGGTGGCCGGAGTCGTCGGCCCCGTCGGCGCCCGCACCGGCGCCCTCCTGGCGCTGGGCGGCAGGCTCCAGACCACCGGTGGCCGAGCCCGGGTGGCCGGCGCGTTGCTGCCCGAAGGGGCAGGCCGGGCCCGCCGTCGGGTGACCTACCTCGACCTCGCCCATGTCGAGGACGTGGCCGCCGCGCTGGAGAGCACCCGTCCGGCCACCGTCGTGATCGTCGACTCCGTCGACGTGGTGACCCCGGGCGCCGCGCGGGACGCCCTCGACCAGCTCATCCAGAACACCCGTGCGCGGGGCGCCGTCCTCCTGGGCGCCGCCAGCGCGGAGCACCTCATCGACCTGACCCCCGACGGCGTGCTGAACGTCGCCACCCCCCTGCACGAGGAGACAAGGGCATGAGAAACACCCGCCCCACCCCTGCACAGATCGTCGCGATGGCGCTTGTGCCGCTGCTGGCCGCAGGCCTGCTGCTCGGCCTGATCGGCCGTGGCGGCGAGAGCCGCATCGAGGCCGCCGTCGTGAATCTCGACCAGGCGGTCACCGTCGGCGACCAGTACATCCCCATGGGCCGCCAGCTCGCGGCCGCCATGCTCGAGCGCGAAGGCGACAACATCAGCTGGACCCTCGCGGACGCGCCCAGCGCCACCGAGGGCCTCAGGTCCGGCAGGTTCTCCGCCGTCGTGACCATCCCGGAGAACTTCTCCGCCAACGCCACGTCCTGGTCCGAGAACGACGCGGCCAAGGCCGAGCAGGCTGGCATCCAGGTGGCGGTCAGCGACAACGCGCCGGTCACGGACGCCCAGGTGGCCGAGCAGATCGCCCGCATGGCCACCGACACCATCAACGCGCAGCTCACCGAGGGGTACCTCGACGGCATCTACGTGGGCTTCAACACCGTGGGCGAGCAGTTCGGCACCATCGTCGACGGCGTCTCCGAGTTGGAGGACGGCGCCTCGCAGCTGTCCGACGGCGCCCAGCAGTCGGCCGACGGCGCCGCCCAGCTCAACGACGGCATGACGCTGCTCAAGGACAACGGCGGCAAGCTGGCCGACGGTGGCGCGCAGCTCGCGGAGGGCGTGGGCGACCTCGCCGTGGGCGTCGGCGCCCTGAACACAGGCGCCGGCCAGCTCGCTTCGGGAGCCGACCAGTTGGCCGACGGCGTGGACCAGTTCGCCGGTCAGGCGCCCCGCCTCGTCGACGGGGCCGAACAGTTGGCTGACGGCGTCGAGCAGTTCTCCGGACAGACCCCGGCCCTCGTCGACGGCGTGACGCAACTGGCGGACCAGGGCGGGCAGTTGCTCGCCGGGCTCCCCGAGTTCGCCGAGGGTTCCGCCGCAGTGGTCGGCGGGGTCGACCAGCTCAGCGACGGCCTCAGCCAGATCATCACCGGCATCGAGAACCAGCCGGTCGACACCGCGGAGCTCGATCTGTTGGCCCAGGGCGCCCGCGCCACCGCCGACGGCGCTGCCGGGCTCAGCGGCGGCCTCGCCCAGGCGGACCAGGCCCTGCAGGGCTATGCCTCCGGCGCCGTGCCCATGCCCGCCGAGGTCGCGGCGGTCGCAGACCAGATCGCGCAGGCCTTCACGTGCCCGGTGGAGGATCCGGCCACGTGCGAGATGCTCCGCCAGACGTTCGCGGCCGGCGCTGCCGCCGGCGTGCAGGGCGGGTTCCAGGCCGGCACCGGCGCGGGTTCGGCCGCGCTCAACACGCCAGACCCGCAGAGCGGGCTGTCGCTGGTGGGCGGCGCGGGCCAACTCGCCGGCGGCGCCGACGCGCTGGCTGACGGGGTCGACACCCTTGTCGCCGAACTGCCGACGCAGACCGCCGAGCAGATGGCCGTCCTCAGCGGCGCCCTCACGCAGGTGCGTGACGGCGCTGACCAGATCGTCACCGAGGCCCAGCCCCTCGTCGACAACGCCCCCCTCATCGCGGACGGCGCCACCCAGTTGAACGGCGGGCTCCAGCAACTCAAGGGGCAGATCGGCGCGCTGCCGACCGGAGTCACGCAGTTGGCCGACGGCGCCCGCAGCCTGGCAGACGGCATCGCCCAACTCCCGGCCGGTGTGCAGCAGTTGCAGACCGGCGCCCGCGGCCTGGCTGACGGGGCCTCGGGCCTCGCCAGCGGCGTGGGGCAGCTCGACTCGGGCGCCCAGCAGCTGCAGACCGGCGCCGAGGAATACGTCTCGGGCGTCGGCCAGTACACCACCGGCGTGCGCTCGGCGGCCGAGGGAACCGACGCGCTCAGCGGCGGGCTCAGCCAGCTGTCGTCCGGCGCCGGCCAGCTCTCTGACGGTCTCGAGCTGTTCAACACCGAGCTGACGAAGGGCGCCGCGGAGCTGCCCAGCTACTCGGCCGAGGACCGTAAGCAACTGTCCAGCGTCGCCGCGTCGCCGGTGGCCGAGGAGAAGGATTTGATCACGCCCACGGAGGTGGGTTCCACGGCGCTGCTGATCGTGGCCGGGCTGTGGCTCGGCGCCCTGGCGGCGTTCGCCTTCTGGCGTCCCGTGCCGCGCAACGTCGTCAGCTCCCGTGCAGCGAGCATCGTGCTCTGGGGCCGCACGGTGTGGCTGCCTCTGGTGCTCGTCGTCGGCCAGGGCCTCGTGCTGGGGCTCATCGGTTCGGTCGTGCTGGGCCTGGGCGTGGGCACGGCCGCGGTGCTCGTGTTGCTGATGATGCTGTTGGGCGGCTCGTTCGCGTTGGCCAACCACGCCCTGGCCGGTTGGCTGGGCAACATCGGGCGGTTGATCTCCGGGCTGCTGCTCGTCGTGACGGTGGGCCTCGGCCTCTCCTCGGCCGTCGGCTGGCTCTCGCCGATCGGCGCGGTGTCACCGCTGCAGAACGGTTTCGAGCTGGTCCGCACCCACATGGCGGACGGCACCGGCGAGGTGGGCCTGGCATCCGTGGCGCTCCTGCTCGGCGTCGTCGCCCTGGCCTTCTCGGTGACGGCGATCGCCGCCAAGCGTCGTCTGACACCTGCGCAGTTCCGGGCGGCACACGCCGGCTGATACTCCAAGCAGGTGGGCGTACGGGGCCCCGCCACCGGCCGGCAAACGGTGTGTGACGTGACCCGAACGGCTGGTTAACTTGGCAACGGTCTATGCCCGGAGGAGATGGCCATGGGTGACGCTGACGAGGCGTGGGAGCAGCTGATGAAGCGGGCCGCCGAGGGTGGTTTCGCCGGGTTGCGCGCAGATTCCGACGACGAGATCGACGACTCAGACCTGGGTGAAGCGCCCATCAATCCGAACTCCACCGGCTCCAAGGGCAGGAAGGGCGCCGGCGGTCCGGCGATGATGCCGCCCATGATGGGCGGCCCGGGCGGCGCGGGCCGCCCCGGTGCGCCCGGCGGTGTGGCCCCCGGAGACATGGCGGGCGCCATGGGTGGCGGGATGATGCGAGGCGCCCCCGGCGCGGCCGGAGCTGGCATGCCCGGTGGTGCCACGTCGATGGGCGGCGGCCTCGCCGGAGGCGGCGCGGGCGCCCCCGCAATGGGCGGCGTGCCCGGTGGTCCGGGTGGCCCCATGGCAGCGGGCCTCGGCCCGGACGGGACCGGCCCCGGAGGCCCTGGCCACGTCCTGCGGCCCGGTGACCCGGGCTATGTGCCCCGTCCGGGTGATCCGGGCTATGTGCCGGGGCCCGGGGAGCCGGGCTATTCTCCCCGCCCCGGGGAGTCCGGCTATTCGTTGCGTCCGGGTGATCCGGGGTACGTGCCGGGTCCGGGTGATCCGGGGTACGTGCCGCGTCCGGGTGATCCGGGCTACGTGCCGCGTCCGGGTGATCCGGGCTACGTCCCCGGCCCGGGGGATTCGGGCTACGTCCCCGGCTCGGGCGATCCCGGCTACGTCCCCGGCCCGGGCGATCCGGGCTACGTCCCACCGTCGCCCGGCTCAGAGGGTCCCTCGCCGTACCAGCCGCCGAGCTATCAGCCACCCTCCTATCCGGCGCCCTCATCCCCGCCCGCGTACCAGCAGCCCGGAGCCGAGGGTTCTGGGCAATACACGTCACCCAGTTACCCGACAGGGCCAGGGTCGTACTCGCCGTCCGGCGGCAGCTCGGGCGGCGGCGGGAGCACCGGTGACTATCAGGTGGATCCGGCCCAGCTGGAGGCTGCAGCCCAGGAATGGGAGGAGCTGTCCGGCGAGATGGAGTCTGTGACGTCGACCCCGGTCCCCACCGAATTCGGTCTCGTGCCGGACCTCGGTGTGAACTCCCTGACCTCGTCCACCACTGACTGGTCCTCCGGGGCGGGGGGCGAGTACAACACGATCTCGGCGATGCTGCGGTCCTCCGCCAGCGACTACCGGGGCACGGAGCAGGCCAATGCCCAGCAGGCGAAGGGGATGAACTGATGATTCCGATCGATCTGGTGGACGGGTTGTTCATCAGGCTGGGCGGCCAGCCGAGCGGATTCTCCCTGACCGAAGCGGAGGGCGTGGGGGCCCACCGGCTCGGGCCGGCCGTCGACGCGCTCAAGGCTGCCGTCGACGCCGCGGTGGAGGCGGATCGGAAGGACTCCGTGAACTGGTGGGACGAGTTCCTGTCGTTCGTGGAGCACGGCCTCTTCGGCTACCAGCAGGACCGCCGCGAGTTTGAGGCGAAGGGCGAGAAGATCATCCGGGATCTTCAGCGCGAGGTTGAGGCCGTTCGCGAGCAGATGACGGTCGTCCGAACGGAGGTGGGGCATGTCCCCGGCGACCTTGAGGCTGATGCGAGACGGTGGCGGACCAAGGCCGAACAGGTGTCACAGGTGCGCAGCAGGATCACTTCACTGCGACAGATCCCCGGTTGGATCAGCGGCGCCAGCAGCAGTTACACGGCGCGCAGCATCGTGCAGGACGGCGCGACGGAGGAACTGCGGGGGTTGGCCACCAGCATGGCCAATGCGATCAGCCAGCTCGCGCTGTTCAACCGGGCCCTCTTCCTCGTGATGGAGCGGGAGATCAAGGCCACCACCCAGGCTGTCCAGAGTCTGCAGCCTGGCGCCAAGGGCTATCACTACCGACGGGTTGCCAACGCGCTCGATCTTCTGAGGGCGTTGCGGACGAACCTGCAGGACGCCCAGTTCGGACGCCCTGTCCGAGACAGCGCCGATGCGCTTGCCGGCAAGGTGACGGAATGCCTCTCGGCTCCTCAGCTGCTTCAGCCTGGCACGTGGCCCACAGGCGGTGGGCAGGCCTCTGTCCCGCCGGCCCCCACGGACTCGGTGCCGGATCCGGATGAGGCAGAATCTCGGGTGGACGATCCGGCCGGCGCCCAGCAGCCCGGCGGAACCAACGACGGGGTGAAGAGGTAAGGAATGCGTGGAGCCGTTTCATTGGGATTGCGGTCCCTGGCCGCTTGCAGTGTCACGCTGTTGATCGTGAGCACCGGCTGCACCCCGGACGGCCCGGCACCCCCCAGCCCCACAGGGACTGTTGAGGCGTCGACAGCTGCTCCCTCGGCGACCCGGTCGTCCAGTGACCCGGCGGCCACTGGGTCGGTGCAGCTGGAGGAGTTGGGCGAAGACGAATACCCCACGACCGTCGGCGATTTCACCCTGAACTGGCTGCTCGGACAGCCGGTGTACGACGCCGGAAAATCGGATCGGATCGTTGTCGCGCCCTGGGCATGGAGTGAGCGGGCGGCCGAGTGGAGCGAGGGCCTCGAGAAGGGGCAGACAGAACTGCGCCCCGGTGTCTGGTGTTACGAGGCCAATGACGCGCAATGGTGCGTCGGGAACTCGGAGAGCGGTCGCCTCTTCCTCAACCGGGACATGTTTGACACCTTGACGCTGGAAGAACTCGCCGCCTGGACCGAGAGCTTCGTGGCGGAGGTTCCCTGACGTGACCGAATTCGACGACGACCTGGACCCGCTCGCGCCGCCACCTTACGGCGGCAATGAACCCGAGGAAGAGGCGATCGACGAATCCGACGGCGGGTTCTCAGACCGCGAAGGCATTGTGCGCCTCTGGTCTGAGCACGGCCGCCTCACCAAGGTGCGGCTGAGCCCCGTCTGGTTCCACAAGGTGCCGGACGCCGCGGCGTTGGAGGCCAGGTTCCGCGAGGCGCTGATGCTGTCGACCCTCCAGCTGGCGGCACCGCCAGAACCCGGCGCGGCTCCCGAGGAGCCCGAACTGCCCCGTGAAGTGCGCGAGCGTCTGCGCGACCTGCCCGCGCTCAGCCGTCGGTCACTGGTGTTGTTCGACCGCGTCGGCCGGGATCTCGACGCGCGGCATGCCGCAGCCCTGGCTGCGACCAGGGAGACGGAACCAGGGGCGCCGGCCAGGGGCCGCTCGAAGGGCGTCACCGTCATCCTCAACGGCGACGGTGGGGCGGAACGCATCATGTTCGATCCGAAGTGGCTCGATGATGCTCAGGTGGGGTCCATCTGCACCCACATCATGCTGGCGGCCGAACGGGCCTATGCACGCCACGATGAGGTCGAACGGCCACCCTCTGGGCTGGATGAACTGGCCCAGGAAAGAGACGTGTTGAGGACGGCCCTCCTCACCATGCTCAAACCTCGCGACAGTCGGCCCTGACAGGGTCCTCTGCCTCTTCCCCGTCGGCATCGACAGCATTTCATCACGCAGTTATGTGCACCGGTGTCTAACCGTTGTGCACAAGTGTGCATGGCTGTTGCAATGACGTGCAACATGCCCTTTGCTGGAGCAAACGCGTCTATGGAAGACGTCTATCTGACACTGCAGTCAGGAATGGAGAAATCATGGGAACCATCTTCCTCTCTGAGGCCGTTGGCTCGATGCTGCTGCTGCTACTCGGTGGTGGCGTGGTGGCCAACGCATTGCTCGCCAAGACGAAGGGCAACGGCCAGGGCTTCCTCTTCATCAACTGGGGCTGGGGTCTTGCGGTGTTCGCGGGCGTCCTCGCCTCCTACGCATCCGGTGGCCACATCAACCCCGCCGTCACCGTCGGCCTGCTCGTCAACGGCGCCGAGGAGATGGGTGGCGAACCCGTCTCCGTCGGCCTGGTGCTGGTGTACTTCGCCGGCCAGCTCGTCGGCGCCATGGCCGGCGCCGGCCTCGTGTGGCTGACGTACAAGCAGCACTTCGACACCGACACGGACCCCAACCTCAAGCTGGCCGTCTTCTCGACCGCACCTGAGATCCGCAACCCGCTCTGGAACCTCATCACTGAGGCCATCGGCACCTTCGTGCTCGTGTTCGTCGTCATCGCGGCCGGCAAGTTCACTGAGGCCGGCGGCGAAGGCCCGGCCAACCTCGGCTGGCTCGGCGCCCTCGGCGTGGCACTGCTCGTCGTCGGTATCGGTATCAGCCTCGGTGGCCCCACCGGTTACGCCATCAACCCCACCCGTGACCTCGGCCCCCGCATCATGCACGCCATCCTGCCCATCCCCGGCAAGCGCGACTCCGACTGGAGCTACGCCTGGGTACCGGTGGTCGGCCCCCTGATCGGTGGCGCCCTCGCGGGTCTGCTCGCGCTGGTCCTGCTCCCGCCGGTCGCCTGATCGCATCCATCCACCCTCACTGACGAGAAGGACTGAAGACACATGACTGACAAGTACGTACTTGCCATCGACCAGGGCACGACGAGTTCCCGTGCCATCGTTTTCGACCACAAGGGCACCATCGTGTCCGTGGGCCAGAAGGAGCACGAGCAGATCTTCCCCCGCGCCGGCTGGGTCGAGCACGACCCGCAGGAGATCTGGCGCAACGTGCGCACCGTCGTGGCGGATGCACTGAGCCAGGCCGAGCTGAACCAGAAGGACATCGCGGCCGTCGGCATCACCAACCAGCGCGAGACCACCGTCGTGTGGGACAAGAACACCGGCGAGCCTGCCTACAACGCCATCGTGTGGCAGGACACCCGCACGGCGAAGATCGTCGACGAACTGGGCGGCGCCGAAGGCCAGAACAAGTACAAGGCCCGCGTCGGCCTGCCGCTTGCCACCTACTTCTGTGGACCCAAGGTGAAGTGGATCCTCGACAACGTCGACGGCGCCCGCGAACGGGCCGAGGCCGGTGACCTGATCATGGGCACCATGGATTCCTGGGTGCTGTGGAACATGACCGGTGGCACCGACGGCGGCGTGCACGTCACGGACGTCACGAACGCCTCCCGCACCATGCTGATGGACCTGAAGACCCTCAGCTGGGACGAGGAGATCGCGGCCGACATGACCATTCCCCTGTCGATGCTGCCCGAGATCCGCAGCTCCGCAGAGGTCTACGGCGAGGGCCGCGAGAAGGGCATGCTGGCCGGCGTCCCGATCGCCGGCATCCTGGGCGACCAGCAGGCCGCCACGTTCGGCCAGGCCTGCTTCGAGGTGGGCATGGCGAAGAACACCTACGGCACGGGTAACTTCATGCTGATCAACACGGGCACCGAGGTCGTCCCGTCGGAGAACGGCCTGCTGACCACCGTCTGCTACAAGATCGGCGACAAGGACGCCATCTACGCCCTCGAGGGCTCGATCGCCGTGACCGGCTCGCTGGTTCAGTGGCTGCGTGACAACCTGGGCATCATCTCGTCGGCTCCCGAGATCGAGAAGCTGGCCGCCTCGGTCGAAGACAACGGCGGCGCGTACTTCGTGCCGGCGTTCTCCGGCCTGTTCGCCCCCTACTGGAAGTCCGACGCCCGCGGCGCGCTCGTCGGCCTCACCCGCTACGTGAACAAGGGCCACATCGCCCGCGCCGTCCTGGAGGCCACCGCCTACCAGACGCGCGAGGTGCTCGACGCCATGGAAGCAGACTCGGGCGTGAAGCTCGCAGAGCTCAAGGTGGACGGCGGCATGACGGCCAACGAAACCCTCATGCAGTTCCAGGCCGACATGCTCGGTGTCGACGTGGTGCGCCCCGTCGTCGCAGAGACCACGGCGCTGGGCGCTGCCTACGCGGCCGGGATCGCCGTCGGCTACTGGGAGGGCGAGCAGGACGTCATCGACAACTGGGCCGAGGACAAGCGCTGGACCCCGTCGATGGACGAAGCCGAGCGCGATCGCAAGTTCCGCCTGTGGAAGAAGGCCGTGACCCGCACGTTCGAGTGGGTCGACGAAGACGTGAAGGAGTGATCCTTCCGGCTCTGATTTCCTAGTTGGTTCCCGCTGCGTCGCAGGGCTTCCGTGAAGGAGGCCCTGCGACGTTGCATTTCCCCGGCTCCCGGCCCCGGCGGCGGAGTGAAGTTGTGCACCAAGTCCGCTGCACAACTCAACAACGCCGCCCCCGGCCCACGTGGCACCGCATACCGGCTCGACGGCGGAGTGAAGTTGTGCACCAAGTCCGCTGCACAACTTCACTCTGCCCCCTCGGGAAGTAGCCTTGGCGCATGGCTGAGCCGGTGATCCTCAAGATCGATGGACCCTACGGCGAGCGGGAGCTGAAACTCTCTTCGCCGGACAAGGTGCTGTGGCCCGACGATGGGGCAGGCGCCGTGACCAAGCGCGGCCTCGCCGACTACCTCCTCAGGATCTCCGACGCCTTCCTGCACCTGAACGGGAACCGGCCGATGACGCTGCAGCGGTTCCCTGAGGGGATCGAGGGCGAGGAGTTCTTCTCCAAGCGGCCACCCCGCGGCGCGCCGGATTTCCTCCGGACAGTGATGTGCACCTACCCGTCCGCCCGACGACACGAGCAGCTCCTCTTCGACGAGCCGGCGGACCTCGCCTGGGCCGCGCAGATGGGCACCATCACGTTCCACCCCTGGCCGGTGCGTGAGGACGACGTCGACAACCCCGACGAGCTGCGCATCGACCTCGACCCCCAGCCGGGGACCGACTTCAAGGACGCCGTCAAAGCCGCCCACGCGCTGCGCGAGGTGATGGCCGAGGTGGGCCTCAAGGCCTACGCCAAGACCTCCGGCAACCGCGGCGTGCACGTCTTCGCCCGCATCAAGCCCACCCACGAGTTCCAGCACGTGCGCCACGGGGTCATTGGCATCGCCCGCGAGCTCGAGCGCCGCATGCCGGACCTGGTCACCACCAGCTGGTGGAAGGAGGAGCGCGGCCAGCGCGTCTTCGTCGACTTCAACCAGGCCAACCGCGACCGCACCATCGCCGCCGCCTACTCTCCGCGCCCGCTCCCCGGTGCCCCGGTGTCGATGCCGGTGCGCTGGGAAGACCTCGACGACGTGGAGCCGCGCCAGTTCACCGTCCACACCGCGCCCGCCGTCGTGCAGGAGCGAGGCTGCGCCTGGGCGGACATCGACGACGAGGCCGGCGTCGTCGACGGCGCCCTCGAGTTGTGGGAGAAGGATCTCGAACGCGGGCTCGGCGAGCTCAACTTCCCGCCCGACTACCCCAAGATGCCCGGCGAGCCGCCTCGGGTGCCGCCGTCGAAGCGCCGGGAGGATAAGGCCGACGACGACTACCTCGCGCCCAAGGCCGAGCGCGACGCCGAGTGGGGCACCGCCGTCGTGCCGCCGTTCGGGCCGATGCTGGCCAAGCCGGTCAAGAAGCTGCCGAAGGGTGAGTACCTGTTCGAGCCCAAGTGGGACGGCTTCCGCTCGATCATCTGGCGCTCCGGCGACAACGTGGAGATCGGCAGCCGCAACGAGCGCCCGATGACCCGGTACTTCCCGGAGCTGGTCGAGGCCATCATCGACAACTTCCCGGACCACTCCGTGATCGACGGTGAGATCATCATGATCGACCCCGAGACCGGGGACCGCCTCAATTTCGACGCCCTGCAGCAGCGCATCCATCCTGCCGCCTCGCGCATCGAGAAGCTGTCGAAGCTCATGCCCGCCAGCTTCGTCGCGTTCGACGTGCTGGCCCTCGGCATGGACAACTACACCGAGAAGCCGTTCAAGGAGCGCCGCAAGGCGCTGGAGAAGGCGCTGAAGAAGGCGAAGCCGCCGATCTACCTGACCCGGGCCACCAGCGACGAGCCGACCGCGATGGAGTGGTTCGAGCAGTTCGAGGGCGCCGGGCTCGACGGGGTGATCGCCAAGCCGCTGGGCGAGGTGTACCAGGAGGACAAGCGCGTCTTGTACAAGCTCAAGCACGAGCGCACGGCCGACTGTGTCGTGGCCGGCTACCGCCTCTACAAGGGCGAGACCGAGGCGATCGGTTCGTTGCTGCTGGGCCTGTACACCGACGACGGGACGCTCAACTCGGTGGGCGTGATCGGGTCGTTCCCGATGGAACGGCGGCGCGAGCTGTTCGCGGAACTCCAGACCCTCGTCGACGAATCCGATGCGCACCCATGGGCGGAGATCGCCGCGGCGCAGCGCACGCCGACCTCGGCGCAGCATTCACGCTGGAACGCGAAGAAGGACCTGTCGTTCGTGCCGTTGCGCCCGGAGCGGGTGGTGGAGGTGAGGTACGACCACATGGAGGGGGACCGGTTCCGGCACACGGCGCAGTTCGTGCGGTGGCGCGACGACCGGGAGCCGGAGTCGTGCACCTACGACCAGCTCGAGGAGCCGCTCAGCTACGACCTGGACAAGGTGCTCGGGGCCGGCTGACCTGCCCGGTCACTGCAGCGTGACCTCGGCCATCTCGGCGCGGAACCCGCCCTCGACGGCCGGCAACTCAGTGAAGTACACCAGCACCCACTGGCTCTCGACAGGCTCCGTGAGGGTGACGGTGGCCGTGCCGGTGGCGGCCGGGTCTGCCCCGACGACCTCCCAGTCGGCCTCGGTGCGCATCGATGGGGTCTCGCCCTTCGGCACCCGGATCTCCACCGAGGTGGCGCCCACCAGCGTGAGGGTGACGCTGCTCACCGTGCGCGGCTCGCCCAGGTCCAGCAGCAGGCCCACGCCGGGCTTCAGCCCGCCGAGTTTGGGGTTGCGGAGGTAGCGCATGGTCTGCCAGGTGGTGGCCGGGTCGCCGTCGACGACATTGGCGGCCCGGTCCGGCACTTCCTCGTTGTTGCCGCCGTCGGTCTCCGGGTCGAAGTCGGTCACCTCTGCCACGGTGATGGGCCCCGACGCGACGGTGCTCTCGCCGTTGCCGGGTGTCGTCTCGCCGGGCGAGACGGCAATGGCGCTGGTCCCGCCGGGGGTGGTGGGGTTGGCCGGCTGCGGATCGTTGCCGCCGAAGAGGCTGAAGACCAGTGCGATGGCGAGCCCGATGACGGCCAGCGCCAGCAGGATCCACCAGAGGCGACCGTTGCGGCTGGGGCGTGCGCCCTCCCTGACGGGCGCCTCGTCCTGGCGCGACTCCCGGCCGAAGCCGAAGAGCGAGTCGTCGTCCGAGGCGGCCGGGAGCGTCACGGTGGGGGGCGCGGCCACGGCGTCGTCGGAGCGGCGGATGACCTCCGTCTCGCGGAACAGGGCGGGGCGGGGTGGGACGTCGTCGAGGCCGTGCCACGAGCGCACCCGCTGCTCCAGGTCCAGGGAGGCGTCCGCGGTGCCGAGCACCTCGTCGAGGGCGGCGACGAGCTGCGAGGCGCTGAGGATGCGCGGGACGCTCAGGTCGCCGCGCTCCGTGAGCGTGGCCGAGCAGATCCGGTCGAGGGCGGGCGAAATGCCCACCTGCACCGTGTGGGCGGGTGCGGTCTCGCCGGCGATGATGGGGGCCGCCGGCAGGTCCCAGGCGGCGCCGCCAAGCCAGTGGCGCACGAGGGTGGCGTACAGCAGGCTGCCGAGCGCGACGACGTCGGCCCGTTCCCGGGTGAACCAGGCCGTGTCCTCCGCGTCGCCGCGGGCCAGCGTGGCCTCGATCCCGAAGCCCACCAGCCGCACGGCGCCGGAGGTGGTGATGATGACGTTGTCCGGGGTGATCTGCTCATGGAACAGGCCCTGCGCGTGCACGCCGACCAGCGCATCTGCCAGTTCGCGCACGATGTAGGCGGCCTCGATGGCGCTCAGCGGGCCCTTCGAGAGCAGGTCGGTGAGCGAGCGGCCGAAGGCGTACTCGGCCACCACGTATGCGCCGATGCCTTGGTCGCGGTCCACCGTCTCGTCGGCGTCCAGCACCCGCAGGAAGCGCGAATCGGTGGCGGCGGCGCCCTTGCGCGCGGCCCGGAGCAACTCGGGGCTGCGGGGGTCGCCGGGGGCGAGCACGTGCACGACGACATCGCGCGACAGCACCTGGTCGTGCGCCCGCCACGTCTCGGCGCCATGCCGCTCGGCGAGTTGCTCGACGAGCTCGTAGCGCGTGTTGAGCAGCGTGCCGACGCTGGCGATCTGCCCCCGCTGCTCCTCGCGGAAGAGGCCCTCCAGGTCCAGCGGACCGGTGGGGTCGTCGTCGATGTCGGGTTCGGGATGACGGTCCATGGCGATGTCCTCAACTTCAGCTCCGGCGGCGACCTCGTTGTCGACGGGCCAGGCGGGGTGGGCATCGAACGTGCGCTGCACGATCGGGGGACGGTTACGGATGACGGTGGGCGGCCCCGAGTCGAAGTCGAGCGGGCCGGTGATGGCGGTCATGACGAGCGCCTCGTCGTCGCGGTCGGCGCTGTCATCACGGTCGCCGTGCGGCGCGTCCGTGGCGGGCTGGGCCCCCGGCGTGGCTGGGCCGCGGCGGCCGAAGCGGCTGCTCAGCAGGGTGGAGAGGCTGGTCAGCTCGCGCACCTTCAGCAGCTTGCCGATGCCGACGAAGCTGCCGAGGATCAGCAGCCCGCCCAGCGCCAGCGCCACGACGTTGCCCAGGAACTGGGAATCGATCAGGCGGGTCAGCCAACCTGCAAGGAAGTAGGCCGGCACGCCGCCGACGGCCGAGGCCAGCAGCAGCCGGAGGATGTGCATCCCGATGGCCCCGCCGTCGATGCCCGGCACCCGCCGCTTCAACAGCCGCCAGGACACCAGCACTCCGGCCAGATAGGCGACCGAGTAGGCCAGCGCGAGCGCGGTGGCCACCCACGAGGACGGCTCGTCCATCCAGGCCTGCGCGGCTGAGACCAGGCCGATGGCGCCCACCATGTTCAGCCCCGCGATGAGGACCTGCACGAGGAACGGGGTGCGGGTGTCCTCCAGCGCGTAGAAGGTCCGCAGCGTCACGAACTGGACGGTGAACGGGATGAGCCCGAGAGCGAAGGCCATCAGGGCCCAGGCCACCAGGTCTGAGCTGGAGCGGCCGGCGCCCTGCCCGAACAGGATCCCGGTGGTGGGCTGGGCCAGCGCGAGGAACACGACGGCGGCCGGGACGATCACGATCAGCGCGAGCCGCACCGTCTTCATGAACTCCTGGCTGACGCCTTCCGTGTCGCCTGAGGCCGCCAGGCGGGAGGCGCTGGGCAGCATGGCGGTGGCCAGCGACACCGTGATCAGCGAGTGGGGGAGGATCCACAGGAGATGCGCGTTGGCGTAGGCGACGACGCCGGCGCCCTCGCCGGTGGCCGTGGCCGAGGTGGCGAGGCGTTGCACGACGACCAGCGCGAGCTGGTTCACGGCCACGAAGCCGATGGTCCACTTCGTGAGCGAGAAGGTGTGGCCGAGGCCGGTGCCCTTGAGGTCGAAGCGTGGCCTCAGCTTGAAGCCCACCTTCCTGACGTACGGCAGCAGCACGAGGGTCTGCACGGCGATCCCCGCCGTCGACCCGATGCCCAGCAGGAGGATCTGCGGTGTGGTGAACGCCTGGCTGTGGTCCTGCTGGTTGCCCCAGACCACCAGGTAGGTGCTGAGCACGATGATCGCCACCACGTTGTTGGCGATGGGGGCCCACATCATGGGGCCGAACTTGTCGCGGGCGTTGAGGATCTGGCCCAGCAGGAAGAACGCGCCGTAGAAGAAGATCTGCGGCAGCGTCAGGAACATCAGCGCGATGAGGGAGCCGTACTGCGCCGCCAGACCGGGGTCACGCCAGGAGCCGGAGGTGTAGATCCCGGCGACGATCGGCGCCCCGATGGTGACCAGCACCGCGACGGCGGTGATGATCAGCATGAACGCCGTCATGATGCGGTTGGTGTAGGCCTCCCCGCCGTCCTCGTCCTTCTTGATGGCGCGCACGATCTGCGGCACGAGCACCGTGTTGAGGGCGCCGCCGGCGAAGAGGATGTAGAGCGAGTTGGGCACCATGTCCGCGAGGCCGTAGATGTCGGCCTGACGGGTGGCGGTACCGAGGATGAACGCGAGCAGGGCGACGCGGACGACGCCCAGGACGCGCGAGATCAGAGTCCCCGACGCCATCACCGCACTCGCGGAGACCAACCTCTTCGTACTGCTGACCTGACTCACTCGCTCCCCTTCGGCGGAAGGCCTTGATCCGCCCGCGCCCGTTCGCGGCGGACGGCGGCGATGCGCCACGCGGTGCCTCCCAGCACCACTGCACCCGATACGACGATGATGATCCAGCCGACGCGCCCAAGATCGGTGGCTGTGATTTCGATGGGCGGGCCCTCGGAGAGGAGCTGGCCCTCTGCGGTCACCAACCGGGGCCGCACCAGGGCGACTCCGTTGGCGGCGGCCTCCGGCGTGATCGTGATGGTGGCGGTGCCCCGTGCAGGCACCTCGACTGCCTTGACGCCCGGCACGCTGATGCGCTGCGGGGCGTCGGAACTGAACTCGACCCCGACGACGATGGGGATGTCCAGTTCGTTGCTGAGCGTGGCGGGGAACTCGTTGACCCGCGCCCCCATCACGTAGTTGGCGGCGGCCCGCAGCGTGACGCGGGAGAGGTCCACCTCCGCCGGCGACGCGGCGTTGAGGTAGTCGACGGCGGCCGCCTCCGTCGGGAACCCCTTCGAGTAGACAGTCGCCCCCACGGCGGCCAGGTCGTATGCCTCCGCGCTGGGGGTGAGGTCCGCCATCAGCGAGGCGTTGCCGGTCTGCTCGTCCAGCGCCGCCACCAGTTCCTGGTAGGCCGCCGGCGTCTGGGCGTCGGCCCAGCGCAGCGGCTCCGCGGGGGTGGTGGTGGCGGGGACGTGCTCGCGGTAGGGCGCGAGCTCGTTGTCGATGGCGGCGGCCTCCGGGGTGTCGATCACGTACAACGGCGGGCGGGGCGCGAGCAGCTCGTCGGCGATTTTGCGGGCCAACTGCACGCCGGCCGGCAGGGCGGTGACCGCGCCCTGCGGGGCTGCGGTGAGCACGCGGGGCGGGCCGACGCTGGCGCCGGTGGCGTTGCGGATCACCACGGTGCTGAATTCGCCCAGTTTGCTGACCAGATCCGTGTTGGCGCCCTCGTCGAGGACGGCCACCGACGGCAGCTCGAGGAGGTACTCGGGCGTGGCTTCGCGCGCCCAGGCCAGCACACGCGGCAGCTGGCCGGTCGCGTCGACGCGGACCAGATCCGGGTTGGCGAACGGGAGGCGCCACAGGCGACCGTCGTCGGCCAGGGCGTCGACCCGCTCGATCCAGCGCAGGGCCACCCCGTTGGCGGGTCGTGCCTCACCGGCGACGGTGTGCTCGGCGCTGAGCCACTGCACGGCCTGGTAGAGCGCCGGGTCCACGGCGCTGATGACGCCGGGTCGTTCGGCGGAGCTGAGGAGGGTCTCGAGGCGGCCACTGAGCTGCTCCGTGAGGGAGTCGTCGAGGAACGTGCCGTCCGGCAGCCACGACGGGGTGCCCGCCAACACCACGAGGGCGCTGGAGCCCACCGGCTGCTGCGTGGCGGGGGTGACGACCTGGGCGCGGCCGACCACCATGTTGTCCCCGTCGTCGGGGATGCCGCGCACCTGGACGCCCAGCAGGTAGACCGCGTCGTCGCGGCTGAGGGGGATCTGGGAGGGGGCCTCGGTGATGAGCTCGGCGACGGTGGCGCGGACGGTGAAGTTGGCGCGCTCGCCGGGGCCGAACGGCTCGTCGCGGGTCAGGATGTCGAGGTTTCCGGCGGCCTCTTCGAACAACCGGTTGCCGACGGGCAGGTTCGCGGTGATGGAGGTCAGCTCGTCGGTGGTGAGGATGGGCACCGGGGCGCGCCAGAAGTGCACGTTGACGTAGCGGATGGGGGTGGTGGAGACGTTCGTCAGCCGCCCCTGGATCTCGACGACCTGCTCGGGGTTGTCCAGATTGAGCGTGGGGGTGGAGATGGAGGTGATCTCCACATCGAGGTATTCGGAGGCTGCGTTCGCCGTCGACGGGGTGCCGACGAGGCCCATCGCCAACAGCATCGCTGCCAGCAGGGCACGCAGCAACCGACCGACCATCACCGTCTCATGGTAGACGGGCCGCGGGAAGATTGAGTTGCGCGCGCTCCCGGAGGGCGGATCCGGCGCGGCCCTCGACGTGCGCGGCGGCGGCCGCCAGGGCGTGCCGCAGCCACTGCGTCGGCTCATCCGAGGCGAGCCGGCCCCAGGCGAGGCCGGCCACGAAGGAGTCGCCTGCCATCACAGATTGGATGGGTCGCTCGACGGGCAGCGAGCCGTACTCCGCGGCAGCGTGCGGGTCCGGGACATAGGCCACCCCGCGCGCCCCCAGCGACACCATCGGTAACCGAACCCCCGCGCGGCGGAGGACCTCCAGCGCGACGGCGACCCGGTCCTCCTGCGGTGCGGCCGCGACCTCCGGGATGGCCAGGATTTCGTCGTCGTTGGGCTTGAACGCCAGCACTCCCGGCACGTCGAGAGCGGCCACGAGGGCGTCCTTCTGCGCATCGACCACCACCTCCGCGCCGCGTTCCAGCACCGCGCGGGCCACGTCTGCCCACGTGGTGACGGGCAGGCCGGTGGGGGTGGATCCGTTGAGGGTGACGATGTCGCCCGGCTGCACTTCCGCCAGCAGGGCGTCGACGAGGGGGCGCACGTCGGCCGGTCCGGAGAGGGTGAAGCCCTGCGCGACGAAGTGCGCCGCCACCTTCTCGCCCGCGGCGTCGATGAGGGTGAGGTTGTGCCTGGTCGCGCCCGGCACGGTGACGAGCCGGTGCGCGATCCCCTCCGCCGTGAGCCGGCCCGAGTAGTCCTTCTCGTCATCGGCCCCGACGAGGGCGTAGGCGACCGTGGGTACGCCCAACGCGACGGCGGCCCGGGCGCAGCTGATGCCCTTCCCTGAACAGACGCTACGGAAGGCGTGCATCTGGGAGACGCCGCCCCAGACGGTGTCGCCGACGGTGAAGTAGTCGTCGTAGCCCGTGTTGAGGGTGACCGTGCGCAGAGTCCGCATGCCCACAACCTACTCACGCCACCATGTCGGCGCCGCAGGATTGCCCGCGTCGCCTGTCAGGCCGGCGCTGGGGGCAGGGCAATTGTCGGTCGTCGTAGAGTGCAGCTGTGCGCAGCATCATTCGGATCATGGCAACGGCCAGGGAATTGTGGCCCCTCTACGTCAGCATCGTCCTGGGGGCCATCCTGGTGTCGGCCACCGCGCTGCTCACGCCGTTCGTGATCGGCCGGGCCACCGACACCGTCGTCAGCATCGCCTCGGGCGACGGCGGCACCTGGACGGACCTCGTCTGGTACGCCGTCGTGCTGCTGGTGATCGCCCTGGCCAACTCGCTGCTGACCAACATCGCCGGCTACTTCGGCGACCAGATGTCGGTGAAGCTGCGCGCCATCCTGTCGGGTCGCTACTTCCACAAGCTCCTGCGCCTGCCGCAGCGCTACTACGACAACGAACTGACCGGCAAGATCGTCAGCCGGCTGAACCGGTCCATCACCTCGATCACCGACTTCCTGCAGACCTTCGCCAACAGCTTCTTCCCCACCGTCGTCACCTTGCTCGCGGTGCTGGTCATCACGGCGTTCTACTCGCCGTGGCTGTCGCTGCTGCTGATCATCATCTACCCGACGTTCGTGTGGCTGACCGCCATCACCTCGCGCCGGTGGATGGTGTGGGAGAAGCAGAAGAACGACCACTACGACATCGCCGGCGGCCGCTTCGCCGAGGTCATCGGCCAGATGCGCGTGGTCAAGTCCTTCGTCGCGGAGAAGCGCGAGCTCAAGGGGTTCAACGAGCACTACGACAACACGCTCACCCTCACGAGGTCCCAGTCGGCGTTCTGGCACCGGATGGACTTCTGGCGCCGGGCGGCGCTCGACCTGGTGTTCTTCGGCGTCTACGCCATCATCTTCGTGCAGGCGGCGCGCGGCGACTACACCGTGGGCGCGATGGTGCTGCTCATCCAGCTCACCGCCATGGCCCGCCAGCCCGTCACCTCCATGAGCTACTGGGTGGACCTCACCCAGCGCGCCGTGGTCGGGAGCGAGGAGTACTTCAACGTGATGGCGGAGATCGATGAGCCCAACAACGCGCTGGAGGCGGAACCCACCGCGGAGGTGAAGTGGACCGACGAGGACCCGGTCATCGCGTTCGACGACGTCGACTTCGGCTACGACGACGGTGACGGCGGCAGCGACAACCTGGTGCTGCGCGGCATCGACCTGGCCGTCAACCGCGGGGAACGCGTGGCCTTCGTCGGCGAATCCGGCGGCGGCAAGACCACGCTGGTCAACCTCATCATGAAGCTGTACCCGGCCACCCGGGGCGAGATCCGGGTGCATGGCCAGTCCGTCCGCGACGTGCCGACGGTGGCGCTGCGCAAGGCGATCGGCGTGGTCTTCCAGGACGCGAACCTGTTCAGCGGCACCATCCGCGAGAACATGGAGTACGGCCGCCCCGGAGCCACCGACCAGGAACTCACCGTCGCGGCGCAGCGGGCCAACGCGCTGGATTTCATCTCCCGCCTGCCCAACGGTTTCGACACCGAGATCGGCGAGCGGGGCATCAAGCTGTCCGGCGGCCAGAAGCAGCGGCTGTCCGTGGCGCGGGCGCTGCTGAAGGACGCCCCCATCCTGATCCTCGACGAGGCCACCAGCTCGCTCGACACCAAGGCCGAGCGGGCCGTCCAGGCCGGGCTCGAGCAACTCATGGTGGGCAGGACCACGCTGATCATCGCGCACCGCCTCTCCACCATCGCGTCGGTGGACCGCATCGTGACGCTCCGCGAGGGTCGCATCGACGAGGTGGGCTCTCCCGCCGAGCTGGCGCGCTCCGGCGGCATCTACGCAGAGCTCCTGGCGCTGCAGGGCTCGGAGAACAAGGCGGACAAGGCACGCCTGCTCGCGTACGAGATCACGCAGTAAACGCACCGGCGACTTCTGACTCAGCCCGTGGCGCCGGACCTGTCCAGCAGCGCGTCGATGTCGCGGATCACGATGCCCCGGCGGCCGTGGAGGCCGAGCACGCCGTCGTCGACGAGCTTGCGCAACTGACGGCTGAGCGTCTCCGGAGTGGTACCCAGGTGCGAGGCCACGTCCTTCTTGGCCATCGGCAGTTCCACCTCTGCCCCCTCCGGAGTGGAGGTGGAGGGCAGATCCAGCAGGTAGCTGGCCAGGCGCGCGCCGACGTCGGTGCCGCTCATGGCGGCCAGCATGCGCTCGGCGTTGGCCAGCCGCTCCGACTGGACCTGCAACATCCGCACGGCGATGCCGGGATAGCGGGCCACCAGGGCGGCGAGGTCGTCGTGGTCGAACGTGCACATCGACGCCTCGGTGTCGGCGTAGGCGTAGTGGGTGGGGCGACGGCCCAGGACGAAGGCGTCCTCCCCGAGCACGTCCCCCACGCTGAGCACCCGCACGACGTGTTCGCGGCCGCCCTCCGACAGGTGCACCACCCGGACCCGGCCGGAATGCACCACGAAGAGCCGGCGGCTGCGGTCCCCGGCGGCCACCACCTGGTCGCCGGCGTCGAAGTGGAGCGGTCGGGCGAACCCCGCCACCTCCAGCTGCTGGGTGTGGTCGAGGCCCTTGAAGATCGGCACGAGGGAAACGCAGGTATCGCCGGTTGACATGGCTCAAGTATGCACCTGCTCGGTCCGTTCCTTCTTGACGTAGGTCAAGGACTCGGTGGCGGTTCCAGCGTAGCTTCGACTCATCGGCAACAACGCCGGAATGAATAGAAGGAACCGACATGACCACGCAGACCACCACCCGCACCATCCTCCGCGCCGAGGGCTTCAGCTGCCCCTCCTGCGTCGCCAAGATCGAGAAGGCCGTCGGCCAGCTCCCCGGCGTCGCCCTCGTGAAGGTCCACTTCGCCTCCTCGCGGATCGAGGTCGACCATGACGTCGAGGCCACCAGCGTCGACGACCTGGTCGCCGCCGTCGCCAAGGTTGGCTACACCGCCCGTCCGTCGGCTTTCTGAGGGGTTAGGTAGCCATGCATGCCCGTCTTCATCGCTGGGCGATCCCCGCCGTTTCCGGCGCCCTGATCGTCGTGGCACTGGTCCTCGGCCAGGTCGCTCCGTCCGTCGGCGAGTACTTCATGCTCGCCGCGGCGGTGGTGGCCGGCGCCCCCGTCGTCAAGAAGGCCTGGCTCGCCCTGCGGGTCAGGGTCATCGGCATCGACCTGCTGGTGGCCGTCGCGGCCATCGGCGCGATCGCCATCGCCAACTACTGGGAGGCCGCAGCCGTCACGTTCCTCTTCGCGTTGGGTCACGCCCTCGAGAACGCCACCCTCGCCAAGACCCGCTCCGCGCTGGCCGAACTCGTCGCGCTGGCACCCACCACCGCCACGGTGATCCGTGACGGCGAACAGGTCGAGGTGCCCGCCCACACCGTCGGTGTCGGTGAAACGGTCATCGTCAAGAACGGTGGGCGGGTACCCGTCGACGCCGACGTGGTCAGCGGCCAGGCCGCCGTCGACGAGGCCGCCATCACCGGCGAGTCCATCCCGGTCGAGAAGTCGGCCGGCTCAGAGGTGTACGCCGGCACCATCGTCGCCGACGGCTTCCTCACCCTCAGCGCCACGGGCGTGGGCGCCGACACCACCCTGGCCCGCATCGTCCACCGCGTGGAGGAGGCCCAGGACGCCAAGGCCCGCACCCAGCAGTTCATGGAGCGGTTCTCCAAGTGGTACACCCCCGGCATCATCGCGCTGGCCGTCGTCGTGGGGCTCCTCACGATGGACCTCGAACTGGCGCTCACCCTGCTCGTCATCGGCTGCCCCGGCGCGCTGGTGATCTCCGTGCCCGTCGCCCTCGTGGCCGGCATCGGCCGCGCCGCCCGAGACGGCATCCTCATCAAGGGTGGCGAGTTCCTCGAGACCGCGGCCAAGATCGACGTGGTGGCGCTGGACAAGACCGGCACCATCACCCGCGGCGAGCCGCGGCTCACCGACATCATGAGCCGGACTCTCGGCGACGACGAGGTCCTCCGGTGGGCCGCTCAGGCCGAGGCAGGCTCCGAGCATCCCCTCGCCGTGCCCGTCCTCGACGAGGCCCGCGAGCGCGGGATCACCGTCCCTGCCGTCCCGGAGCACGTCCGCTCCGTGCCCGGCCACGGCGTGGTCGCGATGGTGCAGGGCCGCGAGGTCGCCGTCGGTAACGTCGCCCTCATCGAGAAGGCCCTCCGCTCCTCGCAGGCACCCGCAGGGCGCCAGTGGGCGGAGGCCGCAGTCGAGGAGTTGTCCGCGGCCGGCCGCACGCCGCTGCTGGTGGCTCTCGACGGTGACATCATCGGGGCACTCGGTGTCGCCGACACCGTCCGCGACGAAGCTGCCGAACTCGTCGCCTCCCTGCACGCCGCCGGCGTCAAGCGCGTCCTGATGCTCACCGGCGACAACCAGCGGGTCGCCGATTCCGTCGCCGCCCAGGTGGGGATCGACGACGCCCGCGCGTCGCTGCTGCCCGAGGACAAGCTGGAGGTCATCCGCCAGCTCCAGGCCGAGGGCCACACCGTGGCCATGGTGGGCGACGGCGTCAACGACGCCCCCGCGCTCGCGCTCGCGGACGTCGGCATCGCGATGGGTGCAGCCGGCTCGCCGGTGGCCGTGGAGACCGCCGACATCGCGCTGATGACCAGCCGCCTCAGCCGCATCCCGGACGCGATCTCGCTGGCGAAGCGCACGGCCGGGGTCATGCGGGCCAACATCGTGATCGCCCTGATCACGGTGGGCACCCTGCTGGCCGGCGTCCTGTTCGGTGGCGTCACCATGGCGATCGGCATGCTCGTCCACGAGGCCTCCGTGCTGGTGGTCATCGTCAACGCGATGCGCCTCCTGCGCCGCAGGAGCAGCGCCTCGCAGCCCCGGCTGCGCCCTCGGGTGGGCGACCGGCAGCTCGCCACGGAGCGGAAGCCTGAGCTGGTTCGCTGAGGCTTCCTGTCGAACCTGTGCGGCGTCCTGCCCCACAGGTTCGACCCGCTTTCCCCCGAGCGTCCCGCGCGTCACTAGCATCGATCGGCAACAGAGCTGAAGGGGATCCGCATGCCGTGGTTGGAGATCGTCGGGTGGCTGGGCTCCATCCTGGTGGTGTGGTCGCTGACGCTGGGCAGTGTGCTCCGGTTCCGCTGGATGAACCTCACCGGGTCCGTCATCGCCGCCGTCTACAACGGGATCATCGAGGTGTGGCCGTTCATGGCGATGAACGCCGTCATCGTGCTGATCAACATCTACTGGCTCAGCCGCCTCTACCGCGAGCGGCACGACGCCGCCGTCTACGAGGTGGTCCCGGTCAGCCCGGACGACGCGTACCTGGCGCGGGTGCTCAGCGTGCACGCCGACGACATCGCGGCCACCCACACGGGCTTCCGGCCCGAACTCCTCAACCGGGGGGACCGCCACGCCTGGTTGGTGGTGCGCGGCGACGAGACCGTCGGGGTCACCGTGGTGCGTGACGCCGGCAACGGTGAGGGCATCGTCGAACTGGACTGGGTCAGCCCCCGCTTCCGCGACTTCACCCCCGGCGAGTTCGTGCACCGTCGCTCCGGCATCTTCGAGGAACTCGGCCTGGAACGGGTGGTGGTGGAGCGACCGGAGAAGCACCTGACGGAGTACCTCAGCCGGGTGGGCTTCGCTCCCGAGGGCGACCGCTGGGTGCGCGCCGTGTGACACCGTTGCGCCACGCAACGATTTCGGACTGGAGTGGGCCGGGCGTACATTGGGCGGTTGTGACCAAACAGCCAACCCCCTTTGAATTCGCGACCATCCGGTGGGCATATTTCGGTCTCGTGGTCGGCATGTTCAGCGCCTCGATCTCGCAGACGATCGTCGGCCCCGCCATCCCGCGCATCGTCGCGGACCTCGGCGGCCTCGCCTGGTATTCGTGGCTCTCCACGATCGTGATGCTGGTCAGCGCCGTGGTCACCCCCATCTCGGGCAAGCTGTCCGACATCTTCGGCCGCCGTCGCTTCTACATCATCGGCCTGCTGCTGTTCATGCTCGGCTCCGTGCTCTCCGGCATGGCGTTCAGCTTCTGGTTCCTCATCGTCGCCCGCACCGTCCAGGGCATCGGCATGGGCATCCTCATGCCGCTGTCGCAGACCATCCTCGGCGTGCTGATCCCGCCGCGGCAACGCGGCAAGTACCAGGGCTACATGGGTGCGGTCATGGGCGCGTCGCAGGTGGCCGGCCCGCTGCTGGGCGGCTGGATCACCGACGTGTCGAGCTGGCGGTGGCTGTTCTACATCTCGATGCCCGTGGGCCTGCTCGCGCTGCTGATCATCCTGCGGCACCTGCACATCCCCGAGGAATCGGTGCGCGGGAAGATCGACCACGCGGGCATCTCCACCATGACCATCGGTGTGTCGGCGGCGCTGCTGGGCATCAGCCTGGGCGGGCAGAACGGCTGGGGGGAGCCGCAGGTCATCGTGCTGCTGTTGGTGGGTGTCGTCTTCAGCGTCGCGTTCGTCTGGGTGGAGCACCGGGCCGAAGAGCCCATCGTGCCGATGCACCTGTTCCGCAACAAGATCTTCACGTTCTCCACGGTGGGCGCGTTCTTCATGAACATGGCCATGATGGCGGTGCTGATCTACGTCCCGGTCTACGCCCAGGGCGTGCTGGAGGTCTCCGCCACGGAATCGGGCCTGATCCTGATCCCGATGAACGTGGTGCTGTTCGCCATGGGCATCGTCGTGGGTCAGCTCACCAGCCGCACCGGTCGCTACAAGGAGTTCGCCGTCGCCGGCGCCGTGGTGCAGGTGATCGGCGCGCTGTTGATGTTGCGGCTGGGCGAGGATTCCAGCCGTCTGGAACTGGTGGCCTCCACCGCGGTGCTGGGCTTCGGCTACGGCATGGCGTTCCAGATCTACGTGCTCGCGGTGCAGAACGCGGTGCAGCGGCGCGACCTGGGGGTGGCCACCTCGGCCCTCCAGTTCTTCCGCAACATCGGCAACACGCTGGGCACTGCCATCGCCGGCACCATCATGACCACGCACCTCATGAGCGGCATCGAGGAGCGCCTGACCCCCGAGCTGGCTGCGCGGGTGCCCACCGGCGGCCTCAACCCCAACGCGGTGCTGCATCCCGGGGACCTGCTCTACCTGCCGGAACCGTTGGCCGACCTGCTGCGCTCTTCGCTGGGCGACGCGATGCAGGCGGTGTTCCTCATCCTGCCGGTGCTCACGCTGCTGTCGCTGGGGGGGACGCTGTTCATCAAGGCCGTCCCGTTGCGCGACACGCTGGCCCAACCGGAGGAGCGCGGACGCGAACTGCTCGACGCCACCGCCATGTCGGCGCCCGATCAGGAGCGCGTCCGGCTCACGCCTGAGGACTCCCACGCCCGCAGCAAGGAGCGCATCCTCGGCGCCCACCTCGTGCTGCTCGCGGAACAGGTGCGCGACGACAACCCCATCCTCCGCGACGCCGTGGCCGAGTTCGGCGGCGGCGACCTGGGCAGGGGCCTGCAGATGCTGCGCTCCACCGGCACGATGCTGCTGACCGAGGACCCGGACCTGATCGACGAGCACGAGGCGTTCGCCGTCGAGATGTCGAAGCGTGGCCGCAGGGAGCGGATGCTGAGCGAGCAGATGACGGCGCGCCTCGACGCCGTGGCCGAGTTGGTGGCCCACCGGCCGACGGGGGATGTGACGCGCCCGCGGATCGACACCGCCGAGGGCATCGACGGCGCCGGGTTGCGTCGGGCCGTGATGATGCTCGACAGCGCGCTGGTGGCGGACATCGCCACCCGCCGCTGGGACCGACCGTGAGCAATTGGATGGGGTCACGGCGCGACACGCCGCGCGAGTTCAGGGGGTGAGTGCAACAGATCTGAAGGGGATGTGTTGTGTCGGTCGCGGAGAAGCGTGGGGTTGCCCTTGCCGGGTTGGCTGAGGGGCTCAGTGCGCGAGAAGTCGCACGGGGGTTGGGTATCTCGCCTGGGATGGTGTGGAGGTGGGCCAAACTCGAGGGTGTGAAGTTGCAGCATGGGCGGCTCGGGGGTGTGCCCGAGCTGCGGCCGCGGGCGGCGCGGGAGCCGCGTCGGGTGCCCGAGGGGGACTGGGTCGATTGCAATGGCAGGCTGACTCAGGCGGGTCGGATGGTGATCGCGATCCGGCTGAGCGAGGGACGTGGTGACACGTGGATCGCTGCCGAGTTGGGGGTGGCCCGTTCGACGGTGTGGCGGGAGCGTCAACGCGGATCCGTTGAGGGTAAGTACCGGTGGCGTCCCGCGCAGACACGTGCCGACCAGGCCCGGAAACGGCCGAAGCCTGGGAAACTGGCCCCTGGTAGCGCGGTGCGTGCTGAGGTGGTCGAGCGGTTGAAGCGGCGTGATTCTCCCGAGCAGATCTCGGGCCGGTTGAAACTCGAATTCCCTGACCGGGAGGACATGTGGGTGAGTCACGAGACGATCTACCAGGCGCTCTACATCCAGACCGCCGGGTCACTGCGTCACGAATTGACGGTTGACAAGGCGTTACGTCAGGGCCGCAGCAAACGTCGACCGAGATCGAAGCTGCCTGCTAAACCCCGGGGCTGGATCGGGGAGGACGCGGTCCTGGCGAAACGTCCCGAGGAGGCTGACGACAAGCGGGTGCCAGGCCACTGGGAAGGTGACCTGATCATCGGGTCGGATCTACGCTCCGCGCTGGTCACCCTCGATGAGCGTCACACGAAGTACACGATGATGCGGCGGGTCTGTGTCCATGACACCTTCACCGTCACCGACATCCTCACGATCATGGCCCGAGAGTTACCCGCTTCGCTGTGGCGCTCGTTGACCTGGGACCAGGGCGTAGAGATGGCCGCCCATCACCGATTCACCGACGAGACCTCCTGCAAGGTGTACTTCTGTGATCCCCACTCCCCGTGGCAGCGTCCCACCAACGAAAACAGCAACGGACTCAAGCGTCAGTACTTCCCCAAGGGCACCGACTTCACCCGTGTCACCGACGCAGAAGTCGCCGCGGCCGAGTACGAACTCAACACCCGCCCCCGGAAGGGCTTGGATTACGAGACCCCTGCTGAGAAACTGGCCAAACTAGTTGGTGTTGCACCCACCGATTGAATCCGCCC
>NZ_JBUZNQ010000008.1:0-94959 GCF_055326325.1 Tessaracoccus zhenghani | reverse complement strand
CTAGGACGTGTCTCCCAATAGCCGTTGCCAGGTCAGGATGGCGCTGAGGGTGACGCCGGCGCGGTAGGTGATGGCGAGTTTGTCGTACCGGGTCGCGATGCCGCGCCACTGCTTGGCGAGAGCGAAGAATCGCTCGACGACGTTGCGGCCCCTGTAGGCGTCGGCGTCGAGCCCGGGCGGTCTGCCGCCGTTGCTGCCGCGCCGTTTCCGTGCGGCGGCCTGATCGCGCTTGTCGGGAATGACGGCCTTGATCCCGCGGCGGCGCAGCTCGCTGCGGATCACGCCGGTCGCGTAGGCACGGTCTGCGATCACCGCATCAGGGCGGGTGCGCGGGCGTCCCGCGCCCGCCCGCGGGACGTGGATCTGCGCGAGCACCTCGGCAAGCATCGCGCCATCGTTGCGCTGACCGCCGGTGACGATCATCGCCAACGGCCGCCCGTGGCCGTCGACGGCCTGGTGGATCTTCGTCGTCAGTCCGCCGCGGGAGCGGCCGATACCGTGCCCCGGCGGTTCAACCTCCTGCCAGGGCAGATTCCTGTAATTCGATCCTGCCCCCTGTGTCCTGCTCCGGGCGGGTCGTGTTCGTCGCGTGCTGATGCGCACGCGCGATCGTCGCGTCCACCGACACCGCCCAGTCGATCTTCCCCGCCGCATCCGCCTCAGCGAGGATCCGCGTCAGCACCCGATCCCAGGTGCCGTCGCCGGCGTAACGACGGTGCCGCTTCCATACCGTCTGCCACGGACCGAACTCGTCGCGAGGCAGATCACGCCACGGGATCCCCGTGCGGAACCGGTACGCGATCCCCTCCACGACCCGACGGTTGTCGCCGAACGGGTGACCGCGGCGCCCCTCATTCGAGGGAAGCAGCGGCTCGATCCGCTCCCACTGCTCATCCGTGAACACCCGATACCGCGAACCCGTCGACCTCACCCGACCAGACTGCCGCGAGCCTCACTCAACATATGGGAGACACGCCCTAGCTAGCTCCTCTATCAGGTCACCCCATGTTCTCTTCCGACGGATCCACTGAATCTCGGTGACCGATTACACGCGCGGGGACACCCCCCATGATGGCGCGCTCAGGTACTGGCTTGGTCACGACCGCCCCTGCGGCGATCACAGCTCCAGTGCCGATGGTGACACCCGCCACAATCGTTGAGTTTGCGCCAATCCAGACGTCGTCCCCAATTGTGATCGGTTTGAAGGTGTGCCCCTGATATCGGATCGGGGTATCGAGCGCACCGAAGTTGTGGTTCCCACTGTTGACCACCACTCCCGGGCCGATCATGCTGTAGTTGCCGATCGAGACCGGTGCCGGTGCGTCAATGAGAGTGTACGAGTTGATCGTGACGAAATCGCCGATCTCGATGTTGAGGGGGTAGTGCATCAGCACAAACGGAAACACGGTGAAGTCGTCGCCGCACCGTGGAAGGGACGAGCGGTAGAACCATGCGCGGAAGTCGAGATCACACTGAAGCGATGACTGCTGTGCCAACCAATGCTGGACTAGGTGCCAGCTGGGAGACCCAGGGCGCGGGACGCCGAGGACCCGGTGGAGTGCTAGGCGCGCGCGTCTCGCCACGGTGTACACGCTGCTGTGTGGTTGAAAATAGGAGGGATTGGCGGCAGCAAACTCCTTCAGTTCCCTCCTCACCGCTAGGGGACCTCGCGCAAGTTAGCTCGGCGGAGGTCGGTCCAACTGACGAAGAGCGGGAGGTTCAGGTCCTCGCTGCCTTTGAAGAGGTCGTCGATCTCAATGCTGCCAAGCATTGCCTTGATCGTCCGGATGCATCCGTTGTGGGTCACCACTAGGATCGGTGCGGCTTCACGGTCACATAGGTCAAGCAAGAACGACCGGATCCGGATCCAGAGGGCGTCTAGGCTTTCGCCTCCGGAAGGGGTGAATCTGGGGTCCAGGACGCCGCCATGAAGGAAAGCCGCAGGCCATCCATCGCGAACCTGTTCCCCCGTCTGCCCCGCCCATTCGCCTAATGCGCGCTCTTGCAGTCTGGTATCGACGTGGTAGTCGAGATCAGGGAAGAACGCTTCGAGGGTCTGACGCGCCCGTTGCAGGGGTGATGTGTAGCCAACAAGCGGGTCGATAGTGGGTGGGATCGCCGCGTGGAGCAGGTCAGGCGAGAGAATCGGAGGGTCGAGCGTGCCCATGTACCGGCCGTCGATGTTGAACGCAGTCGGAGCATGGCGCATGAAGTGCACGCCGATCTCGGCGTGATGTCTGTCAGTCATGCCCCGAGCCCCAAAGCGCCCTGAGCGCGGTGCACGCGCGCAGAACAGCATCAGCCGCGGCGTCGATGGCTCGGGTCTGCATGGCATAGCCGTGCATCTGGGCGTCGAGGTTCTCGTACGTGACAGGCACACCAGCTGACTGGAGTCGGTCGGCAAACGCCTTACCTTCATCGCGAAGCGGGTCGAAATTTGCCGTCTGGATGACTGCTGCTGGGAGTCCACTGAGATCGGCGGCGCGGAGGGGGAAGAGGTAGGGGTCGTCGATCGACCACGTCTCTGGGAGGTAGTTCGTCCACGACCAGTCCATGAAGGGGAAGTCAAGCGAATACCCGGAGGAGAACTGCCGGTAGGAGGCAGTCTGTGGGTACATATAGTCAGTCGCCGGGTAGAGCAGCAGCTGCGCGCAGATCGGGGGCGCAGATGCCCAATCCCGCGCGCGAAGCGCGACTGTCGCAGCCAAGGTGGCCCCGGAGCTATCGCCCGCGACCGCGATCGCGTTGGAGGATGTACCCAGTTCTGATGCGTTCATGGCGCACCAGAGGAAACCATCCCAGGCGTCGTTGAAGGCTGCGGGATACTTGGCTTCCGGGGCCCGACGGTAGTCCACTGAGACCACGAGGCATCGGGCATGCCGAGCCAGGAGTGTGCAGAGGCGGTCGTGCGTGTCGAGGTCATTCACAGTCCACCCGCCGCCGTGGTAGAAGACCATGAGCGGCAGATCGGTGGCGGCTGAGTCGCGATACACGCGAAGGTCGATCCCGCCTTCCGGGCCTGGGATCGTGAGGTCGCGCTTCTCCAGAATCGGCTCGCTTGGCCCTGCTGTGAAGCCGCGATGCATCCGGGTACGAGCGGCTGAAATCGGGACTCGGTACACGGGGGGGAGGCCAGATGCGGCGCCCGCGTCGAGCAGCTTTTGCGCCTGGGGATCGAGTTCGGACATGCTACTTCTCCTTGCGATAGTACGAGTACAGCTGATTGAGGGTGGCGGTTACTTCGCCGGGTGCTTGGGCCAGTACGGCCTGCTGGATTCCTTCCAGATCTAGGTTCCTGATCCCCACTGAGGGCGAGCTGGATATGTTTGTTCCCGGCCCAAACACTTCACCGCCGATCACAATTCCTTCTGGCTGGAACGTGATCTGGGCGTCTTCCTGCGCCGACACGCCCAAGCCGTGTGGAGCTAGTCCAAGTGTCTGTGCGGCGAGGCTGACCGTCCTGATCCGTTCGAAGTCTGGCTTCACCATGAAGATTGGCATCTCAGGGCGTGTCAGGAGGGGATAGCTCGACGTTGACCGGTCAAGCCACTGGCAACCGATGGCGACGGAGTTTCGATCGGGCATCCCGTAGTGCGGGTGGCAGGCCACTTGGTCGATCGACGCCCCCGCCTCGTCGGCAAGGATCTGAGCGATCACCTGCTGCCTGTTCTCGTGGTACGCGACCAGGCTGTGTGCGATTGCAAAGAACCGTTCGGCAGTGTCGCCGGTGATGTAGCGGAGGTAGCGCCCATCCTCGGCTGTCAAGACCCGAACCGCGTCCCAGTACCAGTTGGAGGGAACAGGGTAGAGACCGTTGTACTGCTCCTTGAACTCGGCAGCGGAGGCGTGCAGCAGGAGAAGTCTCCCCGGAGTCAGGTCGCCTCCGCCTTCAGTCTCGGCAAGGATCACAAAGTGGTTGCCGTTGGCGAGATTCCAGACGTAAGGCGTCTCGGTCTGGACACGAACGCGCACTCGCTGAATCAGATCTTCGAACTCGGTCTGGCTAGACATCGCCAAATCGGTACGGAACATGCTGACACCGCATACGTTGACCGTCGAGTCGATCGGGACGAAAGGCACTGAAGACTCCCAGCGGTAGAGCGCGCCGGTGAAAAAGCCGCCGCTTGCTCGTAAGCCGTTGTGTGGGAGTCCAAGGTCCGGAAGCGGAATGATCTCCGCGTCACACTCCTTCTTGTTGATCGAGGTCAGCGCTCGGCGCAGCAGCGTCTCTGTCGTTTCCAGCAGAGACTCGATCTGGGTCTGCGTTTGGTCGGGGGTTTCGAGCGGTATCACGTGGCCTCCATCGAGATTGAGACTGACGGGACGCGGCTCCGCACGGATCGTGCATCCTTGAACAGCAACTCTGATTCGTCAACGCGTCCGAGGAGCCGCAGAACTTCGGCACGTGTGTCCAGGTACTCGGCGAGATAGATAGGGTCCTTGAGGTTCTTGATCTCGGGCTCAAGGGCATCAAGAACCTCGAGCAGGGTGTCGACTTCAACTCCAGGCGATGGGTCGATCAGGTCGTGCCTCACAATTTCGAGGTTCGTGCGCGCCAGCGCACGAACGAACCCAAACTCCATAGAGTGCTCGCGCGATCGCTCGAGCCACTCCCGTGTTTTGGGGTCTCCCTGCCGCGCGAGGCAGAGCGCGTACCACCGAAGGCTGGCGTTGTAGTCAGGGAGCGTGACGCCCGAGTCTGCGGCGAGGTTGAGTTCCCAGAGTGCTCGCGCTGAACTGAAGTCCTTCGAGGCGAGCGCCTGTAGTGCCAGCGCTTGCCTGTACTTGCCCAAGAGCGGTGCGGGGATCGTGTCGTCAAGTGTTGCTGCCAGAGGCTGAAGCCTCTCGAACAGGTCCGCGCTTGCAGTTCGGTTCTGCTGCTTGGCCGCGATGTTTGCCCTTATGACCAGCGATTCGAACTCTGAGAGGCGATCTCCGAGCTTGGATGCTGCGACAGTCCAGAGGACGTAGGGGTTCGGCTCGGGGGACCAGAGTCCGCGCACGTAGTAGTAGAAGTAGAGGTCTCTGGTAGTGGCCAGCAGCTCGGTCCACGCCTCGTGTTTGCGCATCCAGCGCAGCGCGTACTCGAGGTTCCGGAACTCGATGGAATCGTCAAGGACGCTCAGCCGGGACAGGTCATCGGGGCAGAATCCAACGCGGCCAACTGTCTGAAGGACGTCGGCCATCCACCTGTCCTCGATCCCTGCTCCCTCGGCAGCGGGGAGGTATTGGCTTGATGTGAACCGTCGCGCAACCAGGGGTTCGATGCGTAGGATGCCTTTTCCGCTGACGAGGGCCCCGTGCACAAAGGAGCTTCGGAGCATTTCCTCAGCGGCTGCTTCGTACCGTTGTTCAGGAAGACCGCTGATGTGTCTGATCCTGTCCCACGTAGCGCCTGCCGGGTAACAGGCAGCTGCGCGGAGAAAGGTGGCGATATCCGGATCGAGGTTGGCGAAGGACGTGTGCAAGACAGTCTCAATGACATCCGTGCTGGTCGCCCCAGCCTCGCGCGCATCGCTCAGCAGTGCCTGGACGTCTGCGAAGCCTCTGCGTCGAAGGAGGCCGATTGAGAGCTCCACCAGTCGTAGGTTCCCATCGGCCAAGTCCCAGATCTGACGCAACTGTGCGTCATCCGAGCGAATGTCCGTGATCTCGGCAGATTCGAGCATGGCTGAGATGAACTCCATCACAGCATCGCCTTCGGGGGGTCGGGAGATTTCGACTGAGGTCGCAAATCTGGAGATGTTCGGGTGCTCCTTTGTTGTTGTAATGATCGCCTTGCTGGTCTCAGGGAGACGGGTTAGGAACCATCCGATGGATTCGTCGGTGATGCTCTGGAAGTGGTCGATTACGAACAGCACATCCTTCGCCTGCAGGTAAGAAAGGACCCGATGCGCCTTCGAGGAGGGGGCGGCTTGCGACAGACGTGGTTCATTCACTGTCTTTGCCAGCTCATTTACCAGCGTCGCGAGGGTTGTCGAGCCTGGATCTGTTTCATCCGAGACCCATACGACTGCGAAGAACCGCGGCGATCCGGTTCTCGGAAGGTGGCGCACGAAGTGATTCACCAACGCGGTCTTGCCCCGCCCGCCGATTGCTGTAACTGCGACAATCGGCTTATCCATCTCGAGCGCTCGGCGGAGTTTCTCTGCATCCTGGGGGCGGGCCACGTATCTGGTGTATGTGGGCCCTGGGACATTCGAGTAGGCGTGCCGTTCTGCAGCCGAGAAATCGAGTTCGTCGTCTCGTGTGAACTGGCTCTCCTGACGGTCGATACGCGCTGACAAGTCGCGAAACGAATCCGGTATGTGCTTCGAGTCGTATCCAAGTAGGTCGCAGGAGCTCTCCAGAGCCTCGCGGGCGACCGCGGGGCCTTCGACCTCAAGCAGAATGTTGATTAGCTGACGATGGATCTCGGGTTGGCGAGCCAGTCCGTAGTGCATGAGCGCGCCTCGCAGCTCGGAGACCTCCGCAGACGCGCCACCCAGTCGCCCGCGCAAGTTGGCTCGGCTCAGGACGATCCTGACCCGAAGGTCGGTGGCCAACTGCTTGAGATCCTCCACTCTCCAGTCGTCGATTCCCGCTAGTGGCTCTCCTCGCCACAAATCTGCAGCCTGATCGAGAAGCTCGAGCCCCACCTCCAGATCTGGAGTCCGCTCTTTTCGCGCCAATAGCTCTGCAGCTAAGCCGAGATCGCTCAATGCGTTCAGGCGGTAGGCCCCGGCGATGGACGAGATCGGGTCAGTCACGCCTACGTCGCGCAACTTCTTCCGGAGGCGGCTGACGCTCGTGTGCACACGGCCGTAGTCTCCCTCGTCGCCGGTGGTGCCCCACGCCTGCTCGGCCAGAAGCTCCACCGTCAGGCCAGTCCCACGCAGGGCGGCAATCGCCAGGGCAGCGAGTAAACGGGCCTCCACCGATCCGCTGACTCGGGCTGTGCCGTTGGGGCCGGTGACGGCTGGCGTGCCGAGGACAAGGACAGCCGGGCCAAGCTCGGAGGTGCTGATGGACAAGGCACTCCCTCCCTTCGCCAGTGAGTGAATCGTCTGCTGTTCGCTAACGCTAGGGGAAGCGGCTGTCGGATGGCTTACATCCCCTTACAAGCCACTCTGCTCCACGGCAGGCTCACGTCAACTAGTGACTGCACATACAGCGAAGCGTCGGTTGTTCCTGACGGTTGCTGTCACTCCACTCACCCCAGAGCAACCTCAGCGCCAAGTTCCGTCAGGTGCGCGTAGGTATGCCCCGGTCTAGTAGAGACCACTGGAGACCACGCCCCACAGGGGGGCAGAGAAGGGACAAAGAACATGAAGTACTATCGCTCGAGCCGTACCGGGGCCTCGTCCTTGCGCACCGTGATCCTGGCTGTTGCCCTTGTGGGCCTCATCGCTGCGGTCATGGGGTTGCGTCAGTTCTGGGCCGCTCCCGCGGTCGCCGCCGACGTGCCACAGATCACGATCGCGCAGCCGGCCGGCACGGTCCTGGAGGCCGACATCGTGTTGCCTGTCGAGGTCACCGATCTGCTGACCGCCACCGCTGAGGCAAATGGGACTCTGGAGTGGGTCAAGGCCGATGGGGACAACCGCACAGAGACGGTCAGCCTCGATCTGACCCCTCGGACGGGCCGCGGTGATGAGATCAAGCCTCCGTCGGCTCGTGAGACTGCGATCGCCGGCATGCTCGCCGAGCAGGTCGCCGCGATGAACGCGTTCGACGCAACCAGCCCTGGACGCTCCGCGCTGGCGGGTCTGCAGGCTGTCAAGCCCGGCGGCACCGGGCCGGTGCTTCTTGTCACGGTTGGCCTGGACACCAATGATCCGCTGAACATGGCCACGCTGGGCTTCGACGCCCCGATTGTGGACGTGATCGCGGACCTGAAGGCCCACAACGAGATCCCTGACCTCGACGGCCGCGAGGTGTGGCTGGTGTGGGTGCCCACCGCCGGAGATCAGCCTCCCCTGCGGCAGCCGCAGCGCGACTACCGGGACCAGCTCTACAGCGCGATCGTCGAGGCAGGTGGCGGCAGCGTCACGCGGGTCCTCGACACTGAGGCTTCTCCTGCGGGCAGCGCCGGCCAGGCGCCGGTGGTGCCGATTCCGGCGGCCCCGGACACGTTCGTCCCTGTCGTCGAGACCGTCCCGCCCGTCACGGGCGCCGACGGCACCCCCAGCTCCCCCACCGTCCAGACCTGTGTCCTGCCCACTGGTGTCTTCTTCCATCCGGAGACTGCTGAGTTCCTCGACCGTGACGCCGCCAAGACGGCCGTGCAGTACTGCCTGGGCGACACCGTCCTCCCCGGCACCACGGTCGACCTGATCGGCAGGACCGCCTGCACGCAGCGGCCCCCGGACAACACCAGGGCGATTGACCTTTCGAGGGAGCGCGCAAAGGCTGTCGAGGCCCTCGTCGTCGAGCTCGGGATCGACCCTGCCCACGTCACCACCCAGGGCGTCGGGGCCACGCAGCCGCTCCGCGAGCCCTGCTCCGACGACTTCAACAGGAACGTGAGCGCGACCGTCACCATCCCGGCTCCGTAGCCCCATCCCCCGTGTGCGGAGGGGTTCAGTCAGCGAGCTCCCTGAACCCCTCCGACCGGCCCCCTCACCAAGGAGATCTGCTCATGCTCAAGCACAAGCCGTGGACGCCGTTGGTCCTCCACCGCACCAAGCCCGCGCGGCACACGACGCTGATCGCCGCGGTCGTCATGGGCGCCGCAGTCGTCGTCGCCGGTGGCCTGGTCACCCTCCGCGGTCCCCAGGTCATCATCCCGGTCTCACCGGAGCTGTCGCTTCCTTCGGTTGCCCCCTCGACCGTTGCATCGGCCACCCCTGAGGGGGAGGCCACGGTGACGCCGTCGATGCCGAGTCTGAGGGAGGGCTACGACTACAGCTTCATCCAGAAGCACAACGGCGAACCGGTCCGCTGGGCCTGTGCCACGCCGATCACCGTCGCCCTCCACGGCGAGGTCCCCGCCGGTACCGCCATCGCGCTGGAGAAGGCCGTCGCCGTCCTTGGAGACGCCAGCGGTCTGCCGCTGACCATCACCGCCCCGGATACGGCGGCCAAGATCACTGTCGCCTACGGCCCGCACGGATCGACTCTCGGCCATGTCGACCTGACCGGTGACGAGCTCGGAGTCGGCGGACCTGTGTTCCGTGAGGCGGAGATCATCTCCGGTGCGGTCCTCATCCGCGACGACCGTCCCTCCACCGATCCCGCCACGGCCATCGGGCAGGCGACGCTGGCCCATGAGCTCGCCCATGCCCTCGGCCTCGGGCACGCAGCCCAGGATGCCGCTCAGCTCATGAGCCCCGCGCTCACCCCCGGCTCCGTCCCCACCCTGGGGCCCGGAGACCGCGCAGCCCTGGCCCACCTCGGCTGCTGAACCCGAGGCCGGGACCCGTGCGGCCCCATCCGCACGGTGCCATCCGTCGATCACCCCCACACCCCACACGGCTCGTTCCCGCCGATGTGGAGGTCAACCATCGAAACCAAGAACAGGGGGGCCGCACCCGGCGGCCCTCTCCAGGAAAGGAGCATGACCATGTCTATCCCCGTTACCCGGCCCGCCCCGACCTTCACCCTCGGTGAGGCCCTCAGGTACAAGCTGTCCGACAAGGACACCTACAAGGTGACCCTGCCGCTGTGGCAGCTCGCCGTCGCACACGGCAGCGGCAACGGCGTCGAGCCCCCCAACACTGTCACCAACAAGCTGGTCGGCCACTACAGCCCCGCCGTCCGCGAACAGCTCGAGAAGATCACCAAGCGCCGCGTGGACCCCGCCCTGAACACCGTCGAGGGCCGGGTCAACCAGATCACCACGAACAGGCAGGCCCTCCAGGAGCGTGACCCGAAGATCACCTCCCCCGAGACCGGAATCCAGTACCCGGAGCCGGCCGCCGTCGCCCGGGTCCGCGAACTCGATGACAAGATCACCGCCGACGAGAACGACGGTCTGCGTCACCATCGCCGCGTCCACCGCTGGGTTCGCATCGCGGGCAAGGTCATGCCCTACCTCGAGGCTGTCGGCCTGTCCCTCTTCGCGGCTACCGCACTGAACATCAACTTCTTCGATCCGTTCGACGACTTCTTCGGTTGGACCCTGGCCGTCGTGATCGTCGTGGTGGTCCTCTACGCGCAGCCTCGGTTCGTCCATGCCTCGGCCGAGGCGTGGAACCATCGCCGGGAGGCCATCGCGGACCGTCAGAGCGCCGCCGCCGAGCAGGCCACCAAGCGCGTCATCACCAACACACTCATCGCGGCCGCGTTCGCCCTGTTCGTCACCGGCGCCCTGGTTGAGCGTTTCGTGTCCGTCAACTTCTCCATCGATCCGGCCATCATCAGCCTGATGATCGGCTTGAGCGTCCTCGCCGGCATCGGGATGCCCCTCCTCGCCTGGATCGCCACCGCATGGGACGGGTCCAGCCAGTCCCGCGAACGCGACCACCTCGCCGCCGAACTCGACCACGGCCTCGCCGAGGACACCGGCCTCCGCGCCGCCGCGAACCTCCTCCACGAACAGAACCAGGCCGACACTGCCACCCTCACCGAACACACCATCCCGGCCATCATCCGCGAAGCCGATACCGCACTCGACCCCGCCCGCCACGCCTACGCCTTCCTCCGGATCCAGCTCGGCGGACTCCCCGACGCGCCCCCCTACAACCGCAGCGACGTCCCGGCCACCGACCCCTGGGTCCTCGACTCCCAGATCCCCGGCGCCCAGCTGATCAAGCTCACCCCCCTCTTCGACCGCAACAAGCGCCTCAACGCCCTCACCTCCAAGCAGGACAACGAGATCAACATCATCAACAACCACCCCACCCACCCCTGGCACAACTGACCCCAGTGAGAGGCGGGGGTCCCGGTGCGCCGGGGCCCCCGCCTCTGTTGCGCTGCGCCACAGGGCGCGAACCTGGCCGGGTCAAGACCTCCTAGAACCGGAAGTGTCGTCACGCTGTGGTGGTGTTGGGTACGGGTTCTTCTTAATCGATGGGCCCTGGAGGCAGGGCCCGCGACGAGGGAGGCGATGAGGGATGGCACAGAATCCACGTTTGGAAGCGCGCCGGCTGGTGCAGGAGCAGCTGCTGAGGCGCCGTGAGGAGGCTGCAGCGCGTGAGGCCAGGATCCGGGAGCATGCGCTGGTGGCGACGGCGGCCGCGGTGGAGCGCCAACAGGTGTTGGAGGACACTGAGCGCCGGATAGGCCAGGCCCTCCACGCCCTCACACAGGATCTGTCGGTCCCGGAGGCCGCAGCGTTGTGTGGGCTGGAGGTCCGCGAGGCCAACCGGCTCCGACGCTTGCAGCAAGACCACCATCACGAGGCGGCGGCCTCCCCCGATCCGGCGTCCTTGGCGCCGGGCATCTGAGCGAGGGGCGGGAGCGTGTCGTTGACGGCGGAGGATCTGGCTTCGGAGGTGCTGGTTGGCCGGTTCCGGGCGAAGCTGCGGGTGCTGCCGGGCAGCGACTGTCTGTGGTGGGCGGGGGCGATCAGCCGCAACGCCGGCCACGGCCGGTTCTGGCTGGGTCCTCGCCGCGCCGTGGTCGCACACCGGTTCGCGTTCGCGCTGGCGGAGGGCTTCGAAGCGTTGATCGGCGTGGAGGTCGTGGCGCACGGGTGCGACAACCCGCTGTGTCAGCGGGTCGGGCCAGGTCACGTGGTCGCGTCGACGAGGACGCGGAACCAGATCGACTGGATCGCGCGGGGTGCGGTGTCGGCCGGCAACTACATCGGCCCGGAGTCCTCGTTCGACCGGAGCCTGGTGATGCGCAACCTGCTGCTGCTCGATTCGGGGGCCGCGGCGCGGCATCTGGCCTCGCTCCCGCACCGCCACGGCGTCCAACTCCCGTTGTGGTAGACGAAAGTTCGTGCCGCGACACGCGCGAAACCGCCGTTAATCTTAAGCGAATCGCACTAGTGTGATTCGCATGAGTGCTCCTCGTCGCCCCCGGAAGTCCATGGTGAACCCGATCCAGTTTGGTGTGACCATCGAGACCGTCGCGAATGAGCGCCTGTCGGCGCTGGCGGCGGCTTCAGGCGCATCCAGGTCGCTGTTCGTGCAGCGACTCATTGAGAATGTGCCCCTCGACGCCAACGGCGTGCCCGTGTGGTGGCCGGCCGAGGAGTATCCCCACCGCATGGAGGAGACCCTGCCGATGACCGGGTAAACCCCCTGAAATGACTACGAGCCCCGCGCCAACGGGGCTCGTACAAGTCATCAAGTTGTGAGGCTCGAGCGCCAACTCTTGCCGGAGGACTTCCCTCGAAACCGTTTCCCTCAACCGGAACTGCGATCAAACCCAAAGGAGGTCTTGACGTTGAGTATAGACAGCGAAGTCGTTTCTGCCTACCCTCCGGGGGTCGGCGTGTCGCGTGTCGCGGCGTGGGACCTCGCGGTGGCGATCTCTCCTCGTGACTCGCTGCGGGTGCAGCTCCCCGACGCGGGCGGCGGGTTCTCCTCGCAGTACATCGGGCGGGCGCCGATTGATGGTCCGGCGCCGGAGGCCCCGTGGGCGGTGCACCTGACCGACACCGGCGGCTTGTTCCATCTGGTCGCCTTCGACCTGGACGGCAAGACCGAGGCCGCGGCCCGGCAGGCTGTCGCGGACCGGGACAGGATCACCGGCTGGCTGGATCAGGTGGGCATCGAGTACCTGGTGTGCGCCTCGGGCGGCATCGGTGCCGGGTGGCACATCTGGGTGGCCCTGTACGACGGGGTGCCGGCCGCTGTGGTGCATGCGGTCACTGATCGGGTGAAGGTGGCCTGCCCGACTCTGGACCGGGCCCCTTTGGGGAACCTGGTCACCGGCTGCGTCCGCCCCCCAGGCGCCCCCCACGCCTCCGGCGGCACCTCCCGGATCGTGGCCGGTGACCCGCAGGTCCTGCCCCGCGCCTCCACCACCGCCGAGGACCTCCACCGGCTCGCGGACCTGGTCGCCGAAGACGTCGCCGCCCTCCCCGAACTGACGCGCCTCGACGACGACGTCGTGGCCGGACTCCCCCGCGACTCCCACGGCCACCCCTACCTGGCCGGCGCCCTCCGGCCCCTGCCGGCTGCGGTGTCGGCCGCGGTCGGGCAGTACCCCGTCGACGCCTCCTCCCATCTGTTCACGATCCTGCTGTCCATGGCCCGGGCCCGCCGTCGGTTCGATGACGTGATCGCCGTGCTGCACTCCCCCGGCCTGGAACACGTCCGCACCCTGCGCGACCCCCACACCGGCCACCGCACCCCCCGCCCCACCGCCGGCCCCCACTCCCCGATCGCCACCCTGACCCGGCAATGGCGCCGCGCTGTGGCGGTCGTGGCCACCACCGGCGACCGGCACGGCTCCGACCACACGTTCCTCGCCCGCGCCGAACAGCTCGCCCTCGACGTGGAGCGCCGGCAGCAGCGCGCCGACGCCTCCCCCACCCGCTGGAGCGGCCCCCACGGCGCCACAGACCGCCGCATCCTCGACGCCCTCCACCTGATCGCACTCGACGCCGTCACCCCCGACGTCGACGCCTCCATCCGCCACCTCGCCCTCCGCACCGGGATCTCCCGAGAGAACACCCGCCTGGCGCTCCACCGCCTCCAAGCAGACGGCTGGATCCAACTCGTCATCCCCGCCGTCGGCACCCATGCCGCCACCTGGACCATCGACCCCAAACGAGATATCCACAGCACCCTGGAGTCTCTTCGGTCACAAGCGGTCCCACCGCGCACCCCGCCCCCGGCCACAGGCACCACCCGCGACCGCCTCCGCACAACCCTCACCGCCCGCCAGGAGGCGGTCCGACACGACCTGTTCACGCTACGGGGGCTCGGCGTCGAAGTAGGAAACACCTACGCCCGCCGGCACGACACTCCCCCACCCCAAGCCGACGAGCTCCAGGATCTCGCAGACGCCGGCCTCCTCCACCCCCACGCGGACCTCGACGCCCTCGCCCAGGCCCGAGGCGTCCACGGAACCCTCGCCAGACGCGAAATCACCTACAGCATCGAACAAGCGATGTGGCGCTGGTGGATCGTCGAACTCCAACGCACCAGAGAACGACACCGCCACCAACCCGCCCTCGGCGACAAAGGCCCCTGGAGCCAATGGGGCCAATACCCCCGACGACCCGACGGCCGCGCCACATTCAGACAAGCACGCCTCCAGCTGCTCCTCGCGGCCTGACCACGTACACAGTCCTGTGCACCAGAACCCGGGACTCCCCCAACACTCGCGATCAGCGAACTCGGCGACAGTCTCGTCGGCAAGTGGTGCGGAGCACCACGCGGCAGCATCTGGCTGCCCGGTGGACGTGAGCTACCAGCACTAAAAGACGCATTAGAAGAAATGGAGGTAAAGGGGATAGGACTAGTTGCGCCAGCCGTGCGCACCGAGAACGGGGCGGTCGAGATGACGAGAGTCAATGTCACCAAAGGGTCCAATAGGTCTAAAGGTCACGCTGAGGGTTGAATAGAGGAATTGGAACTAATGCGGACTCCGCGTGTCCTATCGAGTCTTGGGGCTTGGTTCCATTAGGGTGATGAGAACCAACAGGGCCATTGGAACTAATGGCACCAATGACGAGGGGATCTCATGGTTGCTGGATTGGAACGTGTTGTGGCGGTGGTCAACGGAAAGGGGGGTGTCGGCAAGACGACGATCAGCGCCAACATCGGCGGAATGCTGGCCTCAAGCGGCTACCGAGTTCTCCTTGTCGACATGGATCCGCAGGGCAACCTGGCGGAGGAGCTTGGTTACACCCATGGAGCGATCAACGATGACGGGCTGGCCCTTGCCCAGGCGCTCGCCTTCTCCGGTGGCGCGACGCCCGTTGATGGGGTGCGCGAGAACCTCGATGTGTTGATCGGTGGACCCCATCTCGATATGGCGGCCGCCGGCCTGACGATGAAGGCCCAGAAGGATCCGACCGCTGCGAAGCTGGCGCTCGCCTCGGTCCTGACGCCACTTGCCGATGGCTACGACCTGATCCTCATCGACTGCCCGCCTGGACAGGAGACGCTCCAACAGGCTGCGCTCGCCGCAGCGCGCTGGGCACTCATCCCGGTCAAGACAGACGCGTCTTCCCGCAAGGGGCTGCGCGATGTCGCGAGGCGGCTCGACGCCGTGGTTGGTCTGAACCCCGACCTCGACCTTCTCGGTGTCGTGCTGTTCGGTGTGAACCGCTCCGCCAAGCGCGTCTCCGAGACAGCCCGGGCGGCGATTGCGGAAGATCTGGGGGATGAGGCGCCGATCTTCACCACCTCGATCAGGCATGCCGAGGCTGCGGCGCAAGAGAGCCGCGAGCGGGGTCTGCTGGCCTTTGAGCTAGAGGAGGCGGTCCTGTCTGCACCCAAGTGGTGGGAAGTCCGGAGGGACCATATCCAGCACGACGGCCCACGTTCCAGGAGCGCTGTCGGCTTGGCAGAAGACTTCCAAGCGCTTGGCGAAGAGGTCATCGCGCGGATCACCGCGAGCGAAGCGCGAGAGACCGTGGCCGCGGGGGAGGCAGTGTGATGAGTAGCGACGCACCGCGCCGGACGCTGGGCGGACTAGCACCGAAGGTCGCCCCTCCCCAGGGAAACTCCCGACTGATGCGTAAGAACCGGACCGCAGGGCCACCCAACTCGGTGCCTGCCCCGGAGGTCGGCCAGCAACGCGCACACCAGCCAGCTTCGATCGAGACCCCGATCCAGCCTCCGGTGACGAGCTCCCCGAGCAGGCGGAAGGTCAAGCTCGGGTTCTACATCGACGCCGAGGATGCTGCTCGTCTACGTGGTGCGGCCAAGTTCATCCCGAACGAGCTCCGCGCGGACGGGATCGATGGGTTCTCGGCACTGGCTGCGAAACTCATCATGGACGGGCTGGCCGAGCTCGAACGAGCGCACAACAACGGCGAACCGTGGCCAAGTCTGGCCCCCGGGGAGGAACTGCCTCGGGGACGACGAGTCCAGTAGCCGCAGGCGTGCCCGCCGGGGGCGCCACTGCCAGCATCTTCCGAAGAACATGTCACGCGCTGCTCCTGTCCATCACGGGTTCATATGTCTAGGGCCCGCAACCCACGGCCCCTGTGGACAGCTGGGAAAAATCGCCTGCCGCTTGCGATCAAGAGTGCAGGTGCCTGACATGGAGGGTGAAGATGATTGATGGCTCATACGAGGTGCTCGTCCTGGTCGACGAAGCGTGCAACCTCATGGTTCATGACGAAGCCGTTTCGGGTCTGACTGGTCTCGACATCGTCGCCTGCCGGGCGATGGCGGTGGCGTTGGCGGTCGGCTCCGAGCCGGTGCCGGTCAACGTCGAGTCCACGGTGGGGGAGTGCATCGGCCGAGCCGCCCGCCTCTCGGCAGCGTGGGACCCTGCTCAACTCACTGCCGAGGCGCTGCAGCTGGTGCTACTGCTGTCGGACGTCAACTACGAGCTGAACAAGGCCTGACATGGCCAGGTTCCAGACCGCCACCCGGGTGGCGGCCGGTGCACTGAACGACGGCGCGCTGCCCTTTGGTGTGTGGGCCATGGTGGTGCGTCGATGCGACCTGATCCTTCGTGGGACCGATCCAGCAATGCGTCAAGCGTCCGCTCTTGCTCCGCTGCTGGCTACAGGGGCGGTGGGTGAGGGGGCGCGGATGGTGACGGCGATGGGCCTAAGCCAGGGCATCGACGAGCCGTTGGCCAAGACAGAACGGCAGGAGCTTCGCCTGGTGGCGATCTACGTGACGCGCGCAGCATCACGGGAGGCCGATCCAGCGAACCGGTTGCTGCTGGCAGGCATCGAGCGCAGTCTGCTCGGGTCCCTGCCTCCGACAGGGAGCTTCGAGGATGCGCTGCGGCGATGGTCACAAGCGGTGGCTGGATCGTCCGCAGCCATGTCACCGGAAGAGGCTCTGGCCGTGGCAAGGGTGCAGCGGTCGCTGCTGACCTCAGCCGTGGAGCTGATGAACGGTCTGGAGGTCGCCGACGGCGTCGGCCATGAACGGCTTCTCGCTGCCATGGTGGACAGCCGGAACGACTGGAGTGACGCCCATGATGCGTGGCTGCGGATGCTGCCGCGCCAGACCGAGGTCGGACGGTTGGATGCCGTCGCTACCGAGCTCCAGAGGGCGGCCAGGGGACCGGGGGGCGTGGACGTGATCCACAGTCTCCTGATCACCGGCTTCGGAGGGAATCTGGCGGCCGCGTTGGCGGTGACGCCTGCTGATATGCGGGTGGAGTCTGGTCTGGTGGCTGCTGCGGTGACGTTGGAGCAGCGCAGTGATCTGGCCGCCGTAGTCCAGCCTCGTCGGGTCAGTGAACCAGAACCGCCTGTGAGGGCGCCGGTGGTGTCTCGAGTGGGGCCGGCGGTGCAGTTCACCGCGGACACGAGTCCGACGCAGCAGGTGGCAGAGCCGAGGAGTGCGTCGCCGGACCCGGAGAGGCCGAGGATCGAGGATCACGCGGCTCTGGTCGAGCTTGCGGGGCAACGTGACGCTGGGGTGATCGCTGCGGCGGCCAGGTCGGGTGTTGCGGAGGCCCAGGCCTTGACAGCGGGCGCGTCGCCCGGCGAGTTGGATGCTCTGGTGGAGCGGGGCCGGTTGGCGCGGGCGGCGATCGTCGCGTCGGGTGTAGCGGCTGCCAAGCATTGGAGCAAGAAGATCCCACCTGCTCTGGCCCATGCGCGTGACGAATATGTCGCGGAGGCGTCGCTGCGGATGGCGGAGATCGTGGACCGGTGGGACCCTCATCGCGCGTCGTGGGGGTCGTTCGCGTACCGGGAGGCCGGCTACGAGTTCTGGGACCACAACCGCCGTCGGGCACAGAGCCGAGAGGTGGTCAGTGAACGGATCGGGGACTTCGCCAGCGGGCAGGACCGCACGGTGGGCCCGGTCAGTGAGTCACCCGAGGAGAGGGTGCTGCTCAGGGAGGAGCGCGAGCGCGTGGCGCAGTTGGTTGAGGGGCTGCCGGGTCGGCTGAGTGAGGTGATGGCGGGTCGTCTGGGGCTGGCTGGACAGCGTAAGACGTTGGCTGCAGTGGGGGAGGAGACAGGATCGTCGGTGTCGACTACCCATCGGGATGCCCGCGAGGGGACCCGGCTTCTGGCCGCCCGCTACCTCGCCGGGCAGGAGGATCAGTCTTCGCCGACGCCAGCGGCGCAGGGTCCGGTGACGTTGCGGCTCCTGGCGCAGGTGCTGCAGTCGGGGGAGGGCACGGTGGGGGAGTCGGTGGCGGTGAGGCCGGAGCATCGGGGTGGTCGGCCCACCCCTGGTGTGCGGGGGGTGTCGCGGTGAGGCGGGCCCCTATCCTGTGGGCATGTCAGTGGCAGAGCGGCTCCGTGAGGCACGGCTGGCCGCGGGTCTCACCCAGGCCCAGCTGGCTCAGAGGGTCGGTGTCGCTGACGGTACCCGGGTCGCGGCGTGGGAGCACGGACGCTCCACCCCTCATCCGGCGACCTGGGCCGCGATCTGTTCACTGCTTGGGATCGCCCCGGAGGAGGCGGGGGTGGTGACCCTGCGTTCTCTTAGACTGCGCCGTGGCTTGACCCAAGACGAGGTGGCCGCGGAGCTGGGAGTGGCTGCCAGCACGGTGGCGAGGTGGGAATCGGGTACGCATCGGCCCTGGCCGAAGCACGCGGATCGGCTCGCGGAGCTCTACGGAGTCCCCACCCTCCCATAAGTGCCCGAAAGTACACTAGCGGCCATATTGCGTTGAGGATAGGTTTACGCCATGGGACCAGTGTGCCCGGGTTGATAGAGAGTGTGACCATGACTATGGCTCCTACAGGAGACGAACCAACTACCGTGAGGCCGCCGATCGTGGCGGCGCCGGCGGCCCGGACGCAGCGGCGGCCGCTGTTCGCGGTGTTAGCGGGGCTGCTGATCCTGCTCGGCGCGGCCGGGGGAGCGTTGGTGTTCTGGTCGACAGGCTCCACCGTCGAGGCAGTCGCCGCCCGCGTCCCCGTGGCCCGCGGGCAGGTGATGACCGCGGAGATGTTCACCACCGTGCAGATCGCCCCCAACCAGCAGCTGAGCTACCTCGACGCCGACGAGCTGCCTGCCCTGTTGGGGAAGCGTGCGGCGCATGATGTGGCGGCCGGATCGCTGGTTGGCCCAACTGCAGGGGTGGAGGTCATGGTCCCTGCGACGGGCCGCACGGTGGTGGGGTTGTCGTTGCCGCCTGGTGCGGAGCCGGCGGTTCCGTTGCAGGTCGGGGACCGGGTGCGGGTGATCCTGACCGAACCGGCCTATGCCTGCGCGGCGGGGGAGTCCGGCACGATTGACACCCCCGACGGCACCACCACGGCGCAGTGCACCGTCAACGTGGTGATTCCCGCGGTGGTGGTGGCTACCGCCCGCGACGAGGCTTCTGGCCAGGTCTCGGTGTCGGTGGACGTCGCGGAAGCTGATGCGCCGCGTACGGCGGCTGCGGCCGCGTTGGGTCGTGCGGCGCTGGTCCTCGACAGTCGGGACACCTGATGGCTGTCTACGCGCTGACTTCTGCCTCGGGTTCGCCTGGGGTGACCACGACCGCCCTGGGGTTGGCGTTGGAGTGGCCGAACCAGGTGCTGCTGGTCGACGCCGACCCCGTGGGCGGGTCGGCGATCCTGGCCGGCTACTACCGCGGCACCGTGGCTCATCCCGGCACCCTGGTCGAGCTCTGGTCGGCTCACCGCCAGGGCGGGCTCGAGGCTGCGGTCCGCGAGTTGCCGTTGCGGCTGTCGGAGACCGCTTCCCTGATCCCCGGCCCCGCCGGCGCCGCGCAGGCCGGCGGCCTGACGGATCTGTGGCCGGCGCTGGCCGCGCAGCTGCGGGTGCTGTCCCAGCTCGGCGTCGACGTCCTGATCGATCTCGGCCGCCTCGGCCACACCCATGTTGCGACCCCGCTGGCGCGGGCCGCCGACGAGCTGCTGCTGGTCATGCGTAGCGATCTGCCGGCGGTTGCGGCAGTGGCGGCCGCGGAGGTGCCCTCGGAGGCCCCGGTCCGTGGGCTGCTGATCGGCCCGAACCGGCCCTACACGGCCCACGCCGTGGCGTCGGTGATCAAACGCGAAGTCAGCGTGTCGTTGCCGTGGGCGCCGGAGGAGGCCGCCGTCCTCAGCCACGGCCAGCCGGAGCCGAAGCGTGGCCTCAAGCTTCGCAAGGCCCTGCGGCAGACCGGCGAGGAGCTCCACACCACATCCATCACCGCCCTGGGGGTTTCCGCATGAGCGACGCACTCGAAGCCGCTGCCGAGATCGACCCCGGCACCCTGGCACTGTTCACCCAACCCACTCCACCGGCGGGCCGGACCCGCGGCAGCTTCCGCATGCTCACCACGGAGGAGCCACGCCACCAAGCCCAGCAGGCGCCCGACGCGCAGCCCGAGCTGGTGCGGCCGGTGCTCGCCCCCCGGGTCCAGCGCCGCCTGGCGGGGGAGATCGACTGGGATCTGGTCGACACCCTCCGCGAACGCGTCTCTGCGGAACTCTCGGAGCGCGACCCCGACCCCGCGGAGCGGGAGCTGGTGGGGCGGGAGATCATCGCGACGGTGCTGGAGGAGGAGTCCCGCGCCTCCACCGTCCGCGGACAGCTCACCTGGACCCTGGACCACCAGGACCAGCTCGCCCAGGCCTTGTTCGACGCCGTCTTCCGCCTCGGCCGGCTCCAGCCGTATCTCGACGATGACGCGGTGGAGAACTTCATCATCTCCGGCTACGACAACGTGCTGGTGGAGAACAGCGACGGCGAACTGGTCCCGGCCGCGCCGGTGGCCTCCAGCGATGAGCAGCTGATCGAGTACCTGACGTTCATGGCCGCCCACCAACCCAAGCCGCGGGAGTTCTCCGAGGCGGCCACGAAGCTGCACCTCGCGCTGCCGAACCGGGCGAGGCTGTTCGCCTCGGCGTGGGTGACGTCACGGCCGACGGTGATCATCCGCCGCAACCGCCTCGTTGACGCCGGCCTCCACGAGCTCGTCGCGCTGGGCTCCCTATCGGCGGTGGCCGCCAGCTTCTTGTCGGCGGTGGTGCAGGCCCGGATGTCGCTGGTGGTGTCGGGGGATCAGGGGACGGGGAAGACCACGATGCTGCGGGCGTTGGCGCACGAGCTGCCGGCCCATGTGCAGATCGGCACCATCGAGACCGAGTACGAGCTGTACTTGAAGGACACCGGGGATCATCAGGTGGTCCACGAGTGGCAGGCCAACCCCGGCTCCGGGGAGATCGGGCTGAACGGCCGCCGCGCCGGCGAGTACACCGTCCGCGAGGCCCTCGAGGACTCCCTGCGGGCGAACTTGTCGTACACGATCGTCGGTGAGGTCCGCGGCTCGGAGATCGTGACCATGTTCAAATGCATGCAGTCCGGCTCGGGCTCCATGTCCACCACGCATGCGAGGACGGCGGAGGGCGCGATCCGGAAGCTCGTGACCTGTGCGACGCAGGAAGGTGCCAACATCACCCGCGAGTACGCGCTGAATGTGATCGCCGAGGACATCGACGTGATCGTCCAACTCCAGGTCGAATCCGTCCAACAGCCCGACGGGACGTGGCGGAAACGCCGCTGGGTGAGCGAGATCATCGCCGTCGAACCCGGCGAGGACGCCAAGGGCTACGCCACCACCACCATCTTCGCCGCCGAGCCGGGCAGCCACCGCGCCACCGCGCAGATCCTGCCTCCGAGGTTCCGGATGCTGGAGCGGTTCGGGTTCGACCTGGCTGGCTTCAACGCCGAGCGGGGGACCCGCCCATGACTGTCCTGGCTGCCCTGTCGGGTGCGTTGATCGTGGCTGGCATCCTCGGCCTGATCTACGGTCTGACCCCCCACCCCGTCACCCCCGCGAAGGCGCCGCGGCTCCGGCTGCGCCGCCGGCTGTCGAAGGTCCGGGTCGTTGCCCTCGCCGGGCTGGCCGCCGGCGCCGTGATCGCCGTGGTGACCGGGTGGCTCGTCGCCCTGGTCATCGCACCAGCCGCCTCGGTGATGATCTACAAGATGGTCACCGGTCGGGCGACGAACCGCATCGAGCGGCTCAACGCGCTGGCGGACTTCGCCCGCGCCCTCGGCGGCGTCCTGACCGTCGGCCGCGGCCTGGAGCAGGCGATCCTGCACGCCGCCCGCTCCGCCCCCGCCGCGCTGGCCCCCGAAATCGGCAGATTGGCTGCGCGGGTCCGCGCCAACGTCGCCACCGCCACCGCGCTCAGGTTGTTTGCCGACGAGTTGGATGATGCGACAGGGGACCTGTTCGCCGCCACCCTGATCCTCGCCGCCGAACGCCGCGGCCCCGGCGTGGCCTCCGCCATGCAGGGCCTGGCCGAATCCATCGACGAGGACGTCAAGGCCCGCCGCCAGGTCGAAACCGAGCAGCAGAAGGCCCGCACCGCCGCCAGAATGATCACCATCATCTCCGCGCTCCTCCTCGGGGGCCTGTTCCTGGCCGGCAGCTACGTCGAGCCCTACCGCACCCCGCTGGGCCAGGTCCTGCTGACCGTGTTCATGTCCATGTACCTGGCCGCCTTGGTGTGGATGGGCCGCATCTCCGCCCCCAAGCCCCTGCCGCGGTTCATCGGCGTCACCGGACAGCACGCCACAGCCAACACCGCTGTCGCCGGGAAGCAGGGGGGTGTGGGATGACCGCGCTGCAGCTGGCCATGCTCTCGGGCGCCACCATCACCGCCGGCCTGGTCATGCTCGTCGCCGGCCTGGTGCCGGCCCCGACCCATCTGAAGGACGCCATCGGCCGCCTCCAACCCCGCATCACCCTCGACACCCTGAGCATGGGGGAGAAGGCAGATTCGGAGGTTCGCCTCGGCCGCTGGGCCGAGCGCCACCTCCCCGCGATCATCTGGGGCACCGCACCGGAGAAGGACCTCGCCCTCCTGGGACGCACCAAGGCCACGTTCTACGGCTCCAAACTGATCTCCGGCATCCTCGGCCTCCTCGTCGTGCCCGTGATCAGCGTGGCGACCATGTTGCTCGGTCTCCCCATCCCGATCGCGGTGCCCGTCCTCGGCTCGCTCGGGTTCGCGGCCATCATGTGGTTCCTTCCCAACAACGAACTCCGCGACCAAGCCGCCAAAGCCCGCGAAGAATTCTCCTACGCCCTGGTCGCGTTCGTGGAAATGGTGGCCCTCGAGCGGCTCTCCGGCGCCACCGTCCCCGAAGCCCTGCTCCGCGCCGCCGACACCGGCGACTCCTGGGTGTTCCAACGCCTGGCCACCGTGCTGCGCCGCACCCAATACACCGGCCAGAACCCGTGGGACGCGCTGGCGGACATGGGCCACCACTACGACCTGCCCGATCTGGTCGACCTGGCCGACATCATGCGCCTGGCCGGCGCCGACGGCACCCGCATCTACTCCTCACTACGCGCCCGCGGCGCCGCCATGCGCAACGCCACCCTCAACCAACAAATCAGCCGCGCCAACGCCGACGGGGAACGCATCGCCATCCCCGTCACCCTGCTCGTCCTCGTCCTGGCGATCACCCTCGTCGTCCCCGCAGTCCTCCGCATGATCTAACCCGAAAGGAACCACTTCGATGCTTGCCCTCTACAGCTACCTCACCGCCACCCTCCACACGCGTGTCCGGGTGCGGGATGAGCGGGGTCTGTCCCAGTCAACCGAGAACGCGATCCTCCTGGCCGGCGCCGTCGGGATCGCCGTCCTGATCATCTCCGCGATCACCGCATATGTGCAGGCCAACCTCCCCTCCTGACCAGGACCAACGGGGCCTCAGCTCCTCCGTCCTGGCCACCATCCTCTTCCCGCTCGTCATCAGCGCCCTCTGGCTGACGATGCAGTGGGCCATGCTCACCTGGGCACAAGCAACCGCCCATGCAGCAGCACAAGACGGAGCCAGAGCAGCAGCAGCCCTCAACGCCACCGGAACACACGGTCAGGCCACAGCCACCCGAGCCGCCGACAACGGATCCATCGACAACCTCCACGTCACCGCCCAACGAGCCGCCCGACTCACCACAGTCACCATCACCGGCACCGCCCTACAAGTCATCCCCGGCTTCCCCGTCACCATCCAGGTCACGGCCACCTCACCCACCCAACGACTCACCCCATCCTGACGGAGACGAAGAGATGATGATCACACGACTCGCACTCGCGGCCCTGGCCGCACTGTTCCTGCTCGGTGCCTGCACCCCAGAGCCGGCGGAGACGCAGTCACCGACGGCCAGCACACCGGCCGCGACACCCTCGATCACGCCGTCACCGAGCCCGTCCCCCACCGCCTCACCGTCGCCCACGAGCACCCTGTCACCCGAACAAGAAGCCGCCCAAGCGGCAGCGGTGGAGTACTTCCGCGCACTCAACGCGGTCCGGAGCGACCTGGAGGCTGACTTTCAGCAGGTGGCCGACATCACAACAGGGACGCACACTTCGGCAGAGTCGCAGGTCATCGGTGAGTACCGCAGTAAGGGGATCGTCCAAGTCGGCGAGCGCACGTACACCTACAAGGGGGTGGGTCCGGTGGTGGAGGCCGGAGGCGTCAAGTCCGTGGAAGTCCGCGTGTGTAGCGACAGCACCAGCAGCGACATGGTCGACGCTGAGGGCAACTCGGTCCTCGACCCTGCCCGCCTGCGCTTCGTCGACTTCAGGCTCGACGTAGTCCAGGTCGGCAACAGCTGGCGGATCAACGGAGGACAGAGTGAGGCGGTCGAATCATGCTGAGACGAGTCCTACCGGTATTGGTCGTCCTCGGAACCCTCCTCGTCGGGGCATCAGTTCGGCCAGCCTCTGCAGAAGGCTCCGGCGGCGCCTTCTTGAACGAAGACACGATCGTGGTGTCGGTGAATGTGCCCGGCTCGTCGGGGGGTGGTGGCCGCGGGCAGGGGAGTGCTGGCGGTGGTGGTTCGGCTCCGTCGGGCTGCTTCACCGGTGGCGGTGCGGAGTTGCCCTGCATCCAGTGGGGCCTGGCCTGGCGGCCCGACCTGCAGTGCTACGCCCGCGTCAAGCCCTACCAGCCGCCACTGACCGACCCAGTCTGGGAGGGCAACACGACCGGGACGATCATCGAGTGCCGGACCGGCACTGAGGGTGGGTGGAGCAACACCTGGGACTTGTGGGCGGCTGCGGCGCAGTTGGCGGCTCCGCCGGATCCCGCGGAGCTCGCCAGGCGGGCGGTGGAGCGGATGCAACTCGAAGCGATCCGGATGGGCACCTTCCCCGAACAAGCCGAACGCGCACCCAGAGACCTCGGCTACGTCGGCTGGAATGCGTGGATGTGGGTCTCCAACCCGACCCCGTCGACGTGGGGGCCGATCACCAAGTCCGTGTCTGAGGCCGGCTACACCGTCACCGCCACCGGACAGGTCGACAAGGTCGTGTGGGACATGGGCGACGGCACCACCATCACCTGCGGCCAAGGCAAGCCCTGGCGCTCGATCTGGGTACACAACGAACCATCCCCGGACTGCGGCCACATGTACGAGAGGGATGGCGAGTACACGATCACCGCCACCTCCCACTGGGTGGTCAACTGGTCCGGCATCGGACAGAGCGGCACCATCACCACGCAGCTGTCCGACACGGCTACCCTGCGGATCGCCGAAGTCCAGGTCGTCAACGTCGTCACCCCCGAAAGCTGACGACGATGAGGCGTGATGGTGAGCGGGGGATGATGGTGGCCGTCGAGACCGCCATCATCCTGCCCGTTCTGCTCGGCATGGTCGGTCTGCTGGTCGTGCTGGCCACCGGCGCGTTGGCGCAGATGACGGTGGATTCGGCCGCTTCCCAGGCCGCCCGCGCCGCCTCCCTCGAACGCGACACCGGCACCGCCACCGCCTCCGCACGCCAGGTGGCGGCCTCCACGTTGACCGAGTCCGGCACCACCTGCCGCAGCTCGAACGTCTCGGTGAACGCCTCCGGCCTCCGCGCCCCTTTGGGGACCCCGGCCGTGGTGTCGGTGACCGTGACCTGCACCGTCGACTTCCAGGTCGGCCTCCCCGGCTTCCCCTCCACCCGCACCCTCACCGCCACGAGATCCTCGCCGGTCGACACCTACCGGAGCCGACGATGAACCCCCGTCACGCGCTGACCCGCCCCGGTCGGGGTTCTTCCGGGCATGGGAAGAAGCGTGGGGAGCGGGGAATGGTGTCGGTGTGGGTGTCGGTCGCGATGGTGGCGTTCATCGTGACCATCGGCATCGGGATCGATTTCGCCGGCCACGCCGGCGCCGCCCAGCACGCGCGCGCCGTCGCCGACGAAGCAGCACGTGCCGGCGGACAACACCTGACCCTCGACTCCGGCCGGGCCCGCCCCGATGTGCACACCGCCATCGCGGCCGCCAACACCTACGTCGCCGCCTCCCCCTACACCGGCACCACCACGATCAGCGGCGGCGACACCATCACCGTCACCGTCACCGGGACCTACGACTGCCAGTTCCTCTCCATCATCGGCATCACCACCCTGCGCGTCACGGAGACCGGAACGGCGACCGTGAAATCCGTCCTCGGAGGAACCGAACAATGACCCGCACCCTCCGCAGCATCGCCGCCATCCTCGCCATCGCCGGGATCGTCGCCGGCGCCCCCTGGCTGCTGATCCAACTCGGACAACTCCCCGGCTTCCTTCCCTCCCTCGACCGCCTCGCGGGGATGCTGCTGGCCCCCGACTCCGGCCGCTTCCTGTTGGTCCTGGTCTGGGCCGCCGCGTGGGTGCTGTGGGCCTGGCTCACCATCCTCATCCTCATTGAGACGGTGGCGTTGCTGCGCGGGGTGAAAGCGCCGCGGCTGCCGGCCGCGTCGATGCCGCAAGGCCTGGCCAGGGCACTGGTCGTCGCGGCCGCCGCCGCCTTCATTGCCACACCCCTCAACGCCGGCGCAACCCAACCAGAGATCCCCCCAGCCGCCGTCCCGGCGGCCGCTGCAATGCCGGGGGCGGTGGCGCTGCCCAGCCAGGACCCCCGCCCCGAACCACCCACCGCACCAGCTCCAGTAGTGGAGTCGGTGGTCGTCGACGAGGGCGACACCCTGTGGGATCTCGCCGAGGAACACCTCGGCGACCCTGGTCGGTGGCCCGAGCTCTACGACGCCAACAAAGGCACCCCACAGCCCACCGGGCACGTCCTGCAGGACCCCGACCAGATCGATGTCGGCTGGACCCTCACCCTCCCCGGCCAAGCCCGAGCCTCGGAAGTCGAACCGGCACCCCAGACCCAGACGCAGCCGGAGACTCCTCGCCGCGAAGCCGTCACCGCACTGCTCCCCGCCGAAGACACCGCCCCCGTCGAGACGCCGGCCGCCGCCACCCCGTCGACAGCACCTTCAGTCACGCCCTCCGCCACGCCGTCCGCCGCCGCGCCGTCCGCTGCCGCGCCCACGGCGATCTCCTCCGCGGCTCCGGCGACGCTGACCCCGCTCCGCGCGGAAGCCACCGCCGTGGACATCGCCGAGGACTCCGACAGGGTTGATGCGCCGATGTATGCGTGGGAGGTCGCCGGGCTCCTCGGCGCCGGCACGTTCCTCGGCGTCGGCATCTCCACCCTGCTCGGCGCGCGACGCAAGGAGCAGTTCCGCACCCGCCGCCCCGGCCGGATGATCGCCACCCCCGACCCGGTGGTGGCCCCCATCGAACAGACCGCACAGCTCGCCACGAGCCTCTCCGGCCTCCTGGTGGCCCGCCTCGACCAGGTGCTGCGCCGCCTCGACCCCCACACCACCCTCACCGCCGCCGTCGTCGCCCGCGACGCCACCATCGTCGTGCACACCCCCGACCAGCTCCCCGCCCCCTGGATCCAGGACTGCGACGGGTGGCTGCTGCCCAACACCGCCCCCGTGGAGACCGTCGGCGACCTGGTCCCGGACCGTCCGTGCCCCTGGCCGCTGCTGGTCACCATCGGTGCCGACACCGCCGACCGGGTCGTGCTCCTCAACCTCGAACACGCCGGCCTGGTCACGGTGTCCGGGGATCCGGTGATGAGCGCCGACTTCACCCGCTACCTCGCCGCCGAACTCGCCATCAACCCCTGGTCCGACAGGGTCCGGATCGCCTGCGCGGGCCCCGCCACCCAAGTGATCGGCATGTCGCCCGGACGCCTCGACGCCGACCTCGATGAGATCCTCGCCATCGCCACTTCGAACGCCGCACGCGCCGCCCACCACGCGGTGTCCGCCTCTGAGGGACGCGCCGTGCAGGCCGGCGACGAAACCTGGGCCGCGGCCGCCGTCATCACCGGCCAGCCATCGGAGGATCTCGAGCAGCTGGCTGCGCTCATCGCGAACCACCCCCACCAGACCGGTGTTGCCATCCTCACCCTCACACCGAGTGGAGGGGATCTGGCGCTAACACCAGCCGGACGCATCCGCGGATTCGGGTTCGAGCTCACCGCCGTCGGCCTCACCGAAGACGAAGCAGCCGGCTGCGCCGACCTCCTCGCCGCCGCCACCCGCGACGACACCCAACCAGCCAGGGCGGACGAGCTCGTCGACGTCACCGGCAACCTACTCCCCGAACATCGCGCCGACCGCGACAACGACGACCCCGACACGGTCGAGTCGGTGCTCCCCGAACCCGACCACGCCTACATCGAGACTGCCGTCGTCACCAGCGATGACCTGATCACGGTGGCGCCCCGGGTGCCGGAGCCGGTCGCGGAGGCGTTGCAGGACCGGGATCCGGACCTTGATGCGCAGGTGCGGGCCTGGTTCTCCCCCTCCTGCCCCTACCCCCGCCTCTCGCTCCTCGGGCCCGTCACGGCCCGCTGCCACGGCAAACCGCTGGCCAAGCAGAAGGCCTACTACACCGAAGCCCTGGCCTACCTCGCCCTCCACCCCCACGGCGTGACCGGCGACCAGGTCGCCGCAGCCCTCGGCATCACCGTCGAACGGGCCCGCACCGTCATCTCAACCCTGCGCCTGTGGCTCGGCACCAACCCCCACACCAGCACCCCCCACCTCCCCGACGCCAAAGCCTCCCCCCAAGCCAAAGCCAGGGGAGTAGGCCTCTACCTCGTCGAAGACCTCCTCGTCGACGCCGACCTGTTCCGCCGCCTCCGCACCCGCGGCATCACCCGCGGACCAGACGGCATCGCAGACCTCGAAACCGCGCTGCAGCTGGTCACCGGACGCCCCTTCGACCAGCTCCGCCCCGCCGGCTGGACCTGGCTCATCGACGGCGACCGCGTCGACCACCACATGATCTGCGCCGTCACCGACGTCGCCCACATCCTCGTCACCGGTCACCTCCAGTCAGGCGACCTCGACGCCGCGAAACGCGCCGCCACCATCGCCCTGACAGCCGACCCCGACTCCGAAACCGCGCGCCTCGACTTGGCCGGGATCATGGTCCACGAAGGCCACTCGACCTCCGCCCGCCGGATCCTCGCCGACGCCCTCGGTGACAACGCAGACCTCGATCTCACCGCCCGAGCCAGCGGCATACTCGATCAGACGAGGTGGCTCGAGACCGGTTGAGGATCGGAGTCACCCCACCGCTGTCGGTCACGCTCGTTGATGAGCCGAGCAAGGGGCAACGCGCCCGATCCTCGGTTCACCGAACTGAGGACTCCTCGGCAGCGCATGCCGCGGATGGTCGTCCGTCCAAGGTAAGTTGAAATGCATGACTCCTGGCGCGCGCGATCCTCTCGACACGGCGCCTCTCCGCAAGGCTCGTGGGGCATTCTTCACGCCGCCGCAGATCGCCTCGTTCATCGTTGACTGGGCCGTCAGGTCGCGCACCGACCTGATCCTCGAGCCGTCGGCCGGGGATGCGGAGTTCCTAGTGCACGCCGTGGCGCGACTTCGGGAACTCGGCGTATTGGAGCCGCACGTGCACGGCGTCGAGCTGCACCCTTGGAGCGCTGCCGCTGGCACGGCTCGTATCAGCTCAGCAGGTGGCTCGGTCGAGATGAGGGTCGGTGACTTTTTCGATGCTCCAGCTGACGGACGATACACAGCGGTAGTGGGCAATCCGCCCTACATCCGTTTCCAGGACTTCTCTGGCGACTCAAGAGCGAAGGCGCGCGCCGCCGCACTGCGAGGCGGGGTCGCCCTATCGGGGTTGGCGTCGTCGTGGGCCGCGTTCACGGTCCATGGCGCGCTTAGCTTACGGCCCGGGGGCCGGCTAGGTTTCGTGCTGCCGGCTGAACTGCTGCACGCGAATTACGCCTCTCCTGTCCGGCGATTTCTGTTTGAGAACTTCGCTCAAGTTGATCTCGTCCTATTCGAGGAGCGAGTGTTCGCTGAGGCTGAAACGGAGGCATTGCTGCTCCTGGCTGACGGCTACGGCGGGTCCACAGACTATGCACGCATCCGTCAGGTCAGCGACGCCGGCGCGCTGCTGTCGGAGATGCCGATCGCTGCGACATGGGTCCCCGACGACCCCTCCGCGAAGTGGTCAGGCTCCACAGTCGCCCCAGAGGCCGCTGGCATCTATGGTTCTCTACTTCTCGAGGGAACGTTTGCTGCCCTGAAGACGTGGGGAGAGACAACCCTGGGCATGGTGACGGGAAACAACAAGTACTTCGCGCTTAGCCCCGCTCGCGTGGCCGAACTCGGTCTCCTTCCGAGGGACGTGGTACGGCTGTCGCCGCCTGGGTCTTCTCACTTGCGCGGATTGGAGTTCTCTTCTCGCGCGCACGCAGAGCTGGGTCGGGCCGGGAAGCGGACGATGCTATTTCGGCCCTCCGATGCTCCCTCGGAGGCTGCGCTCGCCTACATCGCGAAGGGTGAGGCGGACTCTGTGCACACGGCGTACAAGTGCCGGGTGCGGAAGGAATGGTGGCGTGTTCCACTTGTACGGCGAGCCGACCTGCTGCTCACCTACATGAACGCGGACACCCCTCGTGTGACCACCAACAGTGCAAACGCCCTGCACCTCAATTCTGTCCACGGCATCTACCTGGCTGAGAAGCATCAAGAGATCGGACGCGAGTTGCTGCCAGTTGCAGCCCTCAACTCCGTCACCATGCTGGGTGCCGAGTTCACCGGCCGGGCATACGGCGGCGGCATGCTCAAGATGGAGCCCGGAGAAGCCGACCTTTGGGCACTCCCATCACCCGAGACAGTGGTAGCAGCCGCAGAGCAGCTACGAGCGATCCGACCACAGGTCGCCGGAAAGCTCCGCAGCGGGAGAGTGCTGGAGGCCGCTCGACTCGTCGATGACGCACTGCTCGTGCGAGCTCTGGGGATGCGACGTCCAGATGTCAGGGAAATCCGCTACGCGCGCGCCGCTCTCGCGGGTCGACGCGAGACGAGGAGTCGTCGTGCCAACAATTGACGAGCGACTCACAGCGGCCATCCGCTCGGTCGGCTCGAAGCCAGCAGATAACGCACCCCAGGCCACCAAGAAGAACTACAACGAGAAACTGTCCGCAGCTTTTGCGCTGGCTGTCGCCGAAGAGCTCCGCGAGCGAGGCATGAGCGGCGCACGACCCAGCGGTCCAGGCGAGGTCGGTGTCAGCGGCGCTGAGAGACGCCTCGCGGGTGGCATCGGCGCGAAGAAGGTTGACGTCACCTGGGCAACGGAGGAATCGGGGCTGATCCTCGCTGTGAGCATCAAGACCATCCTATTCAGAGATGCCACGACTGGAAACTTCCAGAAGAACCTCACTAACCGCCGCGCAGACTTGCTGAACGAGGCAGTAACCCTGCATCGCAGATTCCCGTATGCGGTGCTTGCGGCGCTCCTGTTCTTCGACGTCGGCGCCCAGGACGACGGCACCGGGCGGAGAAAGTCAACGTTTCTCAACTCCGGCCCCCGTCTGCGGCTGTTCACCGGACGCCAGGACCCTGCTGGACGCGACGAACAGTACGAGAAGTTCTACGTGCTGCTTGCCGATCTGAACGACACACTGCCATCGGTTCGCGCCTACGAGGCGAACGACCTCAACAACGAGGTACCCCTCACCGAGGCGTTCAACACTCTGGTGGCCTTGATCGGTGAGCGCAACTTCGATCTCTACGAGGGCTTCGACGGCAAAGTGACCAAGGCGTAGCCCGAGCCCTTCACGTCACCCCTGCAGGGCAAAGGTTCACGGCCGGGGTACTAGCTATAGTCATGGATCCACACATACCCCGATAGTGTTGGCGACAGGGATCATCGAGGAACAGCCTGCTTGGCGACACCCGTGGTGTTGTAACGGAAGCGCGCCATCTCGACAGTGACGTCGTACTGGCTGGCGATTTGATCGACGGACGTTCGCTGGCGCGCTGCACTGAGGAGGAGTGGGCGCGGGAGAAGAAGCGTGCCACCGAAGGCCGTTGCTTCCTCCTCCTCATCCGGTTTGCAGGTGCGGAAGGGCATCCCGTTGAGCTCGCGGATCTCAGCAAGGTCGTGCTTCAGCATGATGTGGGCCAGTTCGTGGGCAATATCGCTGTTTTGCCGACCCGGAGTTCGGAGAGGACTCACGACAACGATCCTGCGGTCATCGATCTCGAAGGTGGCGGCGGAGAAGGCGAACGCCTGGAGCCGCTCCAACTCTTCGAGCTCGCTGATGTCCACCAAGTCGGCGGCGTCGACGATCGAAACCCTCAGATGCTTGGCAAGCTCACGTGGGTCAAGCCGATCGTGCGAGGCGAGGCCAAGTTCTCTCCGAACCCGCGCTGCCTCGCGTTCGGCTTCTGCCTTGAACCCGCGTCGTAGCGTCACAGTTCCCCGGCAGCAACACGGGCGGCCAATGTGTCGTGCATCTCGCCCAGGAGTGAGTTGAGCCGCTCCGGCACTCCGGGCCGGAGCATCGAAGCTGCGCGGAGGTGGCAAGCGACCACGTGGCGTTGAACCGGTGCTTTGGCCAGAGCGTCGTACATGCTGCGCAGCATTTCGGTGATCTTGGACGCAGCATCAGGTTCGAGGCGTGGGTCAGCAGCAAGGTGCGCGATCGCTTCGTCGATCGGTGCCACCTCGCGCAGCGCCGTCGGCATGAAGAACTGCCCGGGCGAAACTCCGAGCCAAGCACACAGAAGCGTGAAGGACGTCAGGTCGGGCTGGGCACCCGCCTCAATGCGGGTGAAGGTGCTGAAGCTGACGCCAGCCTCAGCAGCGGCTTGGCGAAGCGACAGGTTCCCACGCCGCTCGCGCAGCAGCGCACCCAACTGCGTTAGGTCGAGCCGCTCCATGCCCGGGGAAGTGCCAGAGGTCCCTGTCATGCTGAGACCGCAGCGTTGGCCGCCTCTGTGCGTGTCCGTTCCATGAACGTGAGCCTAGCGCGCCGTTGACCCGTCGCTGACACGACACGGTGTGTCTCGTGATACGCAATGCCGCTTTGCTGATACAGTTCTGGAAAGCCTCAACCCGGGGCTCTAGCGAAAGGAGGGACCATGGGTCCCGCCGACAACACCAGTCCTGGTCACGGCAAGCCGCCTGTGACGATCTTCGTCAACACCCGCAGGTCCCAGTGGACCGAGCGGGAGATTTCCTACCAGCAGGTCTACGACCTGGCGTTCCCGAATGAGCCGCTCACCGAAGGTGACCTGGCGCGCATCGAGTTCTCGCGTGGATCGTACGGTGGTGGGGCCGGGACGTTGCGCCCTGGCGGCAAGGTCAACGTCAAGACGAACATGGTCTTCGATGTCTACGTCACTGTTCGCAGCTGACCCCTCGACGAGCAGGCTGCTCGCCGAGGATTACTGCCTCTCCTTTGAGGGCGACCATCTGATCGTCGAGCAGGTCCCATACGTTACGGCCGCCAAGGTCGTGGCGTATGGGCGCTTGGCGCTGCCCGTCGTCTTCAGTGGAAACATCGTCCAGGACGGTGCTGGCGACCACCGGATCTGGTGGATCGGCGAGCACCCCTGTGACGAGCTGGGCCAACCTATGGCCGGACCATCACCGGAGTCGCACGCCATCGCCCCGGAACTGGTGGCCTCGTTCATGATCTCTAGCAAGCCGAAGGGTACGGGGATGTTCGCCTCGACGTACGACAAGATCGTGTCCTATGTGCGAGTTCTCAGCCATCCGGCCAAGGCATTGGACCCATCGGTGACCGCTAGGCCAGGAGCCGGTTGGACCGAGGTTCCCAGTGATCTGCCGTTCGTCTACCCCGACACCGGCACGGCACGAGCCGGCCTCGCCGAGTTCAACGGACGGTTCCGCGGACAGCGGATCGGCATCATTGGGCTCGGCGGGACTGGTTCCTACATCCTCGACCACGTCTCCAAGACCTGGGTGGACACCATCGCCCTGTTCGACGGAGACGTCTTCGACAACCACAACGCCTTCCGAGCACCTGGTGCCGCAGACATCGAAGACCTCAAGGACCGTCCAAATAAGGCGGAGTACTTTGCGCGACAGTTCTCCCGCATGCATACGGGTATCGAGCCTCACCCGTTCCACGTCACAACCGAGAACCTGGACGTACTTTGCAACTGCACCTTCGTCTTTCTCGCCGCGGGTGAGTCCGAGGACAAGAATCAGATCCTGAGCTGGCTCCGAATCCGGCGCATCCCAGCCATTGAGGTGGGCATGGGCATCCGCGACGAGGATGGGCGTCTGTCCGGCTTGCTGACAGTCGTCAACCACTTCCCGGACCAACCCGAGCAGGCAACCGCGACAGCTACCGGCCTCGTGAACGAGTACGACCGAAACATTCAGGTATCAGACCTGAACTGCCTGAACGCGGTGCTCGCCGTGGGCAACTGGAAGAAGTACCTCAAGTACTACGCGTCAGCGGAAGAGGCGGCCGAGACGGTCTACAAGGTCTTCACGGGAACCATCCGTAATGGCGCTCCTGAGACTGAAGTAGCCGACGCGGTCGAGGTCGAGGTCGCCGCGTGAGAGTGAGCAACATGGTTCCCGAGTTCGTGACGTCGTTCCCGAACGAGTTGGAGTCCGGGGTGCTGTACGTCTCAGCCTCGTTCTCAACAGCGTCCCACTTGTGCGCCTGCGGATGCCGTCGCGAGGTCATCACGCCGTTGTCCCCTGCACAGTGGGTGCTCACGTTCGACGGATCGATCTCAGTTCGACCGTCGATCGGCAATTGGTCGCTGCCGTGTCAGTCGCACTACGTCATCGACCGCGGCAGCATTCGATGGGCAAGGCCGTTCTCTCGCGACGAGGCTCGACTCCATCGGGATTCCGATCAGCTCAAGCTCGAGGAGGCGAACCGTGTCAAGGACCGTTGGCGGAAGCGGTTCCTGCGACGAATAGGGGTCCGTTGAGTTGAGCAGGTCCGTGTGAGGGGTTCCGATCGAGTTGACCACGACGGTGTTGATGGCCTACACAACGTCGTTGAACGCCTGCGGTGCGATCAGGGCGGCTGTCATGGGCTCTGACCTCAATGTCAGTTACGTCCCAACTCCTGGATGCGCTATCCAAGCCCAAAGCCATCACGCGAGCTGATCCGTCATCAGGTAGCATTAGCTGTGTACGGATCGTCTCAAAGGGGGTGGGTGAGGTGGCGACATTGACACCGGCTACGGCGTCCCAGGTGGGTCTGTCTCGGAGCGGTTTGTATCGGGCCGTCCGGGATGGGCGCTACGAGCGGATCGCTCGGGGGATCTATGTGCCGGTTGATGACGCGGGCGTGGACTGGGACCTGGTCGAGGCCGCGAGGCGGCGTCGGGATGCGACGGTCTGTCTTGCCTCGGCGTTGGCCCATCATGAACTCACTGACGCGATTCCGGCCGGGTTGGAGGTGGCCATCCCTCGTGGGGGGAGGATCCCTGCCGGCAGTGGTTCCATCGTGTGGCATTCCTTTGACCGTGACACGTTCGGTGTGGGACGTGAGGAGGTGCTCATTCCGGGGTCGGATCTGCGGATCGGGTTGTACTCGGCTGAGCGGTCGATCGTTGACGCGTTCCGTCTCCGCGGCGAGGTGGGCTACGAGTTGGCGCGGGACGCGTTGAAGGAGTGGCTGCGTCGTGGCGGGACACCGGCCCGTCTGGTGGAGCTGGCCCTCGTGTTGCCGCGTGCGAAGGCGCCGACGTTGGCGGCGTTGGAGGCGTTGACGTGAGCACGGGGGAGGAGGTGTTCCGCCGTTTGCAGGCGGCGGCGCGGTCGACGGCGTCGAAGACCGGGAGCCCGGCGCCGACTCAGGAGTATCTGACCCGGCATGTCTTGGAGTCGTTCCTCGACCGGCTGACCCGCAGCCGCCATGGCGATGCTTTCGTGATCAAGGGAGGGATCCTGCTGGCCTCGTACGGGTGGCGGCGAGCCACCAAGGATGTCGATGTGAACGCGATCTCTGCGGATGTGACGCCGGCACATCTGGTCGAGGTGGTGCGGGACGTGGCCGCGATGGAGCTCGACGATGGGGTTGTCTTCGACGTGGGCAGCATCGAGGTGACTGAGATCCGCGAGGAGGCTGGCTATCCCGGGTTCCGGGTGCGGGTCGGGGCCAGGCTCGGGGTGTGGCGCGGTGTCGCGGCCTGGGATGTCTCCACCGGGGATCCGATCGTCCCGCCACCGCGGAGGGTGCGCATCGAGCGTGTCGACGGGGATCCGATCAAGGTGCTCGGCTACGCCGCTGAGACCAGCATCGCGGAGAAGGGCGTGACGATCCTGGAGCGCGGGATCACGAGCACCCGCTGGCGCGACTACGTCGACATCGTCCAGCTGGATGGTCAGGAGATCAACCGCGACGATCTGCGCCTGGCCGCGGCGGCGGTGGCTGCCCACCGGGGCGTGCTCCTCCAACCGGTCAGCCGCGTGCTGGCGGGCTACGGGCAGGTCGCCCAGGCCAAGTGGGCCGCGTGGCGCCGCAAGGAACGACTCGAGGCCGTCGCGGACGAGCTCCTCGACGACCAGATCGCGCGGGTGGCCGCTGTCCTCGACCCGATCTTCGGCCCTCCGAGCACCCAGCAGGATCTGTGACCGTGAGCGTGTCGCGGTGTGGAGCATTCGGATGCACGACGCAGACAGCTGATCCGCTGTGCGTGTTCCACGCGAGGAGAGTCCAGCGGGGTTTGGGCTTGCCCACCGTTGACGATCTGAGGGTCGGTGACCCGAGTGGTCACGGATTATGGGGGAGGGTGGACCGCACCGCCGAGGGGGTCATGTGCCATGAGTGTGGGCAGCGGTTCGCCAAACTCGGTATCCATCTGGCCCGTGCCCATGAACTCAGGGTCCGCGTGTATCGGGATCGGCACGGGATCGCCGATGAGGAGTCCTTGGCGGTCGTGTCGGCGGGGCAGCCGCGGCGTCGTCCGCATCCGTGTGGGCGGTGCGGCACGATCCTGACGGTGCCGGGGAAGCTGTGTGACGACTGCCGCGTCACGCGCCTCGTCGAGCTCGAGAACCGCCGGACCGCTGTGGAGGAGCCGAAGCCAGCCAGGGCGCGATGGCGGCGCCTCACCGGCGAGGAACGCGACGACCTGCTGCGGGCGGCGCCCGAGGAGGTTGGGTCGTTGATCGCGTCGCTGCAGCGAAGCCGGGTCACATCGGCGGAGATCGCCGCAGTCCTGGGTCGTAGTCAGAAATGGATGGCGCGCACCCATCCCCGCCCCGACTGGGGAACCCCGAACTGAGGGGGACCGCAACCCTCGTTGTGCGCAGCGTTGTCCACCGCGGTGGGTGAAACGACCGCAACGCCCCAGGGATAGTGGGCGTCGGCTCGGAGTCGGGTGGGCCATAGATCGCGTTGCGCCATGCCTTGGAGCGTGGCTGTCTAGGGGTGCGGTGCAGGTTTCGGGGGTAGGTTCATCGCCCCTAGCCAAACGCTGAATCGGGGTGGCGTACCCCTCGTGGGGCGGGCTTTGGGGGTAGGCAACGGGAGAGGTGCCCGCGGGAGGTTCATCGCGAACCAACCGCGAAAGGACCCCTGCGATGAGCGTGCGCGCCGCCCTCCATCTCGACCCTCTACTTGAGGCAGCCGACGACACCTGGCCACAGTGGACCAGGAGCGAACCCCTGCTGGCCAAGTTCGCCTCGCACCGGGAGATCGCGCAGTGGCGGATTGATGATGCCGAATGGCAGGAGGACCGGGAGATGTTCCTGGCTCTGGGCCGGCTGACGTTGGTGGAGGAGTCACGGGTCGCCGCGACAGCGGTGCTGGTGTTCCTGGTGCTGCCCGCATGTGAGGCCACCGTGATGCGGCGGGCTTCCATGACCCATGACGTGAGGAACCTGGAGGATGTGGCGGCTGGCTATCTGTGGAGCGAGGTGGCGCAGTATCCGTGGAACGATCCGCTGAAGGGCTGGATCCCGCAGGGGGTCGCCCGCCGCGTCGGTCGGGCGATCGACCGCGACTTCGGTTGGGGAGAGACGGCGGAGCGGATCTGGCGTGATCGGGCCACGTTGGACTTTGAAGCGGTGGAGCGCCTCAATCATCGCGGGGAGTACATGAGGCCACTGCACACCACCGACCTGTACTGGTGGGCGGTGACCGAGGCGGGCCTCAGCCGCGAAGACATGGATCTGCTGGTCGCGCTGGCGGTCACCGCCCACGAGGACGGGATCACGTCGCGGTCCAGCGCGGGAATCACCGCCCGCTCGGCGTGCGTGCAGCTGGTTCAGCCCGGACAAACCGTCGACCAGTTGCAGTACCGCGCCAGGAAAGCCTTAACGGTCCTACGCGAAGCAGCACGCAGCACAGCCGCCTGACGACCGATCTTGGTATGCGAGGCCGGTCACGCGCCGTCAGAAGGGTGAGATGCCAAGCGTGATCCGATGGGACGACCGCGCATCGTCCGCGGCCACAGATAGTTACCTGGTTGTGATGTAGGTTTCTTGGTGATGTGGCGGTAGTCTGGGACTACGACGAACCGGATCGCCGGGGCGTTGTCCGCCGAGGGCCCTGCTGGGGCCCTCGAGCTTTTTACGGGATCCATTTGCGTTGGTGGCGCACCGCGGGGCTGAGCACGTGGCTCAGTGAGCGGGCTGCACGCTGTGCCTTGGGTGAGCCTTGTACTTCCTCGTGGCGACGAAGGATGTAGGCGACCATGTCGGCGGCCTGCACGCCGGGCTCGGTGCGTGAGTCGACCCACTCGGGTCCGAGGATCCGTTCGAGGCGACTGGGTCGGAACCCGGGGGTCCCGACTCTGGTGTAGCCGGCGATCGCCTCAGCGAAGTCCTGTTGGCGGTCGATCAGGTCGGCGGTGACCAGGCAGGTGACACCCCAGGTGGCGCACCAGCTGTCCGCTCGTTCCAGCAGGTGCCGCAGGGTGACTTCGTAGGGGGAGTCGGGGTAGCGGTAGCGGGCGTTGAGGCGACGTACGTCGACTCCTTCGAGCAGGACGGTGGCTCTCGAGCCGACGATCGCCCGGAGTACGTTGCGGTAGAGGGCGACTGCCTCATGCAGCTGTGACGACATGCACGTCCACTCACCCTGGGCCTGCATGATCTGATGGCCGTGGAACTCGACCTCTGGCCCCACCCCGAACTTCTGACGGGCGTGCTGACGAACCTCCTCCAGGCCGTGGACCAGGTTCCGGTACTGGGCCTCGGTGACCAGAACACCTGCCACGTAGTAGTCATCGGTGCCGTACGACTCGTCAATGAACAGTCTCATTTGAACGTCTCGCGCGGCCACGTCCATGAGTTTCTCATCCCCGCCCGTCTGACGCCGGCACGGATCGGTCCTGTCGCGGAACCGGGCTGACGGGCATGCACCGAGCAGCGACCAGTGCCCACGGCCCGCGGGCGGAGCTGGGAAGCACCACCACCTGCAAAGTCTGTTCACGCGCTGGCCGGGATTGGCCCGGGTTCATAGGGGACAGGACAGCACGAGGACAGGGAGAGGGGCCACGGAGATGTCGGATGAGGAGACGCAGCAGCTGATCGTTGCTGCGAAGGGGGAGGCGGAGGCCTGCGACCAGTTGGTGTTCTGGACTCAGCGGCTGCAGCACGCGCTGGATGCCCGCCGACAGCTGCTGGACGTTCCGCCGGAGGAACTGAAGGCCGCCCTGGAGGCGCGGCGATGACCACCGCGACGTTCTCGCTGGCTGAGCTGCGCGCCGCCTACACCGCCCTCCACTCCGGCGCCTTCACCACCGACCCGACCCCCCAACCCGAAACGGCCACCGCAGCAGTGGCGGAACTGCCAGCTGCGGCTGCGGATGCGGTGGTGAGTGTGGTCGGTGTCTCGGGTGGGGTGGGGACGACCACGGTGGCGTTGGCGATCGCCGAGGCTCTCGGCGCCGGCCGTCTGGTGGAGCTCAGCGTGCCGCACACCTCGGGTTTGGCGGCCGCGTCGTCGGCTGAACTCGGCCTCCAGCATGGCTGGAGTATCGGGACCCGCGACGGGCTGCGGCTGGAGCGTCGCACCGACCCCGACGCTGCGATCCTCCCCGACACCGCCGCAGGGGTCACGGTCCTGGACCTCGGCGCTTGGGCCGAGCCTCTGCTGGCGGTGTCTGTGTTGGTGGTGGTGGCGGCGTGTTCGGTGCCGAGCGTGCGGCGTCTCAATGCCCGTCTCGACACTGTCGACGGCCTGCGGGTGGTGCCAGCGATCACCGGTGTCCCGGGTCGGGCACTGCCCAAGCCGGTCGGTTCGGTGTGCGGGGCGAGGCTGCGTGCCGCGGCGGCCGACGGGCGGCTGCTGCTGGTGCCGGAATGTGCGTCTCTTCGGGTCGGTGGGGTTGCTGCCGATCCGCTTCCTCGTCGGCTGCGGTCTGCGGTCGATGTCATCAAGTCGTGTGTGGAGGAAATCTCATGATCGTTCAGTTTGTAGCCGAGGCCGTGTCTGCGGGTGTGGTGGTGCCGGCGGAGGGGCGGGGGATGGTGTGCCCGGTGGCGCCGGCGGGGGCGCAGGTCCTGGTCGATGAGTTCCTGGGCTGGTTCTCGTGGGCTCTGGTGTGGGTGGCGTTCCCGGCGGGAATCCTGGCCGCGGTGGCGGCGGTGATCCTGGGCAAGGTGTTCTCGATGCCGCACGTGTCGAAGGGCGGCCTGATCGGGGTGTTCGTCGTCCTCGGCGCCGCACTGCTCTACCTCGTGATCCCGGGCATCTTGTCGGGGTTCCTCGGCGACGGCTGCGTCACCCGCTAACCATGAGGCCCGATCGCGCGCACCTGACCCTGCTGGCCGCCGTCACGTCGGTGGCGTTGCTGCTGCTGAGCGGTCTGGGGTTCGCCGTCTACTTCGCCGTCGCCGACGACCCCACCACCCCCACGACGGCGAGGGTCGTCGACTCGCTACCGGCCGGCGGCGTCACGGTGCGTGACGAGATCGCGGCCGCCCCGATGCTGCCGGTGTCTGCGGCAGCTGCCACGGGCGGCACCCCGGCCCTCGGCACCCTGCCGACGATCGACATCCCTGTGGTGGATCAGGTCGGGGCGGAGGGTATCCCGACCGGCTACCCGCAGACGCCGGAGGGGGCGGTGGGGCAGTTGGGGGAGATCCTGGTCTCCGTCCTCGGGTCGATGGATCTGGGTCATGCGCAGCGGGTGCAGCAGTCCTGGTTCGAGGACCCCACGGGCTCGGTGGGGTCGTGGCCGGTGTTGGGGTTGATTCAGTCGTTCTTGACAGCTGGGAGGATGCCGGGCGGTTTGGAGCCGGGGGCGTCACTGACGGTGATCCCCTCGGCGGGGCAGGTGAAGGGCTCTGACGGCGACGGCTGGCATGTGGTGTGTGTGTTGGTGGAGATCACCTACACGTTCCGCGACCAGGCCCGCCTGGCCTATGGGCACTGCGAACGCATGACCTGGCGAGAAGACCGTTGGCTGGTCGGGGCGGGGGCGCATCCGGTGCCTGGGCCGTCGACGTGGCCGGGCACCGAACTCGCGGTTGAGGCTGGCTGGCTGACGTGGCGGGACGCCTGAGATGTGGGAGCAGATCGGGGAGTTGTTCGGGGATCTGGCCGCGGCGGGTGGGCAGATTGTGGTGGATGCGTGGGTGGCGATCTGCATGGCGGTGTGGGGTGCCGGGTTGTGGGTGATGCGCGCGATCCTGCAGCTGGGGGACTGGTTCCTCACCCCCAACCTCAACCCCGACGGGTCCTCCTCGGCCCTGTGGTCGGTCTACGGCCTCACCCTCTGGCTCGGCCTGTCCCTGGCCTTGATCCTGCTGATCGTGCAGCTGGTCGGCACCGTGCTCCGCCGAGACGCCCTCTCCCTTGGCGGCGCCCTCTTCGGCGCGGTGAAGTTTCTGCTGGTGTGCACGCTCTGGTACACCTACGGCGCCGCTGTGGTGACCGCAGTCGAAGGGCTGAACACGGCGCTGCGGATCCAGCTGCTGGGTACGGCTGATCTGGGGGAGTGGGAGCCGACGGGTCTGGACTTCACTGAGGGGGTGATGACGGGCACGACCGCCACGGTGTTGTTGTTGTTGGGGTTGGTGTTGTGGCTGGCTGGGTTGGCGCATCTGGTGGTGATGTTGGGTCGGGCGGTGTCGCTGATCGTGATCGCCGCGACCGCGCCGATCGCGGCCGCGGGGTTGATGTTCAAGCCGTTCGAATCCTGGTTTTGGAAGGCGTTTCGCTGGTTCCACGCCGCCGCCATCGCGCCGCTGTTGATGACGTTGATGCTCGGGTTGGGGGTGCAGCTCGCCACCGGCGTCTCCCTCGGGATGGAGGACTCCGGCCAGGAGGCCGTCGCTTTGGCGTTGCCGTCGGTGGTGATGATCGCCGTCGCCGCCCTCTCCCCGGTGGCGCTGTTCCGGTTGTTGGCGTTCGTGGATCCGGGCACCACCAGCGGTGCCTCGTTCCGCGCGGGCCTCGCCGGCACCACCGGCGCCTCCTCAGCCGCCGGCCACGCCCACACCGCTGTGACCCGCAGCAGCGGAAGTGGTGGGGGAGGCGGTGGTGGTGGTGCGGGGGAGTCGGCCACGGCGAGCCGTGCCGCTGCGGCGCAGAGCTCCAGCTTCAGCCCGGCCGCAGCCGGGGCCGGCGGCGGTGCAGCCGGCGGAGCCGCGGCCAGTGGTGGAGCGGCAGCTGGTGCTGGTGCTGGTGGCGCCGCCGCTGGTGGTGCGTCGGCGGGCGGCGCGGCCGCCGGTGCCGGGGCTGCTGGTGTGGGTGCGGTTGCGGGGCCGGTGGGGGTGGTGGCGGCGGGGGTGATCCTCGGCGCGAAGAAGCTCGTCGACGGGTTCCAGCAGGTCGGCGCCCGCGCCACCGGCCTGGTCAACGACACCACCTCCGGCATGGGGGCCGGGGACCCGTCCTACCCGTACGACCCGGCCGGCGACATCCGCCGCACCCCTCATCCAGCGCAGCCTCATCCGGCGCAGGTCGCCACCACGACGACATCAACCCAGCCGCAGCGTGCGGCGCAGCCTCCTGTGGCTGTGAGAGAAGCGGAGGACCACAATGGCGGCCAGAACCTTTGACGCGTTCACCACCCCGAAGGCCGGCGTCATCTGGGGGCTGAGCGTCCCCCAGCTGCTGTTCCTGACGCTCGCGACGTTCCCGGCGTGGATGGCGATCAGCTCACAACGCTGGCTGGCCGGGATCATGTGGGTACCGGTGTGGCTGCTGCTGCTGTTCCTCACCGTCGTCCCCCTCGGCGGCCGCCCCGCCGTCGGCTGGCTCGCCGCCGCCGCCGCGTTCGCCATCGCCGGCCTGAACGGTTGGCTCACCTTCCGATCGAAGGCCGCCACAGGCACCCTCCGCGACCTGGACGAGCTCGACATGCCCGGAGCCCTGACCGGCGTCGAAGTCCTCGACGGCCCACCCATCGGACTCGCCCAAAGGCGGATCGCGGTGATCAAACACGCTGCGGCCAGGTCGTGGGCGATCACCGCCCGGATCGAGCATGACGGGATCGCGATGGCCACCGACGCCCTGTGCAACCGGTACGCCGACGGCCTGACCGAGCTGCTGGACACCGCCGCCCGCGGGGAGTTGATCTCGGAGATCCACCTGATGGTGCGCACCACCCCCGATGACTGCACCGAGCGGGAACTGTGGCTACGCGCCAACATCGTCCCTGATGCGCCGGTCACGTCGGTGGCGACGCAGATCGAGCACCTGCGCTGGTCCCAGGCCGGGGTCCGCACCGAAGCATTCATCACCCTCGTCATCCCCGACAACCGACTCAGCCGTGAGGCCCGCCACATGGGCGGCGCCACCGATGGCCGGATGAACACCCTCCTCTCCCTGGCCACCGAGATCGGATCAGTAGTCACCGGCCCCATCGGCGCACGCGACATCGAATGGCTCACCTCGCCAGAGCTTGCGCAGGTCGTGCGGCTGGGGTTCGCCCCCGGCGACCGCGCCGGCCTGATCGCGGCCGCCCACGACGCCAACGCAGACGCTTCGGTCAACGCTTCCGTGCCGTGGGCGTTGGCCGGCCCGTCCCAGGCGTACGCCGCCGTGCGGCATTACGCGCATGATGCGTGGGCTACGGTCACTGCAACGGTGAAGCTGCCCGAGCGTGGCGCGACGATGGGCGGCTGGGGACACGTCCTTGCCCCCAGCGAGGCGGTAGAGCGGCGCAGCGTCACGGTCGTGTTCCCGATCGAGAAGCAGTCGGCCGCGGATCGGAAGGCGGCGCAGCAGGAGTTCGGCCAGAGCCTGGGCCAAGGGTTGAAGGACCGGCTTGGTGTGCGGACCGGGGCGAAGGACCACCGCCGCCAGGCGAAACTGGACCGGGTCGAGGTGCAGCTCGCGATGGGCGCCACCATGAGCCACCCCTACGCCCTCTGCTCCGTCACCATTCCCGCGACGGCCCCGGTGGCGGAGTTCGGCCGCCGGCTGGATGCGGCGATCCGCCGCCGCGGCATGGCCCCCCAGCGCCTCGACATGTCCCAAGACCTGGCCTTCGTCACCGCCACCCTCCCACTCGGGGTCAGCCTCACCACCAGGCACCAGTGATGGCCCGCAGCATCAACCGCCTGCTGGCCGACTTCGGCCACGACCTTCCCGCGAAACCAGCCACCGTCGACCAGCGGCCGGTGCGGAAGTTCACCTCAGCCCCGCCCTGGCGAGGCAAACCAGCCAGGGGGGCGGGGTGGGTGGCGTCACGGCCTGCGGTGAAGCGGTACCAGATGACCTCCGACCAGGCCGGCGTGTTCTGGCCCTTCCTCACCGCCAGCCCTTTGCCGCCGACCGGGGCCCCGATGGGCACCGACATGAGCAACGGCGCCACCTTCTACGTCGACCCCCACGGCTGGGTCCTCAACGACTCGATACCGGTCACCAATCCCAACATCTTCGTCTTCGGGAAACCCGGCCGCGGGAAATCGGCGTGGGTCAAGGCGTTCCTCAACCGCATGTTCGCGTTCGGCTACCAGGCCCTGATCCTCGGGGATCCGAAGGACGAGTACGAGCTGATGTGCCGCCACTTCGGCGTCGAACCCTTCGCCATCGGCCCCGGCATGCCCACCCGCCTCAACCCCCTCGACCCCGGACCCCTCGCCACAAACTGGGGCCAGCTCGACAAGGAGGAGCAGCACCGCCGGCAGGCGATCATCTTCGGGCGCTGGCTCGTCCTCCTCCGCTCACTGATCGGATCCCAAAGCATCGGCGACAGGAAGGTCGCGGTGGGGCCGACGGAGGAACAGGTCCTCACAGCCGTCCTCCACGAACTCACCCACACCACCACCGATACCCGCGAGCTGCGGCCGATTGTGATCCCGCAGGTGTGGCAGCAACTCCACTCACCCAGCGACCACCTCATCGCCGAGCTCCGCTACCCGGACCGGCACACCTTCCTCGACGACACGAGACTCCTGCGGGATGCGGTCGCGCAACTCATCTCGGGTGTGTTCGCCGGGATCTTCGACGCCCCCACCACCGTCACCATCGACTGGAACGCGCCGATCCAATCCCTATCCCTGTCCCGCCTGTTGCCATTGGGCGATGACGCCGTCGGCATGGCGTTGACGTGTCTCAACTCGTGGGGCACCGCCATGCGCCAAGTCACCGGTCGCCGGAGGATCAACGTCCGCGACGAAGTCTGGCGACAACTCCGCCTCGGCACCGGCGCCGTCTCCAGCTTCGACGCCGACCTGCGCCTGTCGAGGTCGCATGGCGATATTGAGATCGCCAACGCCCACAAGCCCTCTGACTACCTGGGGGCGGGGCATGCCGGGTCGCAGGCCCAGCAGATCGCCAAAGACCTCCTCCACCTCGGCGACATCAAGGTCCTCTTCGGCCAAGACGCCGAAGTCGCCGACGACCTGGAGCAGCTCCTCGACCTCGGCCCGGTCGCCCGCGACATCGTCACCGGCTGGGCCATGGGCGGCAAAGGCCGAGCCCTCATCGCGGTGGGGCCCCGCCTCCACAAGGTGGCGCTGACCCTCCACCCTGACCTCGAGGCCCCCCTGACCGACACCAACCAGAAACTCCACACCTGATGCTCAAGGCACTGCTCGCCATCGCCGCGGCGCTCACCTTGCCGCTGGCTCCTGTGATCGTGTTCGCCGGAGCCCTCGCCGGACCCCAAAACCACACCCAATCCGTGGCCGCCACTTGCGTCGGCTGGGCCGGCGAGACCCCCACCAGTGTGGAGCTCGACCAGGGGCAGATGAACCGCGCCGCCACCATCTACGCCGCCGCCCTTGAGACCGGTGTCGGGCGGGCGGGGGCGGTGGTGGGGATCGCCACCGCGATGCAGGAATCCGCCCTCGGCGCCCACCCCGCCGCCTCGACCCCGAACGGGGATGGGGATGTCGGGTTGTTTCAGCAGCGCTCCCTGGTCGGCTGGTACGCCGACGGCACCACCCAGGACGAGAACCTCCGCATCTTGGCCGACGACGCCTACCAGGCCCGCACCTTCTACCTCGGCCACACCACCACCTCCGGCTGGCACATCCCAGGCCTCACGGACATCGACGGCTGGCAACAACTCACGGTCGCCGAAGCCGCGCAGAAGGTGCAGGTGTCGGCCTACCCCGACGCCTACGCCAAGCACGAGGGCCTGGCCCGCACCCTCGTCACCCTCTTCTCGGGGAATCCGGCCGGCCTCGCCAACTGCGGCCCGATGGATCCCAGCCTGGACTGTGCACCGACCGGGATGCCGTCGGAGCAGGGCCAAACCCCCGATGCGCTGCGCGTCATGCGCTGCATCCACGCCAAGTGGCCGCAGATCAAGTCGCTGCTCGGAGTCCGGCCCGGCGATCCCCGCGATCATGGCACCGGCCGGGCGGTCGACGTGATGATCCCCAACTACTTCTCCCCAGCCGGCATCGCCCTCGGCACGGAGATCGCGGAATGGGCCCGCACCAACGCCAACGCCCTCGGCGTCACCTACATCATCTGGCGCGAACACCTCTGGTCCACCGCCAGAGCCGACGAGGGCTGGCGACACTGCGGCGACAACGCTTCCTGTTACACCGGCTCCGACCCGTCCGCGGCGCACCTGGACCACGTCCACATCTCCGTCCACGGCACCCGAGGAACCGGCACCACCACCCTCGGATCAGGTTCGGTGGTGTTGCCCGTCGACCGCTACCGCCTCACCTCCCGCTTCGGGGACACAGGACCCCGGTGGAAGAAGGCCCACACCGGGCTGGACTTCGCCGCCCCCACCGGCACCCCCATCAAAGCCGTCACCGACGGCACCATCACCCGCGCCAGCGTCGCCGGCGCCTACGGCAACCTCACCACCCTCACAAACGCGGACGGCACCGTCATCTATTACGCCCACCAATCCGCCATCCTCGTCGCCGTCGGACAACGCGTGACCGCCGGCACCGTGATCGGCAGGGTCGGGGCCACTGGCAACGTGACCGGCCCCCACCTCCACCTCGAAGTCCGCGTCGGCGGTATCCCGACCGACCCTGACCGCTGGTTCCGCACCCGAGGACTCGCCCCATGACCCCACACCCGGCCGCCCGCCTTCTCACCGTCACGGTGCTCGTCGCGCTCCTGGCCAGCTGCAGCGGCACGCCGCCACTGGCACCCATCCCGGCCGAGACCCTTCCTGCCCCGGGCGCCTCGCCGGGGTCGGTGGGGGAGAGGGGCCCCGAGGAGGGGTGGGTGGGCGACGACGAACTCGACACCACCCCGGCCACGGGCGACGCGCATCCCCATGACCCGCCCGACGATGCCCAGATCGCTTCGGCGGTCACCGCGGCCTCTGAGTTCGTCGTTGGCTGGTTGACCTCTAGCCAGCAGCTGAGGCGTGAGCGTCTCGAGGGTGTGGCGGCAGAGGCACTGATCGCCAGCTTCGACGACCCCCGCTTCACCCCCGCCGCCGGCACCCAGCACGGCCCAGTCCATGTGATCGAGGTCGATCCGCTGCAGATCACCACCCGCCACCGACTCGACACCGGCGACGTCGTCGACGTCACCCTGATCCTCGATCCCGACAGCACACACGGATGGATCGCCATCGCCATCACCCTGACAAGCCCACCCAACCGAGCTGTGGGTGGCTCGCGGCGCACGAAGGACAGCCGATGGTAGGATCCGGGCCCCGCCGAGCCGGGTAGCGTCCAGAATCACACCCAAAGCGGTGTCGACATCCCTCGACACCATCCAGCCGGAAGCCTCCAGCGACCCCCCATCGCCGTAGTCTTCTGTGTACCCGGACCAGGACGACAAGTCCCATGATCGACAAACTCGGCCCGACTCTGCTGACCGTCACGCTGTGGGCCCGATTCGTCCGGGTTCGTAAGGGGTATGACTGATTCGCAGCATGAGGACGGCTACGCCTGGACCTGGGAACCCGCCGTCGGTGCCCTCACCACCGTCGCCCTCCTCGGGGTGGTGGCGGTCCAGGTCGGCCGCAGCCTCACCCTCGCCGCGGCCGGCGCCGGCTGGCACTGGCCTCCCTCTACCGCACTGGTCACCAGCAGCTGGGGCATCCTCACCGGCAACCTCCACGCCGGCCTCACCGCCACCCAAGGCGCTACCGCCGTCTGGGTGGCGTGGGCGATCGCCGCAGCTCTGTTCATCGCAAGTCTCGCTGCCGCGACAGCGCTGGCGCTGCGTGTCGTAGCGGGGCGCCGATTCAAGGGCATGGCCTCAGCCGGGCAGGCGGAGCAGCTGCTGGGCCTCGGTCGCCTCCGAGCGAACCGGGCCGTGATCCGCCCTGACCTGTACCGGAAAGGTCAGCGGCGATGAGCCGCAGGTTTGAGCCCACCCAGGTGGGATGGCGGATCGGAACCAGCAAGGTCCCGGTGGGGGTGTCCTTGTGGCAGCCGTGGGACCGCACCGCCGGCGTGATCGGACCCCAAGGATCGGGCAAGACCCTCGACATCCTCACCCCCGCCCTCCTGCAAGCACCCGGCGCAGCGCTGGTCACCCTCACCAAACCCGACGACCTCCTCCTCACCCTCGCCGCCCGCCAAGCCCGAGGCCCGGTGGCCGTGCTGGACCCGTTCGGCGCCGCACCAGGGTTGCCGGAGTTGATCTGGGACCCGATCGACGGCTGCGTCGACGCCACCGTGGCGGAGAAACGGGCGAAAGCGTTCTGCGCCGGCACGCTGGGCAATGGGGGAGACGGGGCAGACTCCGCCGCGCGCTTCTACGCCGCCGAAGCCGCGAAAGTCATCCAGTGCTACCTCCACGCGGCAGCGTTGGCTGGCTACACGTTGAATGACGTCCTCGAATGGTCCGCGAACCCCCGCACCGCCAGCCTCCCTTCAGAGATTCTGCGGTCGCATCCGATGGCGGAACCGAACTGGTCCGGACTCCTCGCCGGTGCGGTCAGCAACACCGATGAGCGCACCGCCGGCAACACCAAATCCACCGTCGACCAAGCCCTCGCCCTCTTCGCGACGAAGGATCGTCGCGAACGCTGCGTGCCTACTGACGGCCGCCCAGCCGTCGACATCGCCGACCTCATCCGCCGCGGCGGCACCATCTATCTCCTCGGCCGAGAAGACCCCTACGTGTCCGCGTCTCCGCTGATGACCGCTGTCGCGGAGCATGTCCTCGACACCGCCCTCTTGCTGGCCAACGAGAGCGGGCTGGGAAGGTTGTGTCCGCCGATGCTGGCCTGCCTCGACGAACTCCCCTCCACCGCACCCCTGCCGACACTGGCCACGAGGATGGCCAACGAGCGGGCGTTGGGGATCTCGTTCATCTGGGCCTCCCAAACCTGGGCCCAGCTGACCCGCATCTTCGGGGAACAGCAGGCCCGCGCGATCAAGGACCTGACCAACAGCCTGATCATCTTCGGCGGCTCCAAAGACGCCGGCTTCAACCGCGAGATCAGCGACCTCCTCGGCACGAGACGAATCACCCGACGGAACCAGCAGCACGGCCAGCACGGCTCGATCTCCACCCACGGCGAAGACACCCCCGTCATCCGCCCCGAACAACTCCGCGAACTCCCCACCCGCACCGCCCTAGTCGTCGCCGAGAACGGGAAACCCATCATCGCCACCCTCCACCGCGCTATCGACGGCAAACCCGGCAAACGCCTCCTCGACCAGCAGCACGCAGCACGCCACCTCATCGCCAGCAGCTCCACTGCCCATCCGATGACTGCGACGGAGAAGACCACGCTCGCGCACTCATACGCCCGCCAACTCGGCCTCACCGACTGAAGGACCTGAATCGCTATGAGTCAGCTACTGCCGTTTCCCGACCTCACGCAGCGGATGGTCGCCGCACTCTTGGACCTTGCAGCGTTCGCCCGCGGGGGAGAGGCCGCCGAGGAGATCATCGCCACAGGGGAGATCCTGCCCAGGGTCTGGGACCTCACCACTATCGCCGACCCGGAACTGCGCTGGGACTGCTGGGTATGGCTAGAGGCGTTCGTCGTCTGGCTCAACTCCCAGCACGCCTGGTACTCCGCAGATCACACCCCAGCGTGCTGGCCCGAGCATCCGCCCCTGGTCCGGGAGCTCGGCACCCTTGCCTTCCTGCGGTTCCAAGCCGGCGAAGCCACCGGACCCATGCCGTTGGAGGAGTGGCACCGCTACGCCCTACCCGGCTACCTCGACCGCACCCGGGATCAGCGCCGAGCTTGCGAGGAGAAGCACCAGCCCTGGCCAGGACGTGCCGCCCACACCCGCCACGCCAACGACGACGCCGCGGCCCGGCGCCTTCGGTTGTTTCGGGACGATTGTGGCCTGACCTCCAATGGTGAGGAGACGGTCACCCTCAGGGTCCTCTAGGGCGTGTTGTCGTGGTGAGAGATCAGGGCTACAGCTCGATGGTGGAGATCCTGTCGCCGCTGACCCAGCCCACCAGGAGCTCACCGTCCTCGACGCGCACCACCTGCCCTTCCCAGCGGCCGGCTGTCTTGCGGCGGTCGACCACCAGAGCAGGGACGGTGCTGTCGAGCCAGACGTGACGCACTTTCTGATCGTCGAGGACCCTTGGCGTTCGGCCGAGACGATCGCTGAGTGACCCGAAATCGGAGCGCTTCATGGTCATGCGAGGGACAGTACGCGGCATAGCCGACTACTCACGGAGTGTCGGCTGACACCAGGATCGATGGACCCAGGCGGTAGGAACCGCTTAGGCGAGTGACACCGGTCACACCGGCAATAGGGTAAGGATGTGGATTGGCAGGACGCGATTGGCGTTATTGGGGGTCTCACCGGCCTCACCCTGGGGCTCATTGCGCTGTGGGACCGGACTATTGGTGCCCGCCGGTTGGCCGTCCGGCACGTAACCGCACACACCCATCGCCGCGATGGTCGCCATGAAAATGGCGAAGCAGATGTTGGAGGGATCGACGTCGTCATCAGCAACGACGGGCGGCTTCCAGTGAACCTGAGCCGGGTCTGGTTCGGTGCCTCGCGCGACGCAACGCGTTTCCTAGGGGCCGATGAGGAGTGGCACAAGGTCGATGAACTAGCGCTGGGCCGAGACATCGCGCCAGCTGAGTTCGACCTTGTGCTGGACAATTACGATCGTCGGATTCCGCCCGGAGAGAGCTTGACTATCCATGTCGAGGACTGGGTTAGTGGCGGCGTCCCTGTTGGCCGGGAAGCGGCTCAGTGGCATCTGGAGCAGGGCTACCGTCACGTCCTGCGCCCCATCCCGCAGTCTCCAGATGTCGTGCGAGCCATCGTTGGCCAACCGTGGCTGCTGCAGGGCGACCTTGGCGTGGGGGTGGAGATCGTCGACTACAACGGCGTGCGCTGGACCAAGGTCGGCCTCGATTACTGGCGGGCCAAGGGGTACGCCCGCGCCCCCCTGCGCGATCGGTGGATGCGCTGGCTGGAGCGATGGCCTTCATTCATGTGGGTTGAGCCGCGCCTTATCAGTTGGGCAGTCGCTGGAGCGGCGACCCACCGGCGATGGGGATGGGTGAGGGCAGCGGTTGTATCCGCAGCCATCGGATGGCGAATCGGGCCGGGTGTAGACACCCGCCAGTACCCGTTCCTGCCCAGGATCTGGGCCTGGGGAGAGCTGGCAGAATTGAGCCAGGACCCATCTCAGTCCCGACGACAGGCTGACCTCTGTCGGGAGGTCTATAGATCTACCAAGAAGCATCTTGGTAGGCCGCCTACTCGGCACGAGTTCCACGAAGCGTTGGACAGTCGGAGCGCCGAAGCTTCGACTCACCTCTAGGGGTGGCGGCAGCCGCAAGATTCGCGGTATTCCAGCGAGGACGGGCACCCTCGTCCGCATCGGCAATGACGGCCCGATCATGTTCGAATCGTTCTACTCCGCCACCGTCGTCCCGGACCTGACCCGCCAACGACGAGCTTGGCGCTCAATGCCACCGCGTTCATCCGCGACAAGCGCACCGTCGACACCCGCCTGCAATGACCTGAAACCTAGGCCACGTATTGCATCGGATTATCCAGAGAATCCGATGTAATAACCGAGTAGAGTCCAGGCATGGCCACCCGACGCCGACAGCCACTCGTCACCCGCGACGACGTGCCGCTGCCCCCGTACGAGTGGAGCCACGACCGCTCCGGGTCGAAGTCCGCGTGGGGTGTGAACCTGCCGATCTCGGAGCGCCACGATCTGCAGCTGATGGCCCAGCGCGGCACCGCCGGCCGCTGGACCTGGACGCTCACCATCTACCGCACCGGCAGCACCGACCAGGTGACCCGCATCGCCCGCGGCGTCCAGCCCACCCTGACAGCCGCCAAACCGGCCGCCGAGGCCGCCGCCCGCACCTGGCTCGCCGACCAACTCGAGCACCCCGACAAGTCGCATGACTGAAAGCCAGCCAGGGGCCCTGCACAGTGCGGCTGGTGGTCCGGTCGCGGTTGATCAGCAGGCGGGGATGTTGCTGCCGGAAGACCTGTCGTTGGATGCGGCCGAGGCCGCGTTCGCCTCGGCCTCCCGGGCGTCGTCGACGTTGCGTGGATACCGCTCCGACTGGACCGAGTTCGTCACCTGGTGCCGCGACAACCACCACACGGCACTGCCCGCCACCGACATCGCGATCTCCCGCTACATCTCGGCGCTGGCCACCGCCGGGGCGAAGGTCGGCACGATCAGCCGGCGTCTGTCGACGATCCGGTTCGCCCACAAGGTCCGTAACCATCCCGACCCCACCCAGACCGCGCGCGTGATCGCCGTCTGGGAAGGGATCCGCCGCCAGCTCGGGGCTCCCCCGGACCAGGCCCGCCCCCTCATGCCCCCACTCCTCCTCGACGTCGTTGATGCTTGCCCGGCGATGACGAAATGGAAGACCCGCGACGATGAGCCCTCGCTCAGCGGAATCCGGGACCGGGTACTCCTGCTGGTCGGGTTCGTGTCCGCGCTGCGCGCCTCCGAACTCGCCGCCCTCGAGGTTGATCAGATCAAACCCCACGAACGGGGGCTGGTGATCGAGCTCACCCACTCCAAAACCAACCAGACCGGCGACCTGGAGCTCGTGGTCCTCCCCTGGGGCGCCCGCCAGGACTACTGCCCCGTCACCGCGCTACGCCACTGGCTCACCGTCGCCGGCATCTCCGAAGGCCTGATCTTCCGATCCGTCTCCAAAGGCAACCGTGTCAGCGCCCGGGGCCTCACCCCCGACGGCCTCTCCCGCCTGATCACCCAGGCCGTCACCAGGGCCGGTCTCGACGCCACCGGATTCTCGGCCCACTCCCTTCGGGCAGGGTTCGTCACCTACGCCGCGAAACGTGGCGCCACCTCCCTGCAGATCGCCAGACAGACCCGGCACAAGGACCTGGCCTCCATCGGCATCTACACCCGCATCGAAGACGCCTGGGAAGAGAACGCCGCCACCCAACTCCCTCTCTGAAGAGGTCGGCGGGCTTGGCCTCGAATCGTCCCCGGGTCCGGCCGGAGGCCTCCCTGGACACTCCCCCGCTTCACTCTCATAATGCCGATGTGCGTGACCTCACCGACACGTCTCGTAGCGGCCGTCGCACGTCGACGACCGCCAGAATGGGGCAACTCTGAGCAACCTCGGATTGAGTGCGCCGCAAATGCCATGCCGAGCGGACCAGGATCTCCTCGCTGACCCAGCGCTGCGGCTGGCGTTCCAATAGGCGCTATGCGGGCTTCGGCCTCTTGCGGCTGATCCGTTTCGCCGAAGAGGCGGAGGGCGGATCCACGTTCGCTTGAAGACGGACCGTGATAAGAGCGTGCTGTCTAGAGGCGGCGTCGAGCTTCAGCGGCGACGCGTGGAATGCCGCTGTGAGGTCACGGCGGGCGCTTCGGTGAATGTAGTCGGCGACGATCAGGATCGCGACGGGGATGTTGGTCGCGGCGTACTGGACGGCTTGCGACCCAAAGTCATCGACGAGGTCATGGTCCGAGCGATCTTGGTCAACCGTCTTCACCTCAATGTAGAGAGTGCAACGCCTGTCGAACCTCACCGCGATGTCCACTCGTCCGCCCGCGACGTTGGGCAGTTCGACGAGGGAATCACGACCTGCCATCGTCAGCGCGGTGTTCAGGTGATCTGCGAGCACCTTCTCATCCGGCCATGGTTGGCTGCGCACCATCCAAGGCGGCAACCGGCTCGGTGATTGACTGACGTTAAGCTGCGTAGCTGTGTACCGGATGATATCGGTCAGGAGCACGGTCAGCTCGGTGCGGTAACCATCAACTCCTCCTTCGGCATGTTCCTCGCACTGATCTAGCAGGTTGGAGAGTAGGGCGTCCTCGGCGATGTTCAGGGACGGGACTTGAAGTGCGATCTGCTCTAAGACTCGGAACAGGGAGGGTTCGGATGCCGCCGCGCGCTCGAGCTCCAAAAAGGCATCGTCTGTCAGGTGGAGATTCTCGCGAATCGCATCCGGAAGACGGACCGATTCGCTATCTGCTTTTTTTGCGGGGAGCTCCTTCAGCCGAGAAAGGAGCGCTTCCACCGCGACGCGGGTTGCCGAGTCCGCCGGCTCAGGATTCGTCGCCAACCACCGCTGGATATGGGTGACGACCGCGGCGTTCCCGCGTGCGAGTTGCTCGATCCGGGGCCAAACCAGTTCACGAACCCCGACCTGCGACGCCGGCTCGGTCATGCCCGGGTTGACGACCAGTACCATGGTCTGCTCGGCGGCGAAGGCATGCGCGAGCGCACGAAGCGTGGTCCCGGTGTCAAACCATTGGTCGGTCTCGGCGGCCCGGAGCTGCGTGAGGAGATCCAGCCATGCACTCGTCGTGCCGGCGCGAGCGCCCCTCCAGTTCGGCTGAACACCGCGGTAACCGTCGAGGTACCCGTACACCACATCGGCGATAGCGTCGAACCGGTCAGCGGGGACGGCATGACCAGCCGCATGCTCGATGACGCCGGTGAGTACGGCACGGAAGGCGGAGGCGTCCGGCCGAGCGTCGTCGAGGTACGCCGCGTCGAACCACCGCAATGCATCATCGAGTTCTGCGCGGGCGGCGCTGAGGTCAGTGCACGCAGCCGCCCACGCGATCTTCCGGAATCCGAGTTCCATCGCAGCATCGGTATCGAGTGAGTGGTGCGTGGCAAGTGCGATCAACGCGTCAATGAGCTCCGGGTCATCCCACATCGAGCAAGCGGCACCGAGAGCGCGAACCAGCGGCTCCGTGGCGTCGGCCGCTTCGCTACCTTCGTGCAGCAGCCCGCGCAGCTGGAGCGTGTTTTTCGTCCAGTGTCCGAGTGCGAGCCGCGTCCACCCCTCCAGGGCAGTGTCCCTCTCGTACCCTCGCGTGCCTGCACGGGCTTTGAATGCGCCTTCGAGGCCCAGCGCGATGTGCGGAAGCGTCTCCTCCGCACAGAGCAACACATCGTAGAGGTCGCGCGCCCCGAGCACCGGGATGGCGTTGGCGGCGCCGATGAGCAATGCGCCTGCCGCCGCTTGGTCTTCGAGGTTCACCCATTCGGCACACAAGGCCACGGCAACTTCGACGACTCGCGTATCGCCGGATAGCTCGTTCGCGGAAGCATAGATCGTTCGCTCGCCGCCGAGGCCGGAGACGGATGGAGCCCCCTCGAGCGTGTCGAGGAAGTCGAACACGGTCAGCGTCACCACATCAGGCCTTCCGCAGTCGGTCGCTGCACCGCCTCGGCTGGGAGGACTGCAGCCGCCAGCTCACTATGCGCCGTGCTCGTGATGACCTGAAGCCCATAAGCCTCCGCCACTCGGTTCAACTCACGCAGCAGTAACTCGCCGTTCTCACGGTTGAGCTCCTCGGTGGCTAGAGAGTCGACGATGAGCAACCCGGGGTGACGCCCGAGGCCCGATGTCGTCCCGACGTCCAGGAGCGACACGACGAGCGCGATTTTCAAACGTAACTTCTCTCCGTCCGTGAGTTTCCCGAAAGGCGTCCTTTCGCCGCCCTTCACGACGGGGAGATGTGCATTGGCCTGGAGGGTCGCCTTTTCGAGGTTGCTGATTCCGAGAGTCTTTCCGAGGGTCGTGATCTGCGCACTTACCGATGAGAGTGCACCCGCGAAGTCGCTCTTGGCTGATTCCCCAGCTAAGGCCTCGACAGTCTGGAGGATGTGCGCGTCGGTAGTCAACGCCGCCTCCTCCGGCTCGGCCTCAGATGGTTGCGAGCGTTCCAGGATTCGGCCGTCAAGCACCGCGATGCGGCGTTCGAGCGATCGCCGTTCGGTGGGGTCTCCATGGAGGTTACGGATGACCCCCGATGCGCGCTCGAACTCTACCTGGGCAACTCTCGCGTGATCCAACGCGTCGTCGTGCAGCACCGAGAGCCGTTCCGCGTCGGCAGTGAGCTGTGCGACGCGCTGCTCTGCCAAGGTGACGGGATCGAGATCATCATCTACGGCGTAGTCGCCCCCACCTGCCTCGGGAGCTCTATCAGCTTCGTCTATCGGGTTGTTGCACAGAGAGCATGACCCTTCTTGCTCTCGCTGCCATTGCTCGGGCTGAACCTTCGCATCGCATCGCGGGCAGCATGACGGCTTGAGCGCATGCCAGAACCGCTTGGTGACCTCCGCTTCCTTGAAGGCAGCGAGATCCTGCACCGCCGCTTCCAACTCACGCTCCGCAGACCCGTGCGCGATTGCAGCCTCCGCCACGGCATGCTGCGTCCGGGTGATGTTGGCCGTCGCGGCGGTGACGTCCTTGATCGCCGCCTCTGCCTCCTCAGCCGTCGTGCCTGACACGGGAAAGGAGCTGAGTTCTGCCTCAGCCTCAGCACGCTCTGCACGAAGCGCCTTCGCGCTGGCTTCTCGCGACTCAGAATCGCGAGCCCGACGTCGCGCGATACCAGCAAGCTGCCCGTCCACGGCCTTCTTGTGCGCCCGCGCGGCGAGCCTCGTCGCGCTCCACTCAGTCGCGAGGAACGTGTTCAGGACGTTCTGGGCTTGAAATGGTGTCTCCCCGATGGGGGCAGCCTCGCTCGGTTTGGTGATGGCAAGGGCCTGCGACCAGAGGGGCCAACCATGGCCAACCATGTTGCCATCATCCGCTTCCGTTGCTCCGGCGACTCGGGTCCACTGTGTGAGCGCGTCGAGGCCGAGGCGCTGCAGCATGAACTCGCCAACGACCGCCGCCATCTCTTCGTCCCCGTTGAAGCTGCCGACAACAAACGCACCTTCCCCGAGAAGCCTCTCGAACAGGCGGTCGACCGGGACATCGGACGTGAAGACAGGCTCACCTGCCGCGGCGGCTTCCTGACTGTGCTCGGCCATCACGACGGCCGTCGCCTGTCTGAAGCCCTCAAGCCCCAGCCCGACTTTGTTGGGGAGTACCAGGATTCGTCCGCTCGGCGCACCGTCATCCACGCGCCACGCCACAAGGATCCGCTCGCCGCTGATTGTTAGCAGCAGGCAGACCTGCCGGAGCCACTTCTGCACATCCCCGGCCACCTTCGACGAGCCGCGCAAGCCCCACTTCAGGATCTCGAGGGTTGAACTCTTCCCGGCGTCGTTCTTCCCGTCGCTGACGAAGGCGGTCACGGGGGTGGTGAAAGCACGGTGGAAGGAGAAGGGCACGAACCGACGAGTCTCGATGTCCTCATCATCAGCGAGGTTCTTGACGCCGGCGAAGTGAATCGCCTCGACCCGCAGTAGGCGCCTCGTAGGAACCGGCTTGGGTCCGACGATCCCGTATCGCGCGAACACGTTCGTGACGACGCCACGGTCTGTATTTGCGCGCTCCGCGACGGTTCCCACCCAGTCCATGACGGTCGCCTCCATCAACTCTCCACCACTTTCAGCGCCAAAGCGCGTTCACGTACTCGTTCGAGAATCGAGGGGATGACGTCCCCGTTCCGAGTATCGGCATACTCGGCCTGCAAATACTGCCGACGCTTGGCTGCTACCCCCTTGGCGGCATCGGCGATGAGCCCGATGGCGATCGCCTGCTGCACATACCACTCGAGCTGGGGGATCTCCGCGCGCATTGTAGCGATGGTGTCTCGCCCCTTCTCCAGCAGGAAGTAGTCCCGACGTGAGAGAGCACCCGAGTCAGCAGCCCGACGATGCTCGATCTGGTCATAGAGCTTGAGCACCGCGAGGGCGTCGTCGATGAACTCATACGCCCCGTAGATGTACCGCTCCATCGGGTAGGTGTGGAGCTGCGGCGCATCACCGTCCAACATTCGTTGAACGTGTGGCTGGACCTGATCGAATGGCACGCGGCCCTGCTCGAACTCGGTGATCAATTCATCGGCGAGGTAGTCGGGATTGCGTAGCCAGAAGTCGAGCTTCTGTAAACGGATGAGCGACGAGACCACTGCGACCGCACCATCTACGTCGCAGGATGCTCCGACGGGTGTTCCCAAAACATCGAGCAGCACCAAGACCCGTGCCGCGGTCTGACTCGTTGACCCGCCACGGCGGCGTGCATCAGGACAAGGCGTCGACAGCGCAGACACCAGACCTCCTTCCCCACGGTACTCCCAGCGTCGCAGATGAGCGCTTCCATGGGCCTCGACACGCTCAGCCCCAAACGCAAATGGGGACGTGGCGGATCCGGCAGGCCGGCGCCCCGCCACGCGCTGAGAGCGCGGCTCAAGGCCGACGATGGAAGGATCCCCCACTCGAGGCAACTGAACGGTGCGGCGCATCGTGCCAGAACTGCCTCGCGGAATAATCGAGGTCCTAGGCCATGAACAAGTGGCCAAGGCCGTCCAGTAGCCACTGGAAACCCAGCGATCGGCTCGGAAGGGGCCGTATCTGGCGAGCAGCCAGCAACTGCATGAACCTCACAACCGACGCAACCCGCACTCGGCATCAACGACGGGAACATCCGACTTTGCCGCGGTGTGCGAGGGTAGCCTTCGGCTTCGGTTGCCCCGAGCACGACCGCCCTCAATTGCCGCGACCAGGGCTTTCTATTACTCGTTGGGATCGCTGCCTTGGAGTCGGACCAGGCCCAGACCGTTGGGAGGGGCGCAGACGTAGAGCACGTAGGTTCTTCCGCGTCGCTCGGTCTCTGCCCACTCGAGAATCTCGGAGACGTCGGCTCCAGTGATCTCGAGCTCCTCTGCCGCACCGTGGGCATCATGGAAGTAGAGGCGATAGCGGGGATGGGTCACCTCCCATGTCTGGTCCCGGGGATCAACGTAGCTCACGAGCATAGACACAGCCTGCCGGACGCGAAGTCCGACGGCTACCTGCTTGCTCCCCAGTCACTCGGATCTGCCGCACTCCGATGCCGGAATTCCGAGGTATAGCGAGCGGTTCATGGTGTGGAGTTGCGGATCTTCTTCGCCTCTCTTGCCGCTTGGTCACTCATCGACGTACCGCGGTGCTCGCGCTCGACCCGATCGAGGTGATGAAGGACCTCCCGTGGACCAAGGACACGACGCAGAGCCTGCATGGCGTGCAGCGAAACATCGGGGTCCTCGATGAGCCCCAGGAGGGCCGGCGCCACCGTGGGATCCTTCTTGAACCGGCCCAGCGCGTGGACCACCATCTGACGTGCCTGACCGTAGCTGCTGTTCTGGGCAACCAGTACCAGAGCTCCGACCTGGGCCGCTGTCGCGGTCGTCCCAAGGGCATCACCCAAGTGCCATCCAGTGGTATCGTCCCGCTCTGCCCACTTCTCGAACGCGAGCAGTATGGCCTGGAATGCCGCGGGCCGTGCCCACGGCCGCCGCAGGTGTCCCGCGACAGCCCCGACGAGTTTGGGATCCGTGAGCGAGGGCAAGGCTTGGATCAGTACGGGCATGGCGGTCCGTTCGTCGAACCGAGACTCACCAAACAACTGCGGGTTGTTGACGAATCTCCCCAGGTCTTCAGCGCCTCTTACCCCTGCTGAATTCAGCTGATGCCGCAGATGCTCCCACTCGTCCATGCGCCCAACTCTGGCACGACTCACGCTCGCTCATGCTTGATATGTAGGTGATCCTTTCGGGTCACCGGCGCGGCAATGTTGGTCTCGTCGATTTGCTCGAGGAGGAGCCGATGAGTGCTGCTGTGCCGTATCGGAATGCGACTGGGTCACGGGACCCGGGGCTTGATCCGCTGGGTGATCCGCTGTTGGATGCCTATCTGGATTTCGTGTCGGCGCGTTCGCGTCCGAACACGGTGTTGGCGACGTGGTTTGATCTGAAGGTCTTCTTCGCCGTGGTGGGTAAACCGGTCGACGCAGTGCGTCCGGTCGACGTGCTGGGCTTCATCACTGCCCAACGCGCGGGTCTGCCGAGCGTGCCCGAGCCGCACCTGCTGCCGGTCATCGCGTCTGCGGGGCGGGCGGGGGTGTCGTTACGGACGATCCGTCGCCGCCTCTCCACGATCGGCGGGTTGTATGGCTTCCTGGCCGCGCGCGGCGACGTGACTGCCAATCCGGTCCCTCGCGGGCTGCCGACCCGACGAGAGAAGTCCCGGCCGTCGCAAGGTGTTCCGCTGGTTCGGGCTCCTCGGACGCTGCCACGGATCCTCTCGCCCGCCGAAGTTGACGCGTTGACCAGCGCGCTGCGCAGCCACCGTGACCGGGCCATGGTCGCGGCCATGTTGCTGGGCGGCCTGCGGCGCTGCGAGGTCCTCGGGCTGCGGTTGGAGGATGTCCGCATCGGCGAGCGACAGTTGTTCATCGACGACGGCAAGGGCGGCCACCAACGCCTCGTCCCGGTCTCGCCCCGGTTCTTCGACCATCTGGGCGCCTATCTGGACACCGAACGCCCTCCGGAAGCCGACACCGATCACGTCTTCCTGGTGCTCAAACGTCCGCATCGCGGGCGTCCGTTGTCGGCGGCGGGTCTGGATCAGGTGCTGGCCTCGGCGCGGGAACGGGCCGGGTTGACGCACGGGTCGTGTCACGAGCTGCGACACACCTGTTTGACTCGGCTGCGGGAGGCGGGGATGGCGTTGGAAGCGGTCCAGGCCCAGGCCGGGCATGCCTCGATCGAGTCCACCAGGATCTACCTGCACCTGGCCGACGACTGGCTTGCCTCCCAGTATCGACGCGCCGCCGAGGTGATCGATGCCCAGATCTACGCCGCCGGCCCACCCCCACCACGCGTAGTCGTCGACGCTGAGCAGCGGGTGCGCATCCCGGGGTTCAGGAGGCTGCGATGAGCACGACACTGCCGACCCGGTTTTCCCCGGACCAGTATCAACGCGGCGGAGCGCCGATGGCGACCTGGGCGCAGATCGCCATCGACTTGCCGACGGTCGCGGCGACGATGCGGTCCTACCTGCAGCAGATCGCTGTCGTGCTGCGTCCGGGCAGCGTCTCGGGTGCTGATCAGTGTCTGCGCTGCTTCGCCACCTTCTTACTCACCGCCAACCCGCCGGTGAGTAGCGTCAGCCAGGTGGGACGGGCCCACATCGAAGGCTTCAAGCCCTGGCTGGCCGCACGGCCCGGCCGCGACGGCGCTCTCCTGACCGCGGCCACGATCGCCCACCGCCTTGGTACCTTGCGGATGTTCTTCCTGCGCATCGATGAATGGGGATGGGACGACGCCCCGATGCGGGTGCCGATGTTCCCCGGCGACGTCCCGAAACAGCACCATGCACTCCCGAAAGCGCTCGACGACCAGACCGCGGCACGGCTGCTCACCGCCGCCCAGGCCGACAAGCGACAACTCGTCGGCCTCACCGTCGAGTTCCTGCTGCGCACCGGCCTACGAGTCGGCGAATTCACCGCGCTCGCCGCCGACGCCGTCGTCCTGATCGGAGACACGCACTGGCTCCACGTCCCGGTCGGCAAGCTCCACGAGGACCGCTACCTGCCCCTACATCCGCGGTTGGTCGAGTTGGTCGCCAACTACCGCGCGGCCCACGTCCCCGACGGCCACCGACTGCTGCTGCCCAGGGAGAACGGCAAAAGCATCGACCGGCACACGGTCACCCGCTTCATCAACAAGGCCGGCGCCGCCGCCGGACTCGGCCACATCCACCCCCACCAGCTGCGGCACACCCTCGCCACCCAGGCCATCAACCGCGGCATGTCGCTCGAAGCGATCGCCGCGATGCTCGGCCACAAATCGATGGACATGACCCTCGTCTACGCCAAGATCGCCAACCGGACCGTCGCCGAGGAGTACTTCACCGTCGCGGAGAAGGTCGACGCGCTCTACGCCCGTCCCGCCACGCTTCCCGCCGACGACCTCGGGCCCAACATGGCCCGCCTGAACCGCGAACACTCCCGCATGCTCGGCAACGGCTACTGCGTCAGGCCCCAGATCATGGACTGCGTCTACGAGACGATCTGCGAGTCCTGCACCTTCTTCCAGACCACCATCGAGTTCCGCCCCACCCTGCTCGCCCAACGCGACGACGCCTGCGCCAAAGGCCAGATCCGCCGCGCCGAGATCTACGACAACCTGCTCACCGACCTCGACACCCACGAAGCCTCTTGACAACCGATACCCACATAATGCCGCACTGAGCGTGGCCGCACGCTACTGTCGCGTTGGCAGATGCGGGGGCACCTACCATCAGAGCCACGGGTTGTTCGAAGGTGCAGGCGCTACGGCGAACTGCCCCTCATCGAGGTCGATGGTTGGGGAACCGGCAACCACCAGGCAGGCCCGCTCCCACGGACGTTGCTCGGCAAGAAACCGCACTTCATGTGCCATCCACTCGTGCCAGAACGCGATCGTCTGCTCGCGATCACCGTTCACACCCTCGGCCATGTCGCGAGCGATCCCCCGCCGCTCGGCCTCCTGAAAGTCCGACTGCACCCAGATCGAGGCATCAACGAAGTGCTCGAACTCGCGTTGGCTTGCGCCGACGCCCTCGATGACGACCAAGTCCGCCTCCGCGGCAACCTCGATCACGCCTTCGCGTCCATGCAGCCCCCACGCCGGCGGCTGAAACCGCACACCCTCCCCACGGTGCAGTGTCACCAGGATCTCGTCGCGCAGCAGATGCCCCCAGGCGAAGAACGGCTCATGCCAGGCCAGGTCATCCGTGTGGACGACCGCAGAACGGGCGACGGCCCGCTTCAGCTCAGCAGCCAGCGTCGACTTACCTGAGGCTCCCCTGCCGTCCACGGCAACGATCTGCGGCCGACCCAGCGGCTGCCCGGCCACCTGTAAAACGTGATTGACCAGCTCGGCAGTGTCGAGGGCCCGCCAAGGCCCCGCAGCGGGTTCACCCTCGAGCAAGGTCATGGTCATGACCCCATTCTGCTGCCGACAGCAGCCATGCTCGCTCATGCCGCGCATGGGGTGGCTGGTTTGCCTGGGGAACATGCTGAGTGCGGGCCCGGATCGAAGGCTTGGCGCGTGGCGTTTAGCATGGCGGCATGTCTTGGCCCTCGGTAGCGCTCGATGGTCGAGTCTCTGATCTGGCGGGTCGTCATGTGGCCGTTCGTGGTGTGGGTCCCGACGGTGAGCCGACAGTGGTGCTGGTCACCTTCGGTCTGGCACGCGAGGGCGGGGTGGGGGCCCGCATGTGTGATTCTGCCACCCGTGTTCCTATGCCGATGGTTCAGAGGGTGGTGTGCCCGGGTTCGGTCACTTTGCGGGCGGCGGTTCTGGCCCACACCGCTGTGAGGGGCACGGAGCGCGTCGGCGTGCGCACGATCGTCAGGACCGCGAGTGCGTGGCGGAACTCTACCTAAAAAGGTATGGTTGTGGCGTGACGCGTGATGTGAGGTACAGGGATGTGGTGCGTGACATCGCGTTCGGTAATCATGGCTTCGTCACGACACGGCAAGCCGCAGAGGCTGGCGTTCCGCCGGGTGAGTTGCCGAAGCTGGCCGAACACAGCGGACTCGAATCGGTGTCCTATGGGCTGTATCGGGTGACCGACATGCCCCCAGGTGACCTGGACCAGTACGCGGAGGCGGTGCTGCGAGCCGGCGAGGACGCCTTTCTGTGGGGCGAGTCGGTGCTGGCCCTTCAAGGCGGGCTCGCGGACGTGAACCCCACACACGTGATGGTCGCGGTCACCAAACGCACCCGGACCAAGTTCCCGCCGTTCATGCGCGTCGTCAGGGTGGCGGAGGGTGAGCCGACGACTTGGTATGAAGGGATCGCGTCGCAGAGCGTCGCTGCTGCGATCCTCGCTTGCCGCGGGAGGATCGAACCGGGCCGGCTCCTGGCAGCAGCCGAGCAGGCGCGCGCGGAAGGGCTGTTGACGACCGCCGAGTGGACCCGTGTCCGGGAGGGGTTGACCTCGTGAGGTGGACGACCCCGCCACGCAACAGGCAGTCGCTGGATCAGCGGCTGCGGAACCTGCAGGGAGCTGAGGCGGCGGTCCAGCGGCGTCGTGTCACGATGTCGCTGGTGGTGGTGGGCCAGATGCTCCCTGAGGGTGCGATCAAGGGCGGCAGTGCGATGGCACTGCGGTTCGGTCGGGCCTCTCGGTTCACCCGCGACCTGGACGCCGCCAGGGTCGCGTCGCTGGATCAGTTCCGCGCCGACTTCGAGGAGTCACTGGCTGCAGGGTGGGCTGGCTTCACGGGGCGTCTGGTTGAGCGTGCCGCACCGAGTCCTGTCGGGGTGCCGGCGGGGTATGTGATGCAGCCCTTCGATGTGAGGCTCGCCTACCGGGGACAGTCCTGGTGCACAGCGAGGTTCGAACTGGGCCACAACGAGATCGGCGACAGTGACGAGCCCGAGTACAGGCTCGCCGACGATCTGGTCGTGCTGTTCGCTGAGGTCGGACTGCCGGTTCCCCGCCCGGTCCCGGTGATGCGCGCCGACCATCAGGTCGCCCAGAAGCTGCATGCAGTCTCCTCCCCGGGCAGCGACCGGGCCCGCGACCTGGTCGATCTCCAGCTGTTGGATGCCGGAGAGGAGCTCGACTTGAGCGAGGTTGCTTCGACGTGTCAGCGGCTGTTCGTCTACCGACAGCAGCAGCAGTGGCCCCCGACCCTGACCGTGGGTGACGGGTGGGGCGACCTGTACGTCGCGGCCGCAGAGGGGCTCGATGTTCTGGCCACCGCCGAGGAAGCCGTGGGGTGGGTCAACGACTTCATCACACGCATCACCGAGGCACACCAACGCGACACGTGATCAGTGCCCCCGCCCGCGAAACGGTGAGCGGGGCGTCGCTGGCCGGGTGGGCTCGCTGGAGTTCCAGGCTCTGGATCATCTATGTTTGGTGGTGCAGACTCCCCCACTCCCGTGGATCAGGGGGTCTTGCTGTTTCTACGGCCTAGACGGGTTGCCAGAGGTCGCGGTGGTCGTTGACGAACCGGCCGAAGCGGGTGGCTGTAGTGCCGGTGAGTCGCCTGATGCTCCTGTTCGGGGCGGCGGAGGCGTTGAGCCGCACCACGCGGTAGATCATCTTCTGGACCGCGACGTAGTCGGCTGGCCGGCCGTCGGCGGCCAGCTGGGCGAGGTACTCGTGCTCGGTGGGGCGGGTGTAGGTGATGGGCCGGCCCAGGACACGACTCATGATCTGGGCCACATCGGTGTAGCTGAGGGACTGTTCCCCGGACAGTGTGTAGGCCTTGCGGTCGTGTCCGGGTTCGGTGAGCACCCTCGCGGCGACAGAGCCGATGTCGCGGGCGTCGATGAACGCGGTGCGGGATCTGCCGGCCGGGACCCGGATCTCGCTGTGGCGGGCGATGTCGTCGGCGTAGGTGCCCGACAGGTTCTGCATAAAGAAGTTGGGCCGCAGCATCGTGTACGGGGCCCGGGTCGCCCGCAGGTAGGCCTCGACCTGGTGGTGGGGGGTGGCGCGGTTGAACTGGACCCCTTGCAGGGACAGGAACACCACCTGCCGCATCCCCAGATCCTCCGCAGCATCGATGACCGGGATCAGGAACCGGGCCACGTCGGCGATCTGCGGGGGCCGCATCAGGAACAGCCGGTCCGCGCCACCCATCACGCGCCGCAGCTGCTCGGGTGGAGATGCGAAGTCGAACAGACGCGCCTCCACCCCATCGGGGAGCCGGCGCGCGGCGTGGCCGGAGCGGACCCCGGCGATCACCCGCTCTCCCTTGGCTACCAGCAGCGCGGCGACGGCGGCTCCGACGGTGCCGGTGGCGCCGGTGACGAACACCGTGCTCATCGGGTGGCCTCGCTGGTGGTGCGGGCCAGCAGCCCGGTCAGGGTCGCGAGCTCTGCATCGCTGAGGCCATCGAACCGAGGAGACAACGCATCGATGATCGCCTGCTCGAACCCTGCCACCTGCTGCTGGGCGGTGGGTTCCAGAATCAGGAGCCGGCGGCGGCCATCGGCGGTGTCGCGGTCCTGCCGGACCAGGCCCAACTCGACGAGTCCGGCGACGAGCTGGGTGACGGCCCCTGCGGTGACCCCGAGCCGGGCAGCGATCGCTCCGGGGGTGGCCGGGGACGGGCTGTGGGCGATGTGGAACAGCACCTCCAGCTGGGCCCGGCTCAGGTTCAGTTCCCCGAAGGGGATCATCCGATGCGCGTCCATGACCCTGCTCCACATCACGATCGCCTCGATCGCGCCACCGATCAGCGTGTCCCGGCCGCTCATCAGTGGCTCACGAACGGCATCCGCCGGATGAACCGCTGATCGACGAGTTGGGTGACGATGAAGTCGGCCAGGTCATCCCGCGAGATTCTGGTGCTGGCACCCACCCCGACCCACCCGACCCGGCACCGGCCCAGGCCGGGGTCGTCGGTCAGACGCGGTCCCCGCACCACCGTCCAATCCAACCCGGAGCCCTGCAGCACCGTGAGGTGGCCCTCGGCGTCGGCCAGCACATGCCCGGCCAGCAGCCGCAGCAGCCCACGGATGATCCGATCGGGCAATCGGGGGCGGTCCTGCTCAGCGCGGAGCCCACCGCCGGACAAGGTGATCAACCGCGACACCCCGTGACGGTGCATCGCCTCGACGATCAGCCTGGTCCCGTCGGTCTGCAACGTGGGCGGGGAACCCTTCACCTGCCCGAACACACTGATCACGGCCTGCGACCCGGCGACCGTCTCCCCCACCGCGGCCGAGTCGAGGACGTCACCGACCACCACCACAACCCCGTCGACCGGGGGCAGTTTGGCAGGGTCCCGCACCAACACCCGCACCTGGTGACCGGCAGCCACCAGCCTGGTCAACACCCGACGACCCGTGCCACCGGTGGCACCGAACAACGCAACAACACTCACACCACACACTTTAGACGCTAAAGCAAAGCGTGCGCGTCGAGGGTGCCGGCGGTCCGCAACGCCGGAGCGGTCCGGGCAGAGCAGATTTCGTTTCGTTACGTCCGTTGCGTTACGTATCGTCATGGTATGGTGACGTTATGACGATTGAGGCTGTGCAGCGGATGTGTCGGTTCCCGGGGTGTGAGCGGCCGGCGGTGTCGTCTTCGGAGGGTGTGGGGCGTCCGTCGGAGTACTGCGATGATCCGCAGCACACTCGGGCGGCTGCGTGGCGGGCTCGGCAGAAGCTGGCCGAGGGGCCTCGCCCGGTGGAGGCGTTTCCGGTGGACGCGGCGCGGCAGCGGGCGAGCATGATCACCGGTCAGGTCACCGGGATGATCGAGCATCTCGGTCAGCAGCTCACTGTTCTGGTGGAGGAGCTGCGCACCGTCGGTGACCCGGAAGCGGTAGAGGCGCAACTCGAGGCGGTGTCGAGTGAGGCGGCCGAGCAGGTGGCCACAGCCAACGCGCGCGCGACCCGGGCCGAGCAGGGTCAGCGTCGCGCGGAGGCCGAGAAGGCTGAGGCGGACGCCGCCGCCACGGAGGCCACCGCGGCCGTCGAGGAACTGACAGCGGCCCTCGCCCAGGCCCGCCAAGACCTGCACGACTCGACGCAGGCACGGGAATCGCTCGCCGCGGAGCTCGCCGCCGTGCAGCAGGTCATGGCCGAGGCGCAGGCCCACGCCGATGAGGTGCAGACGCAGCTGCGCGACGACTTGGCCGTGGCCCGATCCGAGCTCGCCGACGCGATCACGCAGCGCGACGAGGCCCAGGCCCGCGGCGAGGAGACGCAGCACGCTCTTGCCGCAGCCCAGTCCCGCGCCGAGGCGGCCGTTGCCGACACCGAAGCCCTACGCGTGAAGGTCGGGGAGCTCCAGGGTGCTGCCGCGGTCCTCACGGCCGAGCGTGACGCGGCCCGCGCAGAGACGCAACGCGAACGTGTCCATGCTGACCAGCGGGTGGCGGACCTGCAGGCGGCCTTCGACGCCCAACTCCACCAACGACAGGCCGAGATCACCCAGGCACGCGAGGAGCTGCACGTCTACCAGGAGCGGGCCATCCGCGCCGAGGCGCTGGGCCCGGCGCCCAAACGCCGCACCTGACCCCTCCTGGGTCGAGTGACCCGGGATCTCCCCGAAGGCCGAGGTCCCGCTTGGACTCTATCTGGGTGGCGTGTGCCGGGGCGCCGTCGACCGGGTGTGACCCATCGGATGCTGGGAACTGCTGTTGCTCGGGGTGCTGCTGCCTGTGGGGGGTGTGGTTCGTTGTCGGAGGTTGGTTTCGAGGGCGCGGTGGATGGCCTCGGGGCGGAGGCCTTTGAGGCGTGTGGAGAGGTGGTCGAGGTCGGCGCCGAGGTGGGCGAGTCTGTTCAGGTGGATGCGGGTGGTGTCGCGGTCGGGGTCGGTGAGGAGGGCGGGGTTGGTGGCGTGTGCCCAGGTGTCGAACCGTTCCTGGTCGGCGGCGTCGTTGGGGGTGTTGGGGCTGGTGAGGGGGGTTTGGTGGGTGAGTTGTTCGTTGATGGTGGTGTAGCGCTGTCGGGCGGTGTCGAGGTCGTCTTGGTGGGGGAAGGGTTGCCCGTGGAGGGCGGTGGCGTGCGCGTGGCGGGTGTGGTGTTCGGCTAGGGATTCTTCGTGGCCGGCGATGAGGGCGGGGAGGGCTCGGCTGATCAGGTTCTCGAGTTTGGTGAGGGTGCCTTTCTGCGGGTTGCCGAGGTCCGCGTGCGGGATCGTGACGGCGGGGGTGTCGCCGGCGGCGGTGAGGGTGAAGGCGATGTTGCCGTTGCCGAGTGCGGTCATCTGGATCAGGTGGCCGCCGAGCTCGGCGACAGGGCCGAGGTCGAGGTGCTGGTCGGGGCGGAGGTTCAGCTGGGCGAACATGGCGTGCAGCTCGTCGGCGGCGTCGCCGCGTTTGGTGTAGCGCTGACCGTGGATGGTGATGTGGAACGCGTCACCGGCTGTCGGCACGCTGAGTGCGGCGGCGGCGTGGAGTTCGGGGAGCCGGCTGGTGAGGTGCTCGATGGTGTGGTGGCTGCTGCTGATGGTGTGTCTGAGCGCGATCTGGGTGTGCTTGTGGGCTTCGGCGAGGCGGGTGAGGCGGGCCAGGTCGTGTTGGGCTTGGGCGTGGTGGAGGAGGAGGGGGTTACCGGAGGCGATGGCTTTGAATTCGGCGAAGCTGAGGGTGGCTTCGGAGACGTCTTCGATGTCGCGGGCGCCGCCCAGGGTGCCGCGCATGATTTGGTCGATGAACCGGCCTTTCCGTTCGAGGGTTTGCCACATGTAGGTGTCGAAGGAGCCTTCGGTGATGACCTGGCTGATTTGGACGGTGGTGTTCTGGTTGCCTTGGCGGATGGCGCGGCCTTCGCGTTGGGTGACGTCGGCGGGTCGCCAGGGGGCGTCGAGGTGCATGACGTGGAGGGCGCGGTCTTGGACGTTGGTGCCGGTGCCCATTTTCGCGGTGGAGCCGATCAGCACGGCGATCTTCCCGGCACGGGCGTCGGCGAACAGGCGGGCTTTGGCCTGGTCGGTGGTCGCGTCGTGGATGAACCGCACCGATCCGGGTGGGAGCCCGTTGGCGTGGAGCTGGTCGCGGAGCTCGTGGTAGATGTTCCACTGGTCGCTGGGGGTCGACAGGTCACAAAACACGATCTGCAACCCGCCCAGGATCGGCGACGGCTGGCCGGTGGCCGGATCCAGATACACCTGGTCTTTGGTGGTGTGCCAGATGCGGGTGAGTTCGGCGGCGGCGATGTCGACTTTGCCGGGTTCGTGGAGGAGGGGGTGCTGGTCGGGGTCGGTGACCAGGCGCATGTCGAGGGCGGCGAGACGGCCGTCGTTGCCGATTTTGAGCATGTTGTCGTCGCGGGGGTCGACCTGTCGGCCGGCGATCAGGTCGACGCGGTCGGCCAGCTCGTCGATGTAGCCGGCCAACGCGGCGGATTTCGTGACGGTGAGGAGTTGCGGGAGGGGGGTGCCGTCGTGGCGGGGGGTGATGGTGGGGACGGGCAGGTTGAGGTCGGCGGCGGTTTTCACGTCGCCGAAGGAGTGGAACATGGTGAGGAGTTCGGGAACGTTGGTGAAGCGGGCGAATCTGGCGCGGAGTTGGAACTTGTCGCCGGTGATGTTGGTTTCGAAGCCGGTGACCACTTCCCCGAAGGTCGCGGCCCAGGAGTCGAAGTCGTTGATCCCGGCCTGGGTGAGGAGGTGGGGGGCGAGGTAGTGCTGCATGACGTACATCTCGGTGACGGAGTTCGCGATCGGGGTGGCGGTGGCGCCGGTGATCACGCGATGCCCGTAGCGTGCCCGCAGGAACCACAGTTTCGCGTCGAGGTCCTGGGACCGTTGTGAGCCGTCGATGGAGGCGCCGGGGATGTTCGAGGCGACGCGCAGGTTCTTGTAGTCGTGGAGTTCGTCGATGACCAGGTAGTCGATGCCGGTTTCTTCGAAGCTGATCCCGGGGTCGCGGGGCTGGTCGAGTTTGGCTTTGAGTTTCTCTTCGGCGCGCAGGATCTGCTTCTCGATGGCTTTGACGCGGGATTCGGCGCGGCCGCCGGCGTCAGCGAGCCGGGTCAGGGCGGCACGGATGTCGCGGGTCTGGTCGGTGAGGTAGTCCAGTTCGCGGCGCGGGTCCAGGGAGATGGCTTGGAAGGCGGTGCGGGTGAGGATGACCGCGTCCCAGTCGTTGGCGGCGACGCGGGCGACGAACGCGCGGCGTTTGTCGGCGGTGACGTCATCGGCGCCGGCGGCCAGGACGGTGGCGTGGGGGTAGAGCTGCATCCAGTCGCGGGTGAACTGCGCCAGCAGGTTGTTGGGCACCACGATCGCGGGTTTGCGGATCATCTGGAGGCGTTTCAGTTCGGTGGCGCCGATGATCATCTCCGCGGTCTTCCCGGCTCCGACGACGTGGAACAGGCCCACGGATGGCTCGTTGAGCATCCGCGCGACCGCCGCCCTTTGATGCGGCCGCGGGGTGAACGAGTTCACCAAACCGGGGAACGTGAGCTGTTGGCCTTCGGCGCTGTAGTCGCGCAGCACGATGGAGTTGAACCGGCGGTTGTACTCGGCCTGCAGCCGCGCGCCACGCTCGGGGTCCTCCCACACCCACCCGGCGAACCGCTGCGCGAGCAGGCGGGCTTTCTCCTGCGCGGCCTCGGTCTCGGTGGCGTTCAACGTGTCGATCTTGCGGCCGTCACGGTCGGTGTGGGTGTCCTTGACCAGGATCTGCGTCTGGGTCAGCAGGCGTTGGATCAGTTCGGGGGCGGTGAGCCGGCGGGTCCCCCAATCGTGGGTGGCCGACATCGACCACTTGTTGCCCTCGACCACCCACTCGGAGCCATGAATATGAGTCACCTTTGCCTGCCGATCCTGCAGGACTTCTCGCATGAACAAGGTGTGATCCTCGGCCGGGATCCACACCGCCCCCAGCGCGGCGGTGATGTCTCCTGGGCCCAGGTCGGGGGGCAGCACGGCCCGTAGCGCGGTCACGTTGTGCTGCCAGCGGGGATCGACGGTGGCCGCCTGGCGGGCGAGGTCGAGTTTGTCGCGGACGTTGCCGGAGAGGTACTCGGCCCGCAGCACCACCCCGCTGCTGTCGCCTTCGGGGGTGGGGGTGTCGAACACCAGATCATCAATCCGGTGTCGTGCCTGGGTCTGGTCGCAGCCCAGCAGGGCGGCGATGGTGGGCAGGTCGACGCGGCCGAGGGTGTCCAGGCTGACACTGACCGCATCCGAGGGTGTCTCGGCCGAGGTGACGGGTTCCCGGGGCACGATCTGCCGGGCGGTCAGCAACCCGGCGGGCAGAGCCAGGCCGGTGTCATCGTCGAAGCGTTCCAGGGCCGCGACCAGCGGACCGTAGGGGTCGAGGCGGGTCACCAGCCGCACCGCCGCCGGTATCAACCGCGCCGGTCTGCGGGTCGGGTCTTTCGGCTGCGTCAACGTGAACCGGTTGATCGGCCCGAACGTCTCGACGTAGCGTTCCCATGAGCGCAGCAGCCGTCGCCGGTCCTCCTCCAACCCGGGATCACCATCGGCGGCGGTGGTCTCCGCCGCGATCACGGTCCGGGCCTGGTCCCGCAGCTCGAGCAGGGCCCGCACCTCCACGTGTTGCCTGGCCGGGACCTCCACCGCCACGTTCACGCCCTCGGAGACCACGGTGAACCGGCCATCAGGGTGCGCGGTCAGATGCCCATCCCGCTCAGCCACCCCCACCCCCACCAGCACAGGCGAGTCGCCGGTGGAGGGGGTGAACGTCCAGCCCCTCTCCCGGGCCTGCTGGGTGATCCCCGCCAGGGCCGCCCGGAGGGCCTCGCTGGTGTCGATGCCGGGGGTGGGGGTGATGTGGAGGCCGGCGACGCCGTGCATCCCGACCCGGCACTTCGGCTGGCCGAGCACCAGCGACGGGTTGGCGGTCAGGCGACGGTTGATGTGGAGGGTTTCCTCGGTGCCGTGGGGTCCGGGGAGGGTGACCGGGTCGGTGAAGATCCAGTCATCCTCCCCCGGAGCCTCCCCTTCGACGCGGCGGCGGAGGATCAGGAGGTCGGTGACGGCCTCGGTGCCGGCGGCCGCGGTGTGGGCGCCGGTGGGGAGCCGGATGACGCCGACCAGGTCGGCGAGGTGGTGCAGGTCGCGGCGATGGGCCGGGTCACGCGAGTCGAGGGTGTAGTGGCTGGTCAGCACCGCGACCAGCCCGCCGGGGCGGGTCAGCTGCACCGATTTGGACAGGAAGTGGTTGTGCATCACGTAGTGGTGCGGGTTGTGCAGCGGGTCATGGAGCCGGACATCAGCGAAGGGCACGTTGCCGACCACGGCGTCGAAGTACCCGCCCGGTAGGCGGGTCTCGGCAAACGATTCGGCACGGATCAGCGCCGCTGGATACAGCAGGGCGGCGATGGCGGCGGTGGTCGGGTCGAGCTCGACGCCCATCATGGACACCGCCTCCGGGGCGGTCCCGATGAACACCCCCGCCCCGCAGCCCGGCTCCAACACCCGCCCCCCGGTGGGGGCGCCGAGTTCCGTCAGCGTGTCCCAGATCGCGCGGGCATACTCCACATGCGTGTAGTGGGCGTTGATCGTGGTGCGGCGCGCCGCATCGTAGGCGGCCGGGTCCAGCAGCTCCCGCAACACGCGGCGCCGCTCCGCATGATCCGGTCGGGACTCGTCGAAGATCTGCGACAAGCCCTGCGCCCCCCACGACCCCCACCGGGCCAACACCTCCTGCTCCCCCACCGTCGCAGGGCGGCCCTCGGCCTGCACCCGGTGAAGAACGCGGATCGCGGCCACGTTGGCATCGAACCGGGCCACCGCCCCCGACGGCGCCAAACTGTCCTGCCCCCCAACCCGAAACCCCACCACCGAGACCGCCACCGGCCCTGCTGCCGGCCCAGCGTCGTCCGCGGCCGCACCTGCTGACGCGGGTGGGGTGGGGGTTACTGGTCCTCGATCAGGCCCGTCTTGTCGTGGATCGCGTGGTGTGCCTCCATCAGCAGCTGCAGGATCGAGGACGTCTGCGGGTCGAAGCCCGCGTTCTCGTCGTCCTCCTCCTCTGTGGTCTCCGGTTCCGGGGTCAGCATCTCGGCCCGGACGATCTCCTCGGCCTGCATCCGGATCGCGTTGAGCCGCCCCACCTTCTCCCAATAGGTTTCGCCCTGCGGGTCGGGGCCCTGCATCTGCTCGGCCAGCCACACCACCCGCGTCTGGGCCTCCTGCCCCAACGTCGAGAAGAAATGGTTGGGATCCTCCAACGCCGCGTACCTGGCCGGGGCCAGCATCTGCCACGACTGCTCCGCGAACCGGCCGTACTGATTCATCAACGGACTCCTCATCTGCGCTGAGCCACAACTCCTCAAGCGAGGGCTGGTCATAGCGGGATCGACTTCTAGACGCCATGCCTTCGAAGAACCCCAACTCAGGTCACACACCGCGTGAACCATCATCGCGACCCACCCCTCTCCACAATCCTTGTAGCGCCATCATCTCGGGCCCCTCCGACACCTTCGAGTCGGTCGGCCTCTGGCTGGCGAGGTTGCGCAGCACGTTACGCAGCCCTGCTACCACTTTCTCCGGGTCGCGACCCGCCAGCCTCCGAGTCAGGGCGTTGAGGTCGGTGCCGGCGGCCTGCAACCGGGTCAGATCGGCCTGCACACTCCCCCACCCTTCACGAAGCAGGGCCGGGTTCACGGCCTGGGCCCACGGCCGCCAGTCGATCTCCACCGCCGCCTCCGGCTCGTGGCGCGTCAGGGTCGCGGCCGCGACAGCGGCCGGTACCTTCGCCAGGCGTCTCGCCAGCAGTGTGGTGTCGGCACCGGCGTGGTGGAGTTCGTCGAGCCGGGCGGCGAGCTGCGGCCACTCCCCCACCCCAGCCAGACCCGTGTTCTCGGCCCAGCGCTGCCAGCGTTCCTCGGTGGGTTGGTCGAGGCGGCGGCGCATCGCACGGGTCTGTTCGCGTGCGTGGTCGGCGGCCGCGGCCGGGGTGGTGGTCCAGGCGTTGACCTGCGTCACCAGGTGTCGGGTCTGCTCCTCCGGCACCTGGGCCTGGTGTTGTTGCCAGGTGGCTGGGGGGCGGGCGGCGATGATCTCTGCGACCTGCCGGCCAGCGTCAGTGGGGGTGAGGAACGTGATCCGGTCACGGATCATCAGGTCTCCCTGAAGTGTGGTGGCCGTGGCCAGAGCATCGTGGAGGGCGTCGCGGCCGTGCTGTTCGAGTAGCTGCGCCGGGTCACCGCCGGCTGGCAGGAGCAGGCGGCGCGGGTCGAAGCGGTGCCCGGCGAGGAGCCAGAACGTGTTCTCGGCGGCGACGTGGCCGGCGTTGTCGGCGTCGGTGGCGATCAGCGGTACCGGCCCGCCGCGCAGCAGGAGCGTCTGCTCCGGCGTCAGCGCGGTCCCCAGCGGTGCGACGCCGACGAAGGCCCCGTGGCCGGCGAGGGTGACCGCGATCGCGTCCATCGGGCCCTCCACGATCACCGGCGTGGCGGTGCCATGGAGGTGGTGGTGGCCGTAGAGCACGTCTCGTTTCGCAAACAGCGCGCCGGCGGGGCTGTTCAAATATTTCGGGCCGTGGTCGTCGCCGTTGTCGGGGTGCCGGCGGCCGACGAACCCGAAGATGACGCCTTCGTGGTGGATGGGGAGGATGGCGCGGTCGCGGAATCGGTCGATCACGGTGCCCTGCCGAGTGGTGGTGGCCACCCCGGCGGCGAGCAGCTCGGCGGTGTCGAATCCTTGCTTCCGCAGTGCACTGACCAGGGAGGTCCAGCCCGCGGGGGCGTGCCCGATCCGGAACCGGGGGTCGCGGGCGAGATCCTGCCCGAACCGCTGCGAGAAGTATCTGTGGCTCCAGGAGCTGGGCAGTTGGGTTTCGAAGAACGCGGCCGCCGCTTCGGTGACCTGGGCGAGGCGTTGCGGGGTGTGGGGGGTCTCGGCCCAGCGGTCGGCGGCCGCGAACCCCTGCCGCAGCTCGACCTCGGTGAAGTCCGGATCGGTGCGCTCCCGCAAGCTCGCGGCGGCGGCGAGGTCGGCGGTGCGGGTGGACCAGTCGATGTCCTCGATCCCCTCAGGCGGCAGCTCATCGGGATGCGGCGGCTCCACCTGCTCGTCCGGGGGCGCGGTCGTGAGGTGGTGTGTGCGCCACAGCATCGCCTGACACGCGTCATCGAACCCCGACACGTCTGTCACGGGGGTGATCAGATTGTCGAGGTGGTGTCCGTGGTCGGTGGCGTGGGTGAGTGCTGCGGCCAGGTGGGGCCACCAGGGGCTGGCCTCCAGCTCCGCGGCCGCTTCATATCCGAGCCTGTCGGCCAGGTCTGATTCCCAGGTGGGGAGGGTGGGGCCGTCGGCGGCGGTGAGGTGGCGGGCCAGTCGCCACCACAACGCGGCCGCGGGTTGTTCTGCCGGCAGCGGGCCGTCGGCGACCGCTGCGGCGAGGTGCTCGGTGACCGGCACACCGGCCTGATGGAGGGCGGCGAGGCGGTGCGCCAGGACGGTGGCGTAGGGGTCGCGGGGCAGATCGGCGCGGACGTCGCGCAGCAGATCGGTCCAGATCCCCACCGGATGCGCAGGCCGCAACCGGTCCAGGAGACGCTGTTGCCAGCGGTGGGCAGCGGCACCGAGCTGCACTGGTCCGGTGGGGCGCCGGTCTGCGCGGTCGACCTGCCACGCCGCCCGCCACACCTCCACCTCCCCCACACTCGATGCCGTCAGCGTCTGCCCGGGCAGTGCCCACACCGGCCGCGACACCCCGGCCGCAGCGTCACGGACCTCGCCGGCGAAGGTCTCCACCAGGTGCTGGCGGGCGGCCAGGTACGGTCCCCACTGCGGATGCGTGGCGAGGGTGGCGGGGATGGCGGGGAGCCACGGCAACGGCCCCACTCGCGCGGGGTCGGGGAGTCGCCAGGTCAGCACCGCCGCCGGATCCGCAGCGGTCCCGAGCTCACGGGCATCGACCGCCGCCCGCAACACCTCCAGCGGCGTAGCGGCTCGGTCGGCGGCCGCGTGCAGGAGGTGGGACCGCAGCGTCGGCCAGGCGGGGCAGGACGTCAGCTGCTCCACCACCTGGTCGGCCTGCTCATCCAGCTCTGTGGCGGCGTCGGCGTGCAGCTGCTCGATGGCCACGGTCACGGCGTCGGTGTAGCGGGCGGCCGCGAACCCCAGCCGCGTGTACGGATCGGTCGCGTGGCGGGCTTCGGTGGTCACCGAGCGTGAGGATCCGTCCCTGGCCAGGACCTGCTCCAGGACGTCGCCGGCGGTGACCGGCCGCAGCGTCGCGGGATGGATCGGGGCATTCTCCTCTCCCCCGTCGACGACCTGCACATAGGCCTGGTTCGATTCGCGGCCGCGGCTCATCGCCACATACAACTGCTGCCTGGCCTCCGTCCCGGTCAGCACCGTGTGGGTGGTGTCGACCGTGACCCCCTGAGCGCAGTGCACCGTCACCGCGTACCCCAACTCCACATGCTCGGCCACATACGCCGGCGGGAGGGCGACCCGTAGCCCGGTGCTGCGGTGGACGGCTCGGAGTGTGCCGGTGGCGTCGACGCCGGTGACGGTCCACCGGTCGCCGTTCTTCACCCAATCCGTTGCGCTGATCGGGATACGGCGGTCGTTCATCCGGGTCACGATGACATCCCCGACCGAGGCCACGTTCCCGTCCGACAACCCCACCACCACCGGCGGCGTGTCGTCGGGGGTGTTGGTGAGGCGGTGGTCGCGGGCCCACCGGTTGAGTTGGGCGACGCTTTCTCGGGTGCCGGCCAGCATCACGCTGTCGAGCCCTGCTCCACGGTCGTGGAGCCAGCCTGTGAGGGCGTCACGCAGCACGGTCTCCTCGGAGCCGGCATGGATTCGTCCCTGGTCGAGGTAGAAGCCCAGCGCCTCGAGCCGGCCCTCCCTCAGCGCCAGGGAGGCTGCTGCTTCTGCGGGGTCGGCGAAGCGCATCACCTCGGTCAGCTGTACCGCGCCGTGGGTCTCGGTGATGTCGCGCAGCACGCCGCCGGCGCCGACCGCGGCGAGCTGCTGATCATCACCGATCAGCCGCACCGACGCCCCCCGCCCCACCGCGAACCCGACCACCGTCGCCAGCGTGGGGGTATCGGCCATCCCGGCCTCGTCGACGATCAACAACGTCTCCGCACCGATCAGAGCCTCCACGGCGCGAGGGTTGTGGTGGAGGTCGTGGGCGATCTTCGCCAGCGTCGCCGAGGCTCCGACCTGCTCCCCCAGCACCCCCGCCGCGACCGCGGAAGGAGCCAGACCCAGCACGGTGCCGCCGCTTTCCCGCCACGCGCCGGCCAACACCGCCAACGCTGTGGTCTTCCCCGACCCGGCCGCCGCCAACCCCACCTGCACCCGCCGACCACTGGTCGCCATCCGCCGCACCAGCTGGATCTGCCCCGCATTCAACGCCACCCCGCCGGCGGTGGAGGCCAGCAGCGCCACCGTGACGTCGACCTCCCCGACCCGCCGCCCATCCGTCAACCCGGCGGCCGCGGTGATGACCTGCTCGGCCTCCACGACAGCGGTCGAGGTGAACCGGCGGCCCCCGACGGTGCTGTACACCGACTGCCCATCACTGCGGCGCAGGAGTTGCGGATCACTGACCGGATCGGTCCAGCCGGCCACCGGCAGACACCTGGCGGTCGCCGCCGCGAGCAGCGCGGCGGTCAACTCCTCCGCCTGACGCGGGCTCGTGGCGCGTTCCCGGGCACGGCGCGAGGCTTCGGCCTGCAGGTGCCACACCGTCCACGACGCCCGCGACACACCCATCCGGGCCACCATCTCCTCGGCCACAGAGTCGACCCATTCCGTCGTTGCCGCGGGCCCCGACTGGCCGCCGGCGGCGGTCACGTCGGTGAGCATCCGGGCCACCCCGTCGCCGCCGAGCACGGCAGCTGCTTGGGCCGCCCAGGTGGTGCGCTGCTCGTCGAGGCTGCGGGGTTCATGCTTGGCCTGCCGGGTCTCCAGCGTGGCCTGCTGCGCCAACGCGATCGCCTCGGCCGGCGTCGGCGGCCGACCATGAGCGTGCTGGAAATCGACTGCCAGCTCCGCCTGGCGGGCCTCGATCGCCGCCCGCCGGCTCGACCACGCCTCCCGCAACCGGGCCGGGACACCGACGATCTCCCGCACCGCCCGCTTGCCCGGATCACGCGCAGTGTCGACCGCGAAACGTAGCCCTAGTCGGGCCACCAGGTGGGCCTCCAGAGCCGTGTTGTACACCTCCGAGATGCTCACCATCCCCGCATGCAACGGTCGGCCGTCGACCGCCAACCACGCCCCATCCAAGGTCTGGACCTTGTTCGCGATCGCGACATGGGTGTGAAGGTTCGGATCCCCCGCCCGCGAATCACGATGCGTGAACGCGGCCGCGACCAGGCCGGTGACCTCTACCTGCCGCACCCCCCCATGCCCCCGCCGGGAGAACAGGACCCGCTCCTCCAGATACCGCAGCGCGTCCGCGACCGCCGCGTTGTGAGCCTCCTCAATCTGCGTCGCCACCTGCTGCGGCGCCACCGCCCACAACGCCGAGACGGACTTCACCGGGGTGAACGTCACGTCATAGCCGGCGCACGCAATCGTCGGGTTCCTCGTCAACGTCGCCACCTCCGACGACAACTCCACCCCGCTCGGCGCCCTCCCCATCCTCTGCTGGAAGCCAGCAGTGGCGAGTTCGTTGCGGATACCGGCCCGCACATCCACCGGCACCGTCCCATCACTGCCCAGCCCGTTCGCTGCGGCCCACTGACTGCACCGGATCGCGACCTCCTGCTGGAACACCGTGGCCGCCGTGCGCACCTGGAACGGCGACCCCAGGCGGCCCGCCTTCCGGACCTGCGCCTGCGTCGCGTCGGCCGGGAGAGCAGCCAGCCGGGCCTCCATATCCGGATGGAACCCGGCCCCGAACAAGGCGCGCATCTGCGCCTCCGACACCGCACTACCCGGCTCCATCTCCAAGGCTTCCAGGCCCGTGCCGACCCACCGACCCGGCACCTCACCCTTCTCCGTGTAGTAGCTCGTCAGCGACGCGTGACCCTTTTCCGTCGAATCCTGCGCAGCAACCTGCCGGGTCAGGTAGTCATACCCCGACCCGGCAGTCAGCTTGTGCAGAGAAGCCGTCACACCCACCATCAACCCGGAGCCGATGGGGCTACAGCGTGAGCCACTCACCTGCATGTGCCGGAGTCAGACTGTTCCTTGGTGCTGTTGTAGGAGGATCAGCTAGTACCGAGTCCTCCCCACCAGGGCGTGGGCCATCCAAACCCAGGTGCCACCAGGGTGTAGAGCACTACCAGGAACCCGAGCAACGTCATCAGTCCCATGAAGAATCGGTAGCCCAACGAGTCATCGGCGTCACTTGGGTTGAGAGTCTCACCGAGTCCGTGAAAGCCCAGCCCGAAGAGGTTCCCGTACCCGGCAACGAGTAGCGGCCAGTGCCACCAGGTGCCCAGACCGAAGTAGGCCATCCAGCGTTCCCAATTCCATGCTGACGTGACCGCGCCGTAGACCCAGAGGATGAACCCGACGACGATTGTGACGGCCACGCCCTCCGCCACCCTTGAAGCAAAGCTAGGGCGATCAACCATCTGAACTCGTGAGTCGGGCACAGCAGAAGTATCCCAGTGGGTGTCGCGTCGCACTCCTTTGTCCGGAGACGCTGTCGGTGTCCCCGCATCGGTCTGGGTCGGATGCGCGGGGTGTGAAGAGCGGTGATGTCCCTGCTGTCGATGGGGGGACGTCCTCGCTAGCTAGTGTCCGCCAGTTGTGACATCTGATCGAATAAAGCTCAGACAGACCGATGGTGCAAGAGGTGTGTGGAACTTCAGGAGGGGGGGTACCTGGCGGCGGTCGGACAGAGAAGCGGACTTCCGTCTTTGACACAGGAAGTGTCAGTGCGCCGCGAGACCATGACGAACGTGGGGATGCTGCAACCGGGAACCTCGGAGTACGAAGCGTTCCTGTCGCGCGATCAACGGATCGTGTACGCGCGATACAAGGACAGGCGCGCGGACATCTTCCTGCTCGAACAGGGCCAGGCTGAGGCGCAACGTGAGTTCACACGCGCGAACCTCGAGTGCATGATGCCGGACTGCAGCGACCGACGACTCACCACCGTTTCGCGCAGCAACAGTGGGCGCCGGGATGGTTTCCGGCATTTCGCCAAGGGACATGGCAACCACTCGCCCGAGTCACTCAACCATCAGCAGGCCAAACTCGCGGTCGCCTCCTGGATCACCAGGCGTCATTCCGGGCTCCTGGTCCAGTTGGAAGAGCTGGTGGGAGCCCGCGATCGAGTGGCTGACGTCCTGGTCACCTCGGTCACCTCAGGCAAGCGGATGGCCATCGAGATCCAGTACTCGGAGATGTCGATCGCTCAGTGGCGCGAGCGCCACGAGTCGTACGCCAACATGGATGTGGCTGATCTGTGGCTCCTGGGACACACGACTCTCAGTACCGATGCGCACGGCAAGGTCGAACTGACCTCGCTGCACCGGGCGATGCTGAAAGCGGGGTCGCGGCTCCTGTGGATCAATCCGATCACCGAGGAGGTCGGCGTTGTTTGGGCGGACTTGGCTTGGCGGCCCTGTCCCCGTAGAACATGTTTCCACGGTGAGAGAGGCCAGCACTGGGCCCTTCCCTCCGCAGCAGACGCCGATGGCTGGGTTCAGCTGATCCGCCTCGATGAGTGCCTCCTCCGATGGGGAGACATCCAGTCGCCGTCGCCGCTCGGCAGCGAAGAGTCGGTGAAGCAGTGGGAGTTGCTCTGCGACCGCGCACACGAGAGAGAACTGCGCCTTGCAGAGACCCGTCTCATTGGCCAGGCTGCTGCATACAGGCGCCCGATCACTGCTACGAACCTGATCACTGCTACGAAGAGACCAGCGATCCCCCCTCGCGACGCGGTCTTCTGTGGGAGGTGTGGAGAGATTCTGAACGACCCGGAGGTCCAAGGCTGGGGAGTCCACGCAGATCCGTACTGTCACCGGTCGTGGTGAAGCGACTTGTGGTGGCCTTGTTGATGCGTGAGGCGAGTGCTACTCGTCGTTGGCTAGGCTGAGCGGCGGAGGGCAGATGCCAACGATTTTTGACAACCTCACCGACGAGACACGCCTAGGGATCGAGCTGAGGCAGACTCTCGAACGCTACGCAGGGATAGATGTGGCTACGGGGTATCTGGATCTGCGTGGCTGGAACCGACTGGGCCCCGACATCGATCTGAAGCCTTACGCCGAAGGCGAGGGGCCGATCGCCCGCATCTTGGTGGGCATGGTCAGCCCCTCAGATAGCCAGATGATGTTGGAATCCCTGCAGGATGAGCTGAGTGACCCTGCGCCTGGTGCTGGGATCCATGACGCCGGCCGAGCCAGCGAACGGAAGGCCCGGCTAGTAATGCACCTGCGCACGCAGCTGATGCGCGGCCTCCCGACCGTTAAGGGCCAGGAGACCTTGCAGCTGCTGAAGAGCCAGCTCGCCTCCGGCCGCGTTGCCATCAAGGTGTACACACGGCGCCCGCTGCACGGCAAGACCTATCTGTTGCGCGGAGGTCAGCATCCCACGCCCCGCTGGGCCTATTTGGGCTCATCGAACTTCACGGGCGCCGGGTTGATGTCCAATCTGGAACTCAACGTCGATGTTGCCGATCAGGATCCGAACAAGAAACTCCTCCTGTGGTTCGAAAACCTCTGGAACGACAAGACGTCACTCTCCATCACCAAAGAGATCATCGACCTGATCGAGGACTCGTGGGGTAGCGAAACCCAAGCCACCCCGTTCGAGGTCTACCTCAAGGTCTGCCACGCCCTCTCCCAGGACGCCCGCGACGGCATGGGCTACGTCCTGCCCAGATCGATGCAGGATCTGTTGCTCGACTACCAAGCCACAGCCGTCCGCACACTCGCTCGACGTATCGTCAACCGCGGCGGAACGATGCTCGGCGACGTGGTCGGCCTCGGCAAGACCCTGACCGCGATCGCGACCGCGCTGATGCTGCAGGCGGCGGAGGACTACACCACCTTGGTGTTGTGTCCCAAGAACCTCGAGGCCATGTGGGAGAAGCACCTTGAGGCCTACGGGCTTCAGGGGGCGCGGGTCGTTCCCTACTCGATGGCGGACAAGATCCTTCCCGACCTCAAGCTGTTCAGGTTCGTCATCTGCGACGAATCCCACAACCTCCGCAACCACACGACCAAGGCGCACACCGCGATCAGTGAGTACATCCGGCGTAACGACTCCAAAGTGCTCCTACTCACCGCTACCCCCTACAACTTGGCATTCACGGACGTCGCCAACCAGCTCTCGCTCTACCTCGACGACGACACCGACCTAGGCATCGTTCCCTCTGCAGCCTTGGCAGCAGATCCCGCGTTGTCGGACAAGGTCGACGGGAAGATCAACACCTTGGCGGCGTTCCGTCGATCGGAATCCGCCGATGATTGGCGACGCCTCATGTCGGACCATCTCGTCCGCAGAACCCGAAGCTTCATCAAGCGCTCAGCCCAGAAGCGGACTGAGACTCTGCCGGACGGTACGACGCGCACTCGCGAGTACCTCACGTTCTCCGACGGGACTGAGTTCTACTTCCCCACGCGAGAAGCCCACCCACTGACGCATGACTTCTCACACGATGACCCTGCTGCCCTGATGGAAGACGACCACACCCTGGACGCGATCGCGCATCTGATCCTGCCCCGCTACCGGCTCGCGGACTACGAGAACCCGCTCGCCAGCAAGACAGCGGAGGACCGTCGCATCCTTGCCGACATTCGTTCCGGTCGGGGCAACGTGAGTGGATTCGTGCGCACTGGCCTGTTCAAGAGATTGTCCTCGTCAGGGCATTCCTTCATGATCTCGCTGCAACGTCAGCGGGCTCGCAACGAGCTGTTCATCCACGCCATCGATAACCAACTGGCACTGCCTGTCGGTGGCTACGCCGATCCGTCTTCGGTTACCGATGAGGACGAGGACGCTGGTGACTCTCCAGTGGGAGGCACCCTCCAGAACCGCTACGTGCAGATGGTTGCCTCGGCATCGCCTAGCGTGAAGTGGGTTAACAGCATCGCGCTGAAGCCGTCACTTCGCAAGGATCTGGCGTTCGATAATGCGGTCATCACGGAGCTCCTGGACTCCTATGGACCATGGGATCCCAGTCGGGACTCGAAGGTTAACGCTCTGATTGATCTGCTGCGCACCACACACGCAGGCCAGAAGGTGCTGGTGTTCACCGAATACAGAGACACGGCAGAGTACGTGGCCGAGGCACTCACGTCAGCGGGTGTCGCACGCGTGGCCGTGGCCAGCGGCGACTCGGCGGATCCTGCAGACCTCGCGCGACGCTTCGCACCTGTCGCCAACCGGCTGCCTGGTCAAGCCGTTGCCGACGTCGTCATACCAGAGGACCACCTTGATGTTCTGGTCGCCACCGATGTCCTCTCTGAGGGACAGAACCTTCAAGACTGCCACGTCATCGTCAACTTCGATCTGCCGTGGGCCATCATCCGCCTGATCCAGCGGGCCGGTCGTGTGGACCGGATCGGACAGCAATCCGACAAGGTCCACGTCTACCTCATCTCCCACGAGAAGGTTGAGCAACAAATCAACCTCCGGCACCGCATCAAGCAGCGCCTCTCCGCTTCCGCCCAAGCCTTCGGCTCAGATGAACAGTTCTTCGGCAGCGAGAAGGAAGTCCACCTCCTCGACGACTTCTACAACGGAGTGATGACCGAGGACGAAGACACCGACGGCGAAGCCGACGCAGTGAGCGAGGCGTGGCTGGCCTGGACCACCGCCCAGGATCGCTACCCCGAAGCGGCCAAGCGAGCGCTCACCCTGCCCGACCTGGTCCACAGCACCCGCACTACCTACCTGCACGAGACGAGGTCAGGAGTTGCGTGCTTCGTCAGCACCGAATCTGGCGTCGACGCATTCGCCCACTACGACGATGCCACTGGCCAAGAAACCCTCCTCACCCCACTCGAGGCATTGAGAGTCTTTCGAGCCGAGCCCGAAACTCCGACCGCACCTGTCCGCGACGACCACTTCGACCGCCAAGCAGCCCTCGTCAAAGGTCCGCTCACGGTCGAGGCGACCGCAGCCGGAAAACTGCGCGGCATCCGGAAGTGGGTCTGGGAACGCTACGCCGGGTCCCTCCTACTTCCCGACGATGCACGTCCGGCACTCGAAGCGCTCCATGAACGCCCCCTCACCACACACGCGACCGCCCAACTCACTAACGCGCGCCGGAACCGCTACGAAGATCAGGACGTCTCCGATCTCCTCAAGCGACTCCACACCGAAGACCGACTCACCATCCGCAACACCGAATCCGACCAGCTGCGCATCGTCTGCTCCCTCGGAGTAACCAAGTGAACAACCTCCTCGCACTCGTCGACCAGCACCGCTACCAAGACCTCTTCATCGAAGAACTCAACTGGCACCGCCCCGACCAACACCCCATCAAGATCCTCACCGACGCAGGATCCCTCACCGCATACAACATCTCCAGCTACAAAGGCCTGCGCGTCTGGGCCTGCAACGCGCTCCCCGGCACAGCAGCGGAGGCCGAAGTAGATCGAGCAATCGCCAAGACCACCACCGACCGGCTCATAATCTTCCACGAGGGTGACAAGCAGATCTGGCGCTGGCCCGTGCGACGCAGTACCGACACCTCAGTCCAAACACGACTGGCCCGTCACCGCTACAGCTCCGACACACCCAACCCGAGCTTCGATGCCCGAATCCGGTCCCTCGAACTCCCCCTCGAGGCCTCCCTCAGCGTCACCGACGTTCTAGTTAAGGTCCGGTCGGCCTTCGATGTCGAGTCCCACCGCGAGACCCGCCACGCATCCAAGCTCATGGCCCGCCTCTACGGAGCACTCGAGAAGGCCTACCCGAACAGCTACTCACCGTCCCAGCGAGACCATGAGATCGCTACCTGCCTAGCCCGCATTCTGTTCCTGGTGTTCGGCGATGACACTGAGATGTGGGAGCCAGACGCCTTCCGCGACTACCTGCGACACCACACCCGGCCCGACGCTAGCGACCTGGCGGCCCGCCTCAACGAACTCTTCATCCATCTGGACACCCCGGGAAGCCCTCCAAGCCACAGCGTCTTCTCAGGCTTCAAGTACGTCAACGGCGGACTGTTCACTGACCCCTTCACCGTCCCCGAAGCAGTAGGCACCGACTTCCGTCAGGCCCTCATGGACGCATGCGTGCTCGATTGGTCAAACATCAGCCCAGCAATCTTCGGCTCGATGTTCCAATCAGTGCGCGACGCGGACACCCGCCGCAGCCTCGGAGAGCACTACACCTCCGAAGAGAACATCCTCAAGACCCTCAACCCCCTCTTCCTCGACGAACTCCGCACCGACTACTCCGCCGCGCTGGGTCGTGACACGACCCGTAAGCAGATCAATGCGCTGGAAGCGTTGTGGAAGAGACTCGGCGACATCCGATTCATGGACCCAGCCTGCGGCTGCGGCAACTTCATCATCGTGGCCTACCGCGAACTCCGCGACCTCGAACTCAACGTGATGGATTCACTTCGAGATCTCCGCGGCGAGGACCAGCACACACTCCCCGGCGACATGGTCCGCGCCCTTCGCGTCACACTTGACCACTTCTACGGCATCGAGATCGACGAATGGCCTGCCACCATCGCTCAAACCGCCATGTTCCTTGTCGATCGGCAGTGCGACCTGAAGCTCAGAGAACGCTTCGGTGAGGCTCCCGAACGTCTACCCATCCAAACCGAGGCACGCATCACCGTCGGCGACGCGCTCCTCACCGACTGGGATGAGGTTGGTCCGCCACGCCAGGGAACCGTCTACGTCGCCGGCAACCCTCCATTCATTGGCCAAGACACCCGCACCAAGCAGCAACTGGCCGCAATGCTCACAGTCTGGGGACTCAAGAGCCCGGGCCGTCTAGACTTCGTCACGGCTTGGCATATCAAGTCCATGGACTACCTAGCCTCACGAAGGGGTGACTTCGCCTTCGTGACAACGAATTCCGTCACCCAGGGCGAACAAGTTCCCGTCCTACACGGTCGAATCAAGCAGGAAGGGTGGCGAATCGCATTCGCCCACCGCACCTTCGGCTGGACCAGTGAAGCCACCGGTAGCGCTGCAGTACATTGCACGATCGTCGGCTACACACGGGATACCAAGCGCACGCAACGAGTCTGGGACTACTCGACCGGAGCGCCAGTCGAACACCCTGTCAAGCACCAGCTCAACGGATACCTCATCGATGGTCCGGACCTCCTGATTGCCAAGGCCTCCAATCCAATCTCTCCGGTGGTTGCCAAGGCAGTTCTGGGGGCGATGCCCAAGGACGGCAACTGCTTCACTGTCGAGGCCCAGGACTACCCCACCTTCGCAGCGGATCCCGTGACTGCACGCTATCTTCGCCCCTACGTAGGATCCCGCGAGTTGGTCAAGGGCCTGGAACGGTGGGTGCTCTGGCTCGCCGACCTTGATCCCAGGGACTTGGAAAAGAGTGCACTCCTAGCCCAAAGAGTTGAGGGTGTCCGCCAGTACCGTCTCACTTCAGATGCGCCATCCACCGTCGAGCGCGCCACCACACCCCACCTATTCGCCCAAAGGTCCCAGCCGAAGACCGATTACCTCTGTGTCCCCAGCGTGGTCAGCGAAAACCGTCCCTACTTCACCGCCGGCCGACTCCCCCGATCCACGATCGTCAGCAGCCTCGCCTTCGCCGTGGAAGACCCGGACGGGTTGCAGCTCGCAATCGTCAGTTCTTCCATGTTCATCACTTGGCAACGCGCAATCGGGGGACGCCTCGAGTCCCGCCTGCGGTTTGCGTCTACCCTCACGTGGCATACCTTCCCCATGCCCCAGCTGACCTCTGAGGAGCGCAGAGGCCTAGTCGAGGCGGCCAGTCGGATAACCGAGGTTCGAGTGGCGCATGGTCGCTCGCTGGCAGCTCTGTATGCATCTGGCCAGTTGCCAGAGGACCTTCAGACAGCTCACGACGGCCTAGACCTCATCATGGACGGAATCTTTGGCCTCTGTAGCCCGACAGAAGAAGAGCGACTCGAAGCTCTCTTCGTGTCTTACAGCCGACTCACCCAGCAGGAGGAATAGAGCAATCTGAGCCCCTTCAGATCGACCGCAGTGCTGGCGGTGCGGGCCATATCCGTGATGCCACAGAGGCGAGCATGCTTGCTCGTTCTGCGATCGTGCCTTCATGCCACTCTTCACTGGCTGCGACGTCGTAGTTGATGACAAGCGATTTCTGCTGTTTGAACTCGGGCTGTTTGTCGGCCCAGCCGAGGTTGGAGACCGCGCGGTTGAACGTGCCGGTGACAAGGGTCAGGTTCCCGATCCCGTCGACCGCACGGCGTCGCTCTGCACTGAGAGCAACCCAGCTCGGATTGCTGTCCTCACGCGGCACGAGAGCCCCAGTGGCATCGAGCAGGCGCCAGTGCTCCTGCCAAGCCCGGGGCATGATGTGCTCGATTTGGAGGTCGTCGTAGTTGATGACGGCGCTTGGCTCGTGTGGATCCTCGGATCGGAGTTGGTGGTCGAGGGCTCCCAGGAGAAGCCGCAGTCGTGTCTGGGTCATCGCGTCGTAGAAGCGGCGAGTCTGGAATGCGTCGAGCATCTCGGTGTCGGATGGCCAGTGGAGCGCACCACCTTGGAGTTCGGTGACGACAGAGTCGGCGATGTCGTTGCCTGCGTCCGCGGCCCTCTTCGCCTCTCGGAGTACCCGGGCCAGGTGGCTTCCGTAGCCGCGGGTCTGAGCGCCGACGTACGTGCGACGAAGCGCCCATGATTCGACTGCCCGCACTGCCCGCACATGGTCGGTGACAGAGAGTTGCTCGGTGGGGATTGTGCGTAGCCAGGCCAGCAGGGGGATGGCGGTTGTGATGTCGAGAATCCGAAGCCGCCGGTAGGCGGCAAACAGGCGTTCATCCTCCACAGGTAGGGCCTCGTAGATCTCCTGGTAGGCGCTGGCATAGGTGCTGAGCTGCTTCAGGATCTCTTCTGTGGACGGTCCGTCGGCGAGGTATGCGCGGGCTTCACGGTAGAGGTGGCCGACGTTCGCCTCGCTGCCTGTGACACCTGTGAGCCACACAGATAACAGGACGTCGCGCCGGCCTCGTTGTGCATGGCCGCGGCCCACGGCTTGTTTCCACCAAGGCTCGTCGAAGTGGGCCCAGGTAGGCGTCGTACAGCTTCTCGACGTCCTCTTCAGCGAGTTCGCCTCGCAGGAAGAGCAGGTTCTTGACTAGGTCGATGGCGGAGAGCGGGGTCTGTCTACCGTTGAGGACCTCGAAAATGACCTGTGCGTCATCGTTGTCGTGTTATGTCGCAGGACATCGGTGACAGTTCTGTATCAGGACATCGGTAACACTTCCGCCTGTGTTGGTGGTGACACTTCGATGGGCGGGTGAGTAGAAATGTGCCTGTTGATCCTCGTGTCCGTCTCGCGATCGCTCGGTGGCCTGCGGAGGCCCCGCGTGGGGCGGTGAGCGCGTTCTGCGAGGAGCATTCGATCTCGCGCAAGACGTTCTACGCGCTGCGCCGCCGTGCGCTGGACGAAGGCCAGGCCGCAGTGCTGGAACCACGCTCGAGACGCCCGCGATCGAGCCCCACCAGGATCACCGACGAGGTCAAGCAGCAGGCGCTGGAAGTGCGGGCCTCGTTGGAGGCCTCGGGGCTGGATCATGGTCCGATCAGCGTGCACGACAAGATGCTCGCGATGGGCCTTGTCGCGCCATCGATCGCGTCGCTGGCGAGGATCTTCCGTGTCCGCGGGGTCGCCCGGCTCGAGCCGAAGAAGAAGCCCCGATCGGCGTATCGCCGGTTCGTCTACCCAGCGCCGAACGCGTGCTGGCAGCTCGACGCCACCGAATACGTGTTGGCGGGGGGCCGCAAGTGCGTGATCTTCCAACTCGAAGACGATCACTCCCGCGTGGCGGTCGCGTCCCATGTCGCGGCCGGCGAGACCAGCGTCGGCGCGATCACCGTCGTCCGGAGAGGGATCGAGGCCCGCGGCGTCCCGCAACGGCTCCTGACCGACAACGGCTCAGCACTGAACCCGTCCCGACGCGGCTGGCAGGGCGCGCTGGTCAACTACGCGAACTCCTTCGGCATCGCCACGATCACCAGCCGGCCCGGGAAACCCACCACGCAGGGCAAGAACGAACGCTTCCACCAGACCCTGTTCCGTTGGCTCGACAAGCAGCCCCTGGCTGCGACGTTTGCGGAACTCCAGGAACAGGTCGACCGGTTCGACATCATCTACAACACCCAACGCCCTCACCAGGGCCTCCCCGGCAGGATCACCCCGCAGACCGCCTGGGATGCCACCCCGGTCGCGGAACCCCCCGTCCCGCTGCCCGAGCCGGTCAAGATCCCCGACCCGCCTACCCCGCGGCATGCCCGCCCCGACGAGGTCGGCGAATACCGACGCCGGATCCGCACCAGCGGCTCGATCACCGTCGGCAACATCATCTACCAAATCGGCGCCCGCAAGGCCGGGCAATGGGTCCACGCCATCGTCGCCGACACCACCATCACCATCATCGATGCCGAGACCGGCGAACAACTCTTCGAACACCCACTCCCGCCCGCCGGCACCCGCTACGTCGGCAACGGCAAGTTCAACCGTCACCGATCTCCTGAGACATGAACTGTCACCGATGTCCTGAGACAGAAACGTCACCGATGTCCCGAGACATCACACGTCATCGTTGTCGTCCAGATCGATCACCACGAGCTTGAAGAGGCTGGCGAGCGCATCTGCGAGGGCGGCGAGGCGGCCCGGGTCGATCGTCTTGTCCTCGCCGATGGTCGCGTACTCGCGTGCCGCGCTGGCGAAGTAGCGGCGAGCCTGCAGATAGAGATGGGTGGGCGCATGATCGTAGTCGGGCACGGTGTCGCCCATGGCGATCGGCCACAGATCCCGATCCCGCCGCCGGGGCCAGAGCTTGTAGACCTCTTCCGGTGTCTCGACGACGTCCTCAGGGTTGAAAAGCATCCGTCGCACCGTCTTGGTGCGCTCGGAGGACGACTCTGCCAGGGCATCAGCCAAGCCTCGGATGAGCAGCTGGATCGTGGTCAAGCGTTGCTGGCCGTCGATCACGGAGCGCAGGGCAACTCCTCCGGTGGAGAACGGAAGACCGGCGCAAACGATCGCCCCTAGGAAGTGAGGCGAGACCGACTGTTCCTGCGCCTTCAGCTTGATTCCCTCTTCGCCGCTGGTGCGGACCTCCAGCAGCCTGTCAGCTGTGGACTCCAGGTCTTCGAACAGCAACCGCCACTGGCCATCCAGTGTCCACTCATAGTCGCGTTGGAACGTGGGAATGACGTAGCGACGCTCCGGCTTGAGGATGTCCTGCAATGGGTAAGTCTTAGCGTCCACAGTTTCCCCAGTTCGACAGGTGGGTCCATCAGAACACGGCTCCACGTTGAATCGAACTCTAGCTAGCCAGGCTCGGTCGAGCGGTCTGCGTGCCTGGCCAACAACAGCAGCAGAGAATGACGGCGATCTCCTGGGATGATTCGGGTGTGGACTTGGGCAACGCGCATGTGGAGGCTGCGCGCGTCCTCCACGCTGCGTGGTTGGCCTGTCCAAACCCGGTCGTGGTTGAGAAAATGCGGTCCGCGGTGCCTGTTCCGGGCAATGTCGCGTTGCGAACGCGGTATGAGGCCATCTTGGCCTCCACGCGCAGCGGGCTGACCTCGGCAGCGTTCCAAGTGCCCCGCGAGCTCTGGTTGGCTCAACTCAGCCGGGCGGTGGAGGGCGATGAGCTGCTCTCGGCGAACCGCCCTGACCTTGCCAGAGCGGCCTACAATTTGCTGGCCTCGCTGCACGTCGAGGGGCTCCATCCGCAGCCGCTCATCGATGCCGAGACCGGCCTTGGTGATGCAGCCCGTCAAGCCGATGACATCGGTGCAGCGATCGACCACTACCAGCGAGCCTCCCGTCTGGCTGGGCACATCGAGCACAGGTATGCACAGGTGCGGGTGGCCATCCCCCTGGGCTACTTGTTGATGCGGGTCGGGTCAAGCGCCCGTGCAGCCAGACAGTTCATCATGGCGAGCGAGTACGCGAACTTGGGCGACTGGCGCCTCGACGAGGCGAACGCGCTGCTGGGGTTGGGCGAGGCGTATGCCCGTCTACGCCAGCCGGAGAAGGCACACGAGCCCTTTCGTCGGGCTCTTCAGCTCTATGACGGGCTGCGTTCTGAGCCAGGACGTGCCAACACCTTCCTTCAGATAGCTGAGACATCCCGCCGGTTCGGCCATCCCGAGGACGCGCGCGAGGCCTACGTGCAGTCCTTGGTAGCCGCGGGTGCCGGTAGCGTCGCTGCGGTCAACGCCATGGACGGACTGGCTGAGGTTGAGGTCGTTCTCGGAGAGCCAGCGGCTGCCTATGACCACTTCCTCGAGGCGCTCACCACTTCCGGCCCGGGTTACCCGAGAGGTGCGGCACATGCTCTCAACGGGTTGGGTCGACTCTTCTTCGATGAGCTGGAATGGGCGACCGCATCCGACTTCTATCGCGCGGCGGCGGAGGCATACGAGCAGCTCAATGACCTTGTCAGCGCCGCCTCAAGCCATGGAGGACTTGCCGCGTGCGCGGAACGCAGCGCAGATGTGGACACGCAACTCGCTGAGCGGCTTGTGGCAGTGGCTTGCGTCGAGCGACATCGCGCCGCGCAGATCGTTCACGCTGATCAGGGCGAGTACTTTCAGCGTTTCGGGCAGTTCCATGAGCTAGCCCTCGCCGATGGTCTTCTTCATGGCCGTCTGGATGTCTTCATCCAGGTCTTTGAAGCCGTCACAGGCCGTCGGCTGTCGGGTCTGGCACACCGAACCACCCCAGTCGCGATCAAGTCGCGCTTCTCGGCCCAGCTTGCTGCACGCGGTAGCAGGGTGTTCCCGCGGGTGACGGGCATCGATCCCTTTGTGGATTCCATGCTGCGGCTGGGGGCAGACGTGCTGGGGTCGACTCTTCAGGGTATGGCCGGCAACAACTTGGACCGTGAGCTGGCGCAGGCATTTGTCCCGTTTGATGAAGTGGACCCGGGACACCTGTGGGACATCATCCAACGTCGCAATGAGCCAGTGCTCATGCTGGTCCTGCTGCGACGTCTGGAGACCGTCGCCTGGCTTCTGATTGATCCAACTGACCCAGTCCCTAAGTTCGGCCTACACGGCATCTCGAGCGACTGTCTGGCCATCGTCGAGCAACTGGACCGGGAAGGTCTGGCTCTGGATGCAACCCCGGACTCTCTGGAAGCCCTCCACGAGTTACTGCCGCCGCCGGTGCTCGACCATCTACCGGACGACGCCAGAGTGACGCTCGTACCTGCTGACGAACTTTGGGCAGTGCCGTGGTCAGCGGTGCGGCGCCCCGACGGCCGATTCTTGGGTGAGGTGTTTGCAGTTCGCAGGGCGCCGTCGCTGGAGATGCTGTCCATCGACCCGCTGCCGGACGCTCCAGCATCTGTGACGTGGTGGCGGTCCCCACTGGTCACCCACCATCAACTCCCTTCCCTCCTCGGATCCAGCGGGAAGGTGATCGTCCGGCAGCTCGCCGATGCGACCCAGGCGCGTCAGGCTGTCCTCAGGAGTGGTGAGCACGACCTCGTCGTCATCGTGGCCCACGGCCACCCCGTGGAAGGGCTCATTCATTTCATTGAACTCGGTGCTGGCACTCGACTGGTACCCGTCGACCTACTTGACGCGCAACCACCGCAGCTCCTGGCGCTCATTTCGTGCTGGGGCGCCACAGGGCCAGGTCGCGTGCCCGGAGACCCCCTGTCTGTGGCCACGCTGGCGCTGGCTCGTGGCTGCGCCGCTGTGGCGGCGACAACGTCGGAGCTACGCGACGACGTGCCCAGCAGCTCGTTCGTCAACTTCTTCCTTGACGCCGCCCTGCGGCTACCGATGCCGGAGGCACTTCAAGAAGCCACGCGCCGTTGGCTGCGCCGAGACGAGTACCGGTGCGGATATCTTTCAAGATGGGCGCCTGTCACGGTCTTGACCCGCTGAGCAGCTAGGACGTGTCTCCCAATAGCCGTTGCCAGGTCAGGATGGCGCTGAGGGTGACGCCGGCGCGGTAGGTGATGGCGAGTTTGTCGTACCGGGTCGCGATGCCGCGCCACTGCTTGGCGAGAGCGAAGAATCGCTCGACGACGTTGCGGCCCCTGTAGGCGTCGGCGTCGAGCCCGGGCGGTCTGCCGCCGTTGCTGCCGCGCCGTTTCCGTGCGGCGGCCTGATCGCGCTTGTCGGGAATGACGGCCTTGATCCCGCGGCGGCGCAGCTCGCTGCGGATCACGCCGGTCGCGTAGGCACGGTCTGCGATCACCGCATCAGGGCGGGTGCGCGGGCGTCCCGCGCCCGCCCGCGGGACGTGGATCTGCGCGAGCACCTCGGCAAGCATCGCGCCATCGTTGCGCTGACCGCCGGTGACGATCATCGCCAACGGCCGCCCGTGGCCGTCGACGGCCTGGTGGATCTTCGTCGTCAGTCCGCCGCGGGAGCGGCCGATACCGTGCCCCGGCGGTTCAACCTCCTGCCAGGGCAGATTCCTGTAATTCGATCCTGCCCCCTGTGTCCTGCTCCGGGCGGGTCGTGTTCGTCGCGTGCTGATGCGCACGCGCGATCGTCGCGTCCACCGACACCGCCCAGTCGATCTTCCCCGCCGCATCCGCCTCAGCGAGGATCCGCGTCAGCACCCGATCCCAGGTGCCGTCGCCGGCGTAACGACGGTGCCGCTTCCATACCGTCTGCCACGGACCGAACTCGTCGCGAGGCAGATCACGCCACGGGATCCCCGTGCGGAACCGGTACGCGATCCCCTCCACGACCCGACGGTTGTCGCCGAACGGGTGACCGCGGCGCCCCTCATTCGAGGGAAGCAGCGGCTCGATCCGCTCCCACTGCTCATCCGTGAACACCCGATACCGCGAACCCGTCGACCTCACCCGACCAGACTGCCGCGAGCCTCACTCAACATATGGGAGACACGCCCTAG
>NZ_JBUZNQ010000007.1:0-140032 GCF_055326325.1 Tessaracoccus zhenghani | reverse complement strand
GGGGGGTGTCCCTATGGTTCCTGTCAAGCCGCGGCTGGAGTCCGGGGTTGGTAGAAGCTGCCGTTGCGGAGCATGGCGTGGAGGACATCGACGCGTCGTCGGGCTAGGCAGATGATCGCGGCGTTGTGTTTCTTCCCAGCGGCGCGTTTCCGGTCGTAGTAGGCGCGGGAGTCGGGGTCGTGGAGGGCAGCGAAGGCTGACAGGAACAAGGCCCGTTTGAGGTGTTTGTTCCCTGCTCGCGAGGGGTGTTCGCCTCGGATGCTGCTGCCAGATCTGCGGGTGACAGGGGCCAGGCCGGCGTAGGCGGCGAGGTGTCCTGCGGTGGGGAATGCTGTGCCGTCGCCGATGTCGAGGAGGAGTCTGGCTGCGGTCCTGATGCCGACTCCGGGCATTGACATCAGGAGTTGGGAAAGAGGGTGGGCATCGAGGGCCTCCTCAACCTGTTTCGCGGCTGCAGCGCGTTGGGCCAGGAGTCCTTGGAGTTGGGCAGCCAGTTGGGGCAACACCAGCTCGGCGGCGCGGGTGCCAGGAACAACTACGGTCTGCTCGGTCAGGGCTTTGATGATCGCGTCGACGAGCCGGGTGTGCATTCGGGGCGCCAACGGTTTCGTCGTGGTGGTCAGGCGTCGCCTGCCCGCGGCAGCGAGGCCTGTCGGGCCGCCGAACTTTGCCAACAGGGCGAGGACCGCGGGGTGGCCGATGTTGGCGCCGATGGCGCGTTCGAGGGCGGGATGGATCTGGGTGAGCATGCCGCGGATCCGGTTCGAGACGCGGTTGACTTCGCTGGCCAGGTCGTCGTCGAACCCAACGATCACAGCCAAGTCGGCGATGAGGTCATCGTCGCCGCCGACGCGTCGCAGCGCGTGGGGCATGGTGCGGCCGGCCTCAGCGATGATGAACGCGTCACGGGCGTCGGTTTTCGCGTTGCCCGGGTGGAGATCAGCGATGCGGCGCATCGCCAGCCCGGGCAGATAGGCGACCTCGATACCCATCGCTCGAGCGACGGTCACAGGCAGTGCCCCGATCGTGGCGGGCTGGTCCACGATCACCAACACCGACCCATGGACGGTGAGCTTGTCGAACACCTCGCGCAGGGCAGCCTCGTCTTGGGGCAGGGCCTTGTCATGCAGACGTCTCCCGGCGCTGTTGAGCGCGGTGGCATGGTGGTGTTCCTTGCCTACATCGAGGCCGACGAATACGTCGAACCGGTCTTGGTCCATGACAGTCCTCCTTAGGACCTAATTCTGGTCACCAAGTCGGGCGAAGATCGTCGGCACCCACGTTACGAAGAGACCACGCTGTCGATGCAGCGGGCCGTGTCCCTATCAGCGATCAACCCACGCCACCAGAACCCGGTGACAACACCCCCCGGATCATCTATGACAGGGGCAGTAAGTCATGCCGGGCCTGGTGACCAGAACCCCGACCATCGGGGCTACCTAGAAGGTAACGGGTGGTCCAGACACCGTAGGAGGCGGAGCCACCAGCGCGAGTTCGATCGGCCGGTGGCGGCCGCCCTCCCGGGACGCCGGGTAAACGCTCAGCTGAGGTGCCCATTGGCACAGCCGCTCCGAACGATGCTCCTCCATCAGGTTGACGATGAATCAACCCAGGAGGTCGTCCATGCGCAGAATTCTCGCTCTTTCCGCCGCCGCAGCACTGTTGGCCAGCTCCGTCGTCGCAGCCGGTTCGGGGCCTGCGATGGCCGCTGACCCGCTGGTGCTCCCCACGCCGCAGTCCATCATCCGCGAAGGCGCGGCCGTCGCACTCGACGGGGCGGTCACCGTCGTTGCGCCCGCCGATGTGGACGGGCCGGCGAAGCGTGAGCTCATCGAGGTGCTCGCCGGCGTCGACGCCACGGTGACGTGGGCCAATGAGGCCCCCGCCGCCGGCACCGTCATCCACTTCGCTGAGACCGACCCGACGACCCGGGCAGTGGCGGCGCAGCTGGGCGTCGCGGACGCCTCCACCCTCAACGCCGAGGGCTACGTGGTGGCCAACGGCACCATCGGAGGGCAGCCCACCGTGCTGCTGGAGGGCGCCAGCGCACGGGGGTTGTTCTACGCCGTCGACACGTTCGAACAGCTCCTCCAGGGCTCGACGATGGCCCCGGCCACGGTGCGCGACTGGCCGTTAATGTCCATCCGCGGTGGCATCGAGGGCTTCTACGGCATTCCGTGGTCGCACCAGGCGCGCCTGGACCAGCTGGAGTTCTACGGCGAGCACAAGATGAACACCTACATCTACACGCCGAAGGACGACGCCTACCTGCGCAGCCAGTGGCGCACGTTGTACCCCCAGCCCGAGCTCGAGCAGCTCGAGGAACTCGTCCAGAGGGGCCGCGACAACCACGTGGAGTTCGTCTTCGCGCTGTCGCCGGGCAATGACATCTGCTACTCGCTGGACAGCGACTTCGACGCCACCATCGCCAAGTTCGAGCAACTGCGCCAGATCGGGGTGCGGACGTTCTACATCGCGCTCGACGACATCGACCCCTACCTCAAGTGCGCCCAGGACCAGCAGCGCTTCACCCTGCCGGGCTTCCGGAAGCTCGCCGAGGGGCAGGCGTACTACCTGAACCGCGTCATCAACGAGTTCATCAAGCCCAACAACCTGGAGCCGCTCCAGACGGTGCCCACCAACTACGCCGGCTCCGCACCGGACGCCTACAAGCTGGAGTTCGGCACGCAGACCGACGACTCCCTGATCATGCAGTGGACGGGTGAGGGTGTCTTCTCGGACCAGATCACCATGGAGTCTGCCGCCCGGGCGAAGACCACGTACAACACCGAACACCTCTACATCTGGGACAACTTCCCCGTCAACGACGGCCAGCCGGACCGGCTCTTCCTCAACCCGCTGTCCGGCCGCGCCGCGGATCTGTACCAGCACCTGGAGGGCTTCACGTCCAACCCGATGGTGCAGTCCTACGCCTCGATGATCGCGCTGGCCGGCTACGCGGACTACACGTGGAACGGGCCGGCCTACACCCCGGCCGTGACGCAGACGCGCATCCTCGACGAACTGGCGGGCGACGACCCGGCTGTCCGCGAGGCGCTCGAGGTCTTCGTCGACCTGAACCAGGACTGGAGGCCCTACCGCCCGTCGTCTGCGCAGGCACCGGCGCTCGGCGCCGACATCGCCGCATTCTGGGCCGCGCACGACGCGGGCACCGCGGCCGGCACGCAGCCGTTGAAGGAGCGCCTGGCCACCATCGCCGGGTTGGAGGAGTCGCTGGCGGGCATGGCCATGACCGGCTTCTACGACGACTCGCTGCCCTGGATCCAGGCGGCCGCCGAATGGGCCACCGCGCTGAGTGAGGCCGTCGTCGGGCTCGAAGAGCTGGCGGCCGACGACGGATCGGGTGGGGCTGCGTCGTTCCTCGCCTCGGCGGCCGAGCGCAAGAAGGCCACCACCACCTACCGCGTTGACGGGCTCAACGGCCTGACGCCGGTGGCTGACAGGTACATCCCGAAGGTGGGCGACACCCGCTTCGACACCTTCCTGCAGGAGGCCTATGGCCGCTACCTGACGTGGCTGGGCGCGGAGCCCTACGCGTCGGAGACGTTGCCGGGCACGCCCACGCGGTCCGCCAGACTGGGCCAGTACCAGACCAACGCCATCGAGCGGATCGTCGACGGCAACCTGAGCACGTTCTGGTGGTCGAGCGCGGCGCCGCAGACCGGCGACTGGGTCCAGGTGGACCTGGGCTCCGTGCAGGCGGTGGGCGGCGTGTCCGTGCACCAGGCCGACAGCGACGGCTCCCGCGGCGACATGTTCTACAACGCCGCGCTGGAGTACTCGACGGACGGGGCCACGTGGACCGCGGCCGGCGAGTTCACCGATGCCGTGGTGCTGGCGGCGTCGTTCCAGGAGCCGGTGCAGGCCCGCTACGTGCGGGTGCGGGCCACGGCGCCCAACGCCGGCGGACAGTGGATCAAGATCCGCGAGTTCCGCGTCCTGCCGCCCAGCGCGGAGTTGGCCAGCACGGTGCCGGACAGCAACCCCGTCGCCGCGGTGGACGCGAACCTGACCACCGCCCTCGAAGGCACCGCTGAGGCGGGCCAGTACCTGTCGCGCGGGCTGGAGGAGCCGCTGCAGAACGCGCAGATCCGAGTGGTCGGGGCGGAGCTCAGCGGCACCGTCGAGGCATTGGTCGACGGCGCGTGGGAGGTTGTCGGGGAGGCTACGGCGCCCTGGTTCGAGGGGGTCGTCGGCGGTGAGGTGACCGCGGTGCGCATCGTGTTCGACGCCGGCCCGGTGAGCGTGACGGAGCTGGTGGTGTCGCCGTACGACGGCGTGATCCCGAGCCCGTCGCCGTCGCCGTCGCCGTCTGCGAGCCCGTCGCCGTCGCCGTCGCCGTCTGCGAGCCCGTCGCCGTCGCCGTCGCCGTCTGCGAGCCCGTCGCCGTCGCCGTCGCCGTCTGCGAAGCCGACCAACAGCCCGACGCCCCCGTCGAAGTCGCCCAGCGCGAAGCCGACGGTCACGCCGAGCACCCCGGGGCGCTTCGAGCCGAAGCCGCCGTACACGGCGCCCGGCATCTTCGAGCTCAACGGTCGCCAGTGGATGACCACCTGTGAGCCCTACTCGCAGACCGAGCGGTGCCGCACGGAGATCTGGGCGACGATCGTGCGGGTCCGGGGTGGCGAGTACGTCCGCGAGAACGCCTGGGCTTTCAACAACCTGACCTACCTGCCCTACATGACGCGGGCGGCGTGGGAGGGCAACCCGCTCGGCGACGCCGGCGCCACCGACGACGGCGTGTTCACCTCGGGTGGGCGGCAGTGGCGCACCGAGTGCGACACCGCGGCCACGGGCCGCGGCGCGTGCCGCAGCTACACGTGGACGACGGTGTACGCGGCCACCGCCAAGCCGGGCGGGGGCTACGCCTTCAGCCAGTCGAACCAGTGGGTGTTCAACAACATCGTGATGTTCCGTACCGGCTCTGAGCTGACCTCGGGCGACAGCGACGGCCCGAAGTTGTACTCGGCCGGTTCCTGAAGAGCGGCAAACGAGGAACGGGCGCAGCGCTCACGAAGGGCCCCCGAAGCCGATCTGAAACCTGAATGAGGACCCCGGAGTTGAAGGACTCCGGGGTCCCCTCTTGTGGAGGCATTTCAGTCAGCCGGCGGTGGGGTCCTCGTCGGGGGCTCCAGCCTCGAGCAACTGCAGCGCGCCGGTGGGGCAGTTGCGCACGGTGGTGCGGAGGCGCTCTTCACGTTCGGCGTCATCGGCGGCGGACGGGTTGATCCACGGGCGGTTGGCCGTGTTGAACACCTCGGGCATGGTGCGCACGCACTGGCCGTTGTGGTTGCAGAGCGCGGAGTCGAACGTCACGTCCACCAGCGGGCCGGTGTAGCGCTTGCGGCCGTGCGTGGGGATGTCGCGCTCCGACGCGGGCCTGGCCACGGCGACCGCGCCCACCATCTCGCCCTGGTCGTTGCGCAGCGCAGCGAACGTCATGTCGATGTAGACGCTCCCGCCGTCCTCCCGCAGCGACTTGGTGCGGCGGGCCTGACCGTCCGACGCCAGCGCGCCGCGCAGCATCGCGGACGAGAAACCCCGGTGGTGCGCCTCGCGCAGCTTCAGCGGGATCATGAAGTCGACGTCGCGCCCCAGCGCGTACTCCTTCGACCAGCCGAACAGGTCCACGCACGCCCGGTTCCAGGCGCGGACCAAGCCGTCCTCGTCGATCACGATGATGGCGTCCGTGGCGCTGTCCAGCGCCCAGCCCGCGACCTCTGCGCTCAGCGCACCGTCGGCGGCGGTCCAGTTGGTCATGTGCCCTCCTGATCTCGCGCCCCATCATTCAGCAACCGGCGCGGATAAGTCCAGGGAACCGGGAGAAAACCGGCCTCCAGCCGCATGCCATACCTCTGCGCTGCGCGAGAGGAGCTCTTCCAGGCTCGGCGGGTCAGAGTGCGCTTCATCAGGGCGGGGTGGTGCCTTGGGTGGCGGGGTGAGTTCGCGTAGCAGGTGGCGGGGGTGTTGTCGTGGTGTGCGGGCTGGGTCGATGTGCCGGGGTGGGGTGAACCATGGCATTCCGGTGTGCGGATCGAGGTGGACTTGCCACTGCGATTCGGCTGATTGTTGCGGGTCTGGCTCGACGAGGCGGTGGTGGTGTGGACAGAGCAGGACTGCGTTGACTAGGGAGGATTGGCCGCCGTTCCACCAGGGGATGATGTGGTGCGCTTCGCAGGTGGCGGGGCGGGCGGTGCAGCCGGGGAACGCGCAGCCGCCGTCGCGGAGGACGAGCGCGGTGCGGATGGCGGGGGTGAACAGGCGATGCTTCCGGCCGACGTCGAGGGGGCGGGAGTTGCCGCCGAGGACGGCGGGGATGAGGTGGGCGTCGCAGGCCAACCGGCGGGCGTCGCCGGCGGAGAGGCCGTCGAGGTCGTCGGCGCCCACGATGCCGACGTGGCCGAGCCCGGTGAGCAGGGTGTCGTAGTTCAGGGTGACGGTGACCTGCGGCCTGTCCCCGCCGTGGGCGGGCAGTTGCCCGGTGGCGGCGGCTGCCTGGACCAGCAGCATCAGCGCGTCGGCGCGGCGGACGTCGCGGCTGGGTAGTTCTCCTGCCTCGCGGTAGGACGACAGGGGCGGCTCGATGGCGTCGAGTTGCGCCTCGAGCAGGTGGGCGTGGGCGGTGGGCAGCAGCGCGGTGACTCTGGTGCCGCCGTGGTGGTCTGGGGTGAGGCGCAGGTACCGGTTGCGCATGGCGGCGCGGTCGTGGGCGTCGAGGCGTTGTTGCGCGGCGGCGTCTGCGCCGTCGGGGTCTGCCAGTTCGTGGAGGCGGGTGGCGAGGGCGCGCAGTTCGGCCGGGCCGAGGGTGTCGGCGTGTTCGAGGATGGTTTCCTGGCATTGCACCAGGTCTGTGCGGGTGAGTGAGCCGGGTAGTTTCCGCAGGCCGTCGATGATGGCCTCGGCCTGGGCGAGGGAGATGGCGCCTTCGTGGAGGGCGGCGGCGATCAGCGGGAACCGCTCGGCCAGGTCTGTAGCGAGTCTCAGGGAGGCGACCGCCTGGCCGGTGGTGGTGCGCACCGAGTGGCGGACCTGGTCGATGACGGGTGCGGCGGCGGCGAGCCTGGCCTCGTGGATGAGGTGCAGCCGTAGCCCGGCCAGTTGGGCTTCGGCCTCGGTCACCGCGGCCATCATGCCGGCGAGCCGATCGGCCGTGTCGTGGCCGGTGCTGAACGAGGGCACGGCGTCCCAGAGCGCGGCGATGTACCGTTGCCCCAGATCACGCATGTCGTCCATACGCACTATTAAAATAGACAGCACTGACAAAACCGTGCCGGAACGGCCCAATGGGGGAAATCCTCGAGGGGCCGTGGATGCTGCGCGCACGAGCGAGCGCCAACGATGGACGCCACGTCGCACGAGTCAAGGTGTGATGGCTCCAGGTACATGCCGGGACCCGTCACACGCTGACGGGCTCAACCAGCGTTGCGCTCGGCCCACCAGCTTTTCAGCAGCTCGACGGCGTCGTCGTGGTCCATGGGCCCGTTCTCCGTGCGGTGTTCGAGCAGGAACGCGTAGGCGGCACCCACTTCGCGGCCCGGCTTGATGTCCAGGATCTCCATGATCTGCGTGCCGTCCAGGTGGGGACGCAGCGCGCTGAGCTCCTCCTGTTCGGCGAGCTCGTCGATGCGCCACTCCAACTCCTCGTAGGCCCGGCGCAGTTTGGTGGCCTTGCGCACGTTGCGGGTGGTGCAGTCCGCCCGGGTCAGGATGTGCAGGTGCTCGAGCTCGTCGCCCGCGTCGCGCACGTACCGGCGCACCGCCGAGTCGCTCCACTCACCGTCGGCGTACCCGTGGAAGCGGAGGTGGAGGTCGATCAGCTTGGCCACGGACTTCACCACCGTGTTGGGGTACATCAGGGCCTTGAGTCGCTTCGTGGCCATCTTCGCGCCGACGACGTCGTGGTGGTGGAACGTCACCTTCGACGCCTCGAAGCGGCGGGTGGGCGGCTTACCGATGTCGTGCAGCAACGCGGCCAGGCGGTTGACGATGTCCGGCTCGTGGCCGCGGGCCTTCTCGAGCTCGATCGCCTGGTCCAGCACGGTCAGCGAATGCTCGTAGACGTCCTTGTGCCGGGAGTGCTCGTCGATCTCGAGCTGCAGCGCGGGCAGCTCCGGCAAGATGATCTCCGCCACCCCGGTGCGTACCAGCAGGTCGATGCCCTCGCGGGGCTGGTCGGTCAGCAGCAGGCCCGTCAGCTCGGCCTGGATGCGTTCGGCTGAGACGATCCCGATCCGCTCCGCCATGTCCTTCATCGCCTGCACCACGTCGGGTGCGACGGTGAAGCCCAGCCGGGCGGCAAACCGCGCGGCGCGCATCATCCGCAGCGGGTCGTCGGAGAAGCTCGCCTCGGGCGTGCCGGGGGTGCGGATCAGGCCGTCGGCGAGGTCCTCGAGGCCGCCGTACGGGTCCACGAACTGCCGCGTGGCCACGTTGATGGCCATGGCGTTGATGGTGAAGTCGCGGCGCACGAGGTCGCCGTCGATGTCGTGACCGAAGTTCACCTCGGGTTTACGGGACTCGCTGCGGTAGATGTCGGCCCGGAACGTGGTGATCTCGATCTGCCACTCGCTGTCGGCAGTCTTCTTGTGGGCGCCGATGGTGCCGAAGTCGCGGCCGATGTCCCACGTCGACGGCGTGAACTTCTTCAGCAGCGCGTGCGTCTGGTCCGGGCGGGCGGAGGTGGTGAAGTCGAGGTCGTGACCCAGTTGGCCGAGCAGCGCGTCGCGCACGGAGCCGCCGACGAGATACAACTCGTGGCCGGCGTCGCGGAACAGCCTGCCCAGGTCATCGATGACGGGCGCGATGCGCAGGAGTTCCTGCATCGCGTTGGTCTGGGCGGCGGTCAAGCTGGGCACGGGCGTCGATTCTACCCTTCGCGCGCAGGGCAGAATGTGGCCATGCCTGATTTCTAGGAGAAGCTGCTGTTGGCCGGCATCGTGATCGCGGTGGCGCTCATACTGCGCGTCGTCCTGATGTTCGCCATCGGCCGCACGGTCAAGAGCCTCGCCTCGCGCGAGCGTGCCGTGGGTGACGACCTGGGCACCCGGGCCCGCCGCATCCTCGCCCGCGCCAGCGGCGTCAGCGCCGAACGGCACCGCCAGCGGGTCGAGACGCTCGGCTCGCTGCTGCGCAACGTCGTCGACATCGTGCTGCTGGTGGTCGTCCTCCTCACCGTGCTGGCCACGTTCGGCGTGCCGATGGGCCCGCTGATCGCGTCGGCCGGCGTCGGCGGCGTGGCGCTCGGCTTCGGCGCCCAGTCGCTGGTGAAGGACTACCTCTCCGGTGTGTTCATGTTGGCCGAGGACCAGTTCGGCGTCGGCGACCTCATCCGCGTCGGCGAACTCACCGGCACCGTCCAGGAGGTCACCCTCCGCGTGACGAAGCTGCGGGACGCGACGGGCACCGTCTGGTACGTGCGCAACGGCGAGGTGCTGACGCTCGGCAACGTGTCGCAGGGCTTCTCCACCGCCACCATCGACGTGCCGGTGGCCATCGACGAGGACCCGGAGAAGGTGCAGGACCTGCTGCGCGCCGCCGTCGGACGGATGGACGAGGAGCCGGAGTTCGCCGAGCAGTTGCTCGAGGCGCCGACGGTGCTGGGCGTGGGGGCCATGGAGGGCGGCACCATGACGGTGCAGGTGCTGATCAAGACCGGCCCCAACCAGCAGTGGGCGCCCATGCGCGCCGTGCGGGCCCGCGCCCAACGGGCGTTGGCGGAGGCCGGGATCCGCGGCCCGATCCTGCCCGGCGGGATGAAGCCGCCGTCGCTCTGACGGGCCACCCCCCAGGCATGCCGAGGCACATCTGAGTTGTGCATCGACTCCGCTGCACAACTTCACTCTGCCCCACCCGCGGCTCGGCCCAAAGCCCCGATTCGGTCTGCTTGAGCGCGACACTTACCCTGGAAAGGGTCGGCTCTGCGGGGTCGGCGTGGTTGTCAACGGTGAGAGGGACACATGGCCACGACTGGCAAGAAGGCTGCGGCGAAGCGTGCTGCGGGTAAGAAGGGTGCGCCGAAATCGCGCGCCCGGAAGATCTGGGGCCGCATCGGCATCACCGCCCTGGTGCTGTTCATCATCGGTGGCCTCGTGGGCATCGGCGGCTTCGCGTACCTCTACAACACCACGGACCTGCCGGACCCGAACTCGGATTTCACCACCAACACCACGTTCCTCTACTACCAGGACGGCGCCAACCAGCTGGGGTCGCTCGCGGTGCAGAACCGCGTCACCATTCCCTACGACGAGATGCCGCAGCTGATGAAGGACGCCGTCATCGCGGCGGAGAACCGGTCCTTCTGGGAGGACCCGGGATTCTCGGTGCCCGGCATGCTGCGCGGCGCCTGGTCGATCGCCCGCGGCGGCGAGGTGCAGGGCGGCTCCACCATCACGCAGCAGTACATCAAGATCCTCTACCTCGATTCCAGCCGGACGATGTCGCGCAAGGTGCGCGAACTGTTCCTGGCCACCAAGATGGGCCGTGAGATGCCGAAGGAGGAGATCCTCGAGGGCTACCTCAACACCATCTACTTCGGCCGCGGCGCCTACGGCATCCAGGCCGCCGCGAAGTCCTACTTCCTCAAGGACTCGAAGGACCTCACCGTCGGCGAGTCCGCCGCCCTCGCGGCCATCCTGAACAACCCCGCCGGGTTCAACCCCTCGGGCGGCCAGGAGAAGCTCGACAGGCTGCTGGGTCGCTACCAGTACGTGCTGGACGGCATGCTCGAGATGGGCGCCATCTCGCAGGCCGAGCACGACGCGGCGCGCCCCGCGCTGCCCACGTTCCCCGAGGTGCCGGTCAACGACCGCTATGGCGGCCCGAAGGGCTTCCTGATCAAGATGGTCGAGGACGAACTGCTCGCCAACGGCTTCTCCGAGGGGGAGATCCAGGGCGGCGGCCTCAAGATCGTCACCACGCTCAGCAAGCCCATGCAGGAGGCCGCCATCCAGGAGGCCCAGCGCTACACCGCTCAGGCCGCGGCCGACGCGGAGGGCACGCCTGACCCGTCGAAGCTGCACGTGGCCATCTCCTCCGTCGACACGGCCAGCGGCGGCGTGCTGTCGCTCTACGGTGGCGCCGACTACGTGAAGAGCTCCCGCAACTGGTCGCTGACCAAGCGCCCCGCCGCGTCGACGTTCAAGCCGTTCGCCACCATCGCGGGCCTGCGCAACGGGTTCTCGCTGCAGTCCGTCCTCAAGGGCGACACCTTCACCCCCCGCGGCGACACCCAGCCCGTCCGCAACGAGTTCAGCAACCAGTACGGCCCGGTCACGCTGCGCAAGGCGACGGCGGACTCGATCAACACCGCGTTCGTCGACCTCACCGAGCAGATGGAGAACGGCCAGCAGGAAGTGATCAAGGCCGCCAACGACGCGGGTGCCCCCACCGGGCCCGCCTGGGAGGAATCCGGCAACCGCATCGCGCTGGGCTCCGGCGAGGTCAGCCCCGTCGACATGGCCAACTCCTACGCCACGCTCGCCAACTCCGGCCAGCGCAACGCCACCCACATCGTGAAGCAGGTCCTGGACCGCGACGGGCAGGTGGTCTACGAGGCCAAGCCCGCCAACGAACAGACCATCGACGCCAACGTGGCCGCCAACGTGACGGACTCCCTGCGCTCCGTCGTCCAGGAGGGCACGGGTCGTCGCGCCCAGGAGTTGGGCCGCCCGGTAGCGGGCAAGACCGGCACCAACGGCGTCGAGGACGCCATCACGTCGGCCTGGTTCGTGGGCTACACCAAGCAGATCTCGACGGCGGTGATGTACGTCGCCGGCGACGGGGGCAACGAGGACCTCGAGCCTTACAAGCGCCCCCAGGACCGGACGTTCTTCGGCTCCAGCTATCCGCTCATGACCTGGGTGTCCTACATGGCCCGCGCCACCGAGGGCATGCCGGTGGAGGAGTTCGACGAGCCCAAGGACATCAAGGCGGACAAGGGCGAGACGGCCGACGAGTCCGAGCCGCCGGCCAGCGAGGAGCCCTCGCCGTCACCCACCCCGTCGCCGACGCCGTCCCCCACCCCCACGCCGTCGCCGACCCCTTCGGAGGAGCCGACGGTGGAGCCCACGCCGTCGCCCACGCCCACCGTCGCGGAGACCACGGAGGCGCCGGCGACGACGCCCCCGGCCACCACGCAGGCTCCGAAACCGAAACCGAAGCCGAAGCCCACCAAGGAGGAGACCGAACAGCCGGCCCCCACCGTGGCGCCGGAACCCACCGCGGAGCCGACGGTGGCGCCGTCGCCGACGGTCACCGCGGCTGTGCAGGACGCGGTGACCACGGAGCCGTAAACGTCGGGGCGGCTACAGTGAGCGCGTGAAGAACGCGCTGCTGCCCGGCCTCGGGGGCCCCATGGGCCGTCATGCCAACCCGCGGGGTATCTGGTTCAACCCGTTGCCGTGGGCCTTCCTGCTGGCAACGGCCGTGTTCCTGGTGCTGTTCGTGCGTCACGTGCCGTGCGTCCAGACCACGGCGCACCAGCAGGTCGACATGTACAAGCTGCTCTGTTACACCGACATCCAGTCGTCGTGGCTGGGGCAGGGCTTCGGGCGGGGCAACTCGCCACTGGGCAGCGCGACGATGCTGTTCGCGCCGCTGATCGCCGCGGCCATCCTGGTCACGCGCAAGACGGCGACGGTGCTGTTCGATGCGCCCATCCGCCGCAGCGCCAGCCTCGCCGACGAGGTGGACTCCAGCGTCGTCTTCTTCGGCCTGACGGTGCTGGGGCTCTTCGTCTGTTTCCTGATCCTGGTGGCGTGTGTCGCCTGGCTGGGTCGTCGCCGGCCCGGACGCCCGTCCTGGGACGCCCTGATCGTGGCCGCCTCGCCCGTGGTGCTGGCCGTGGGCCTCGTCAACTGGGACCTGGTGCCGGTGGCGTTCACCGCGCTCGGCCTGGTGCAGGTGGCCCGCGGGCGGCTGCTGGAGGCGGGCATCGTGCTCGGCCTGGCCGCCTCAGCCGGCACGATGCCGATCGGCGTGATCCTGGCGGTACTCGTCAGCCTGGGCCTGCGGGGAGGCTGGCGCAGGGCCACCGCGTTCATCGCGCCGGCCCTGGTCACGTTCTTCGCCGTGCACCTGCCGCTGCTGCTCCAGAACTTCGACCGCGTCTACCTGTACTACCACGGCGAGATCAACAAGGGCACCAGCTACGGCTCGCTCTGGTACGTCCTCGAGCTGATGTTCGGCCTGCAGCTGCGGGAGTCCGGGCCGCTGCTTTTCGTGGTGTTGCTGCTCGGGCTCGGCGCGTTCATCGCCTACCTGTACGTGGCTCGGAAGCGGCCGCGGGTGGGCTCGATGGTGGCGGTGGTGGTCTTCGCCACGCTGCTGATGGGCCCCGCGTTCCCGCCGCAGTCCGCCCTCTGGCTGCTGCTGGCGCTCGTGCTGGCACGCCCGTACAAGCCGGAGCTGATCGCCCTGTCCATCACCCAGGTGGCCTACTACATCGCCATCTGGGGGTGGCTCGGCGGGTGGCTGACCACCAACCAGAACGGGCCGTTCATGCTCTACTGGGCGGCCATCCTCCTGCACGTCGCGGTGGAGGTGTGGATCCTGGCCGAGGTGGTCGCCGACATCGTGCGGCCCGCCCGCGACCCGCTCCGAGACCCGGTGCTCCCCGAGGAGAAGGACTATCTCGCCGGCTTCGAGCGCCCCACCGCCGCCGCGGTGGTCTGAGCCTCAGCTGCCCTCGGGCCAGTTGTCCGGCGACTCCCGGCCGCCCTCCACCACGTCCTCCTTCTTCAGGTCCGCGACGGAATCCTCGGGCCGGTAGCCCAGCTCCAGCATGGTGTTGGTGAGGTCCCAGCGGCGGTTCGGGTTGTCCGAGATGGCGTAGTAGAGGCCGTAGCCGACGTTCTCCGCCTCGATGGCGCGCCGGAACACCCGCTCAGTGTCGTCACTGCTCAGCCACATGGCGTGGAGCAGTTCCTCCTCTGCCGCCAGCGGGTCCTCCGTGGACCAGCCGATGCGCAGCGAGATGAACTCCAGGCCGTACTTGTCGTGGTAGTACCGGCCCAGCGCCTCGCCGAAGACCTTGGACACGCCGTACAGCGAATCAGGCCGGGGGAGGTGGTGGGGGTAGACGGGCCAGTCCTCGTCGCGGTCGTACATGCCCATCGCGTGGTTGGATGAGGCGAACACGAACCGGCGCACGCCCGCGTCGCGGGCCGCCTCCAGGACGTTGCGGAAACCGATGATGTTGGGGCCCACCACCTCGTCCCACTCGGCCTCGGGGGAGGCCTGACCGGCCAGGTGGAGGACCACCTCGACCCCGTCCATGAGCGCGCGCACCTCGTCGTAGTTCTCGAGGTCCGCCGTGCGGAGGCGCTTGGCCTGCTCGTCGTTGGCGGGGGTGCGGCCGTGGGAGACGACGTCGTAATCCGGCATGAGGCGCTCCTCGAGGAGCAGCCCGATCCCGCCGGTGGCACCGGTGATGAGAATCCTGCGCTTGTTGTCAGCCATGATCCATCTTCACAAATGACCGGGCCAACCGCTCAGGTCCAGAAGATCTCGTCAGGGGTCGCCGTCGTCATGCGCGTGGTGACCGGCACCTCGTCGCCGACCTTCGTAAGCGGGTACTCGCCGGGCACGAAGACCATCGACGAGTGCATGTGCGGGGGTTCGGCGAAACTCCGCTTCTTCCCGCCGATCGCATACGGCGACAGCGTGCGGCCGACGGCGTCCAGCAGGCCCTGCGCGAGAGTCACGCCGCGCTGCTTCAAGGAGCGCTGCGGCACGGGAGCCGCCATGGCCACGCCGTGGGCGGTGCCGCCGGAGACGATGACGATCCACCCGTCCTTCGGTGCGGGCACTCCGTGGTAGCCCAGCACCTCGCCCTTCTTGATGCGGTGGACGTCGAGCACGGTGGCGGTGGTCCGGTAGGCCTGCTTGTCGCCGAGCCAGAGCCTGGTGCCGACGCGCAGGTAGGTGGGTACGCTCAGGCCGGCCGCGAAGGTGCGGTAGTCGTCGACGCTGAGGTGCGACAGCCACACGGGGCCGGTGCGGGTGGCCAGACCCGCCTGCGCGAGCCGGTTCGCCTCCGCGAGCGAGCCGTCGGCCGGGAGGTGGACGGCCCAGCCCTCGAACCAGAGGTCGCCGAACGCGTCTGCTGCCAGTTGGCGCGGATCCAGCCCGTGGCGGTGCATCGCGGTCTCGATCTCGACGATGACCCTGGCCTTCGGATGCGACTGGGTCAGCGCGCGGAGGTCCTCGGCGCGCGAGACGGTGGTGATGACCTTCGGGTCGTTCAGCAGGGCGGTGGCCGCCGCGTCGAAGGGGCGCCAGGGATTGAGCACCACGATGTCGTCGTCCCAGCCGCCCGCCCGCACGGCTGCGACCTCCTGGGCGATGCCGACGGCAAGCGTCTGCGTGCCCAGCCGTTTGGCCTCCGCGGCCAGCGTGCCGAGGCCGAAACCGTAGCCGTTGCCCTTCGCCACGGGGACGAGCCCGCCCACCTGCCGCTGGAAGCCGTCGAGGTGTGCGCGCCAGCGGTGCGCGTCGATGTTCAGCGTCAGCGTCATGTCATCGCCTCTTGAGGTACTGGTTGAACGCCCAGTGGATGGGCTTGTTGATGGCGTAGTCCCATTCGCCCAGGTACGCCACGGCCTCGCCGCCGGTGCCCACCTTGAACTGGATCAGGCCGATCTCGGGATGGTCCGCGCCCACGCCCTCGACGATGCCGCGCATGTCATAGACGGCGCAGCCCGCGGCGTTCGCGTCGCGGATCATCTGCCACTGGACGGCGTTGGAGCCGCGCACCTCACGCTTGGCGGTGGTGGAGGCGCCGTAGGAGTACCAGGCGTGCTCGCCGACGGTGACCATGGTGGTGGCGGCGACGAGGTCGCCGTCGTGCTCTGCCAGGTAGACCTTCATGCGCTCAGGGGCCTCCGCGTTGAGCGCGTCCCACATCACCTCGAAGTAGGAGAGGCCGCGGCCGGTGAAGCCGTCGCGCTGGGCCGTCTCGAGGTAGATCCGGTGGAACGCCGCCAGGTCAGCACGGGTGCCGGTGCGGACGGTGACGCCCTCCTTGTCGGCCTTCTTGATGTTGCGGCGCCACTGCTGGTTCATGCCCTTCAGCAGCTCGTCGTCGCTCTTCTGCGTGCCGTCCCCGTGGCGCAGCGGGAGGTGGAAGTTGAACGTGGGCTGCCCGGCCGCGAAGCCCTCGCCCTTCTCGTCGGTGACCCAGCCGGCGTGCAGCAGGGCGTTGCGCACCCGGGTGCCCACCAGGCTGGTCTCGTCCGGCTCCTGCTGGGAGAGGAGCGTGACGTTGTCGTCTGCGACGGCGTCCTTGATGGTCTGCGCCACCCAGCGCCGGTGCGTGAGCCACGGCCCGATCCGCACCGCGAACGCCTTGCGCTGCTTCGCGTGCCTGACCAGGGCGTCCATGTGCTCGTCGACGTCCGGGCGGGCCCAGTCGAGGACCGGCCCCTCGGGGAGGTAGGCGAGGTAGCGCTTCACCTTCGGCAGCTGCCGGTAGAGGATGAGGCCAACTCCCGTCAGCTCGCCGTCGGCGAAGAACCCGACGGACTCGGAGCGCCACTCCGGCTTCACCTTCCCCCACGCCGGGGTCTGGAGGAACGACGCGGAACCGCGCGCCTCGATGAAGGCGAGGTGCTCCTCGGCCGGGATGGGACGACACTCGATGCTCACGAACCACAGGCTACCCAAGTCGGCCCGCAGGCCGTGCCACCGTAGGATCTCTCCATGCCCGACGTCCGTACCCTTGTCCTACGAGCCGTCGACACCTATCTGCATTCCTGGGTGCTGCGCCTACTGGCGCTGGGGTGGCTGGGCTACCTCACCTACAGCTGGCTCTACGGCTTCCCGGGCGAGGACTTCATCCCGTACCGCATCGACTTCGACGTCTACCGCATCGGCGGCCAGGTGTTCCGCGACGGCGGCGACCTCTACGGCCGCATGCCGGACACGATCATCGGCGCGAACCTCCCGTTCACCTACCCGCCGATCGCGGCGGCGATCTTCTCCGCCTTCACGTTCGTCTCCTGGCGGGTGGGCTCGGTGACGCTGTCCGCGCTGACGGTGGCGGCCATGCTCGGCGTGTTGTACCTGGTGGTGCGCGAACTGGGCAGCAACCGACGCGACGCGCTGTGGCTCACCGTCGCGCTGGGCTGCCTAGCGCTGCACCTTGACCCGCTGGCCGAAACGGTCGAGTTCGGCCAGATCAACGCCGTCCTGATGGCCCTGGTGATGGTCGACCTGCTGGCCGGGAGGGGCAGGTGGTGGCAGGGCTCGCTGGTGGGGCTCGCGTTCGCGGTGAAGCTGACGCCGGTGGTGTTCCTCGCCTGGTTCCTGATGCGGCGGGACTGGCGCCCGCTCATCGTCGGGGTGGGTTCCGCGCTGCTGTACACGGGGATCGGGTTTGCGCTGCGGCCGCGCGATTCCATCGACTACTGGACGCGGGTGCTGCCGGATTCCGAGCGCATCGGCGAGCCGGCCTACCCGGCCAACCAGTCCCTCAACGGCATGGTGCACCGCGCGCTGAGCGGCGACGCCGCCACCTGGATCTGGTTCGTGGCCTGCGTGCTGATCGGCCTGGCCTGCCTGGCGCTCGTCCGTGTCCTCTTCGCGCAGGGCGACGACGTGACCCCCGCCGTCGTGCTGGGGCTCTATGCGCTGGTGGCCTCCCCGGTGTCGTGGAGCCACCACTTCGTCTGGGCGGCCCCCGCCCTGGTCGTCGTCACGGCATGGGCGTGGCGGCTCGGCCCGGTGTGGGCGGCCTGGCTGACGGCCCTGACCGGGGCCGCCGGGCTCTGGGTCTTCCGCCACTCACCCCACTGGGACTTCCCGCACCCGCCCGAGCAGAACCCCAACTGGACGCCCTTCCAGCAGGTGGTGGGCGGCGCCTACTTCTGGTGGGTCCTCGGCGCGCTCGTCGTCCTGGGCCTCGCGGCGTTCGTCCACCGCCGCAGCCTACGCAGCAGGCCGTCGAGCTTGTAGGGTCGACACCATGGCAAACATGAATGAGAAGCCCGAGATCGACTTCCCCGGTGGCGAGCCCCCGGCAGATCTGGACATCACGGACATCGTGGAGGGCGACGGCGCGGTGGCCGCGGCCGGCGACGTCGCGCACGTGCACTACGTGGGTGTCGCCTTCAGCTCCGGCGAGGAGTTCGACTCCTCGTGGAACCGCGGCGAGCCGCTCTCGTTCCGGCTCGGCATCGGCCAGGTCATCCAGGGCTGGGACAAGGGCATCCAGGGCATGAAGGTCGGCGGCCGTCGTCAGCTGGTCATCCCGTCGCACCTCGCCTACGGCGAGCGTGGCGCAGGTGGCGTCATCGCCCCGGGCGAGACGCTGATCTTCGTCTGTGACCTCATCGGCCTCAACTGATCACCCACGGCTGGGCGAAGTGACTCCCGGGGGCAAGCGGGTGGTCGGCGTACGCGACGTCGCCACCCTCGCGGGCGTGTCGCGTCAGACGGTGTCGAGGGTCCTCAACAACAACCCCGACGTCGCGGAGGCCACCAAGGCCCGCGTCGTCCGGGCGATGGAGGAGCTCGGCTACCGGATGAACAACGCCGCCCGGGCCCTGGGCACGCGCCGCTCCCGCACGCTCGGGATCCTCGCCTCCGATGCGCTGCTGTACGGCCCGTCCCGCTCGGTCGCCGCCATCGAGGCGTCGGCGCGGGTGGCGGGGTACTGGATCAGCGCCGCGTTCGCGCAGGCCGACGACGACACCGCCGTGGCCGCCGCCATCGAGCACCTCGTGGCTCAGGGGGTGGAGGGCATCGTCGTCGTGGCCCCCCACGAACAGACGCTGCGCACCATCGACGCGCTGGCGACGGGCGTTCGTGTCCTCACCCTGCACTCGGCCGGTCACGGCGCGCCCTGGCTCTCCGTGGACCAGGCCGAGGGCGCCCGCCTGGCGGTGGACGCGCTGGCGGATGCCGGGCACGTGCGCATCGCCCACCTCGCCGGGCCGGCGAGTTGGCTGGAGGCCGAGGCTCGGGCCGCCGGCTTCACCGCCGAGACGCAGGCCCGGGGCCTCGACGGCGTCGTCCTCCACCTGGGCGACTGGACGGCGCGCTCCGGCTACGAGGCGGCCGCGGCGGTGCTCGAATCCGGTGCCACCGGCGTCTTCACCGCCAACGACCAGATGGCGCTCGGTCTCATCGGCGGGCTGCACGAGGCGGGCGTCACCGTGCCGGGCGACATCAGCGTCGTCGGCTTCGACGACATCCCCGACGCGGCGTACTACTGGCCGCAGCTCACCACGGTGCGCCAGGACTTCGAGGAACTCGGCCGCCGGGCCGTTGAAGCCTTCATCGCGGGTCCGGATGCCGCGGCGCCCGCACGGGAGCCCGTCGCACCGGTGTTGATCCCGCGCGCGTCGGTCGCCCGCCCGATCGCTGACCGCCTGGGTCCTTGACCTACGGCGCTGTTGGAGATACGCTTGTGTGACCGGTCACAGTCGACTCTGGGAGGTTACCCGTGAGCACACCCTTCTCCGCCGAGGTCCAAGCCGCCATCAGCAGCGTCCGGGCTGATGTCGCCCGGCTGCACGGCGAACTCGTGCGCTACAACCTGATCGTCTGGACGGGCGGCAACGTCTCCGGCCGAGTGCCCGGGGCGGACCTGTTCGTCATCAAGCCGTCCGGCGTCAGCTACGACGACCTGACCCCGCAGAACATGATCCTGTGCGACCTCGACGGCAACGTGGTCCCGGGCTCAGAGGGCAGCGAGCGCTCGCCGTCGAGCGACACCGCCGCGCACGCCTACGTGTACCGCAACATGCCCGACGTCGGCGGCGTCGTGCACACCCACTCCACGTTCGCCGTCGCCTGGGCGGCGCGCGGCGAGGAGATCCCCTGCGTCATCACGGCCATGGCGGACGAGTTCGGCGGCCCCATCCCCGTGGGCCCGTTCGCGATCATCGGCGACGACTCCATCGGCCGCGGCATCGTCGAGACCCTCCGGGGCCACCGCAGCCGCGCCGTGCTCATGCAGAACCACGGCCCCTTCACCATCGGCGTGGACGCGAAGGACGCCGTCAAGGCCGCCATCATGGTGGAGGACGTCGCCCGCACCGTGCACTACGCGCGCGAGGCCGGACCGCTCGTCCCCATCCCGCAGGAGGCGATCGACAGCCTCTTCGACCGCTACCAGAACGTCTACGGGCAGAGCACCGACGCTCGCCGCTGACACCCCACCCCACCACCGCGCACCGACGCAGCCCTCAGCCACCGAAAGGTCCATCCGCATGCCCAAGCTCACCACTTCCCTCGACGGCTACGAGGTCTGGTTCCTCACCGGAAGCCAGCACCTGTACGGGCCCGAAACGCTCGCCCAGGTGGCGGAGCAGTCCAAGGAGATCGCCCGGGTACTCGACGAGGCGGGCGACGTGCCGGTCTCGATCGTCTGGAAGCCCGTGCTCACGGACTCCGCCGCGATCAAGCGCGTCGCTCTCGAAGCCAACGCCGACGACCGGGTGATCGGCCTCATCGCGTGGATGCACACGTTCAGCCCCGCGAAGATGTGGATCGCCGGCCTCGATGCGCTGCAGAAGCCGCTGGCCCACCTCCACACCCAGGCCAACGTCGAGCTGCCCTGGGCGGACATCGACTTCGACTTCATGAACCTCAACCAGGCCGCGCACGGCGACCGTGAGTTCGGTTACATCCAGACCCGGCTCGGGGTGCCGCGCAAGACGATCGTCGGGCACGCCTCGGACACGCAGGTCCAGCGCGAGCTGGGCACCTGGCAGCGCGCGGCCGCCGGCCTCGCCGCCTCCCGCAGCCTCAAGCTCGCCCGCTTCGGCGACAACATGCGCTTCGTCGCCGTCACCGAGGGCGACAAGACGGAGGCGGAACTGCGCTTCGGCGTCCAGGTGAACACCTGGGGCGTCAATGAGCTGGCCGACGCGGTCGCCGCGGCGTCCGAGGATGCCGTCGACGCTCTCGTCGCCGAGTACGAGGAGCTGTACGAGGTCGCTCCGGAGCTGCGTAAGGGAGGGGAGCGGCACCAGTCGCTCCGCGACGGCGCGGCGATCGAGCTCGGCCTGCGCTCCTTCCTGGAGGAGGGCGGCTTCGGCGCCTTCACCACCAGCTTCGAAGACCTCGGCTCCCTCAAGCAGCTGCCGGGGCTGGCCGTGCAGCGCCTCATGGCCGAGGGCTACGGCTTCGGTGCCGAGGGCGACTGGAAGACCGCCATCCTGGTGCGGATCGCCAACGTCATGGGCGCGGGCCTGCCCGGCGGGGCGAGCCTGATGGAGGACTACACCTACGACATGACCCCGGGTGACGAACTCATCCTCGGGGCGCACATGCTGGAGGTGTCGCCGTCGCTGACCACCGCGAAGCCCACCCTGGAGATCCATCCGCTCGGCATCGGCGGCAAGGAGGACCCGGTGCGCCTGGTCTTCACCGCAGACCCGGGGCCCGCCGTGGTCGTCGCGCTGAGCGACATGCGCGACCGCTTCCGGCTCACCGCCAACGTCGTCGAGAACGTCGAGCCCCGCGCCGCGCTACCCAAGCTGCCGGTGGGCCGCGCCGTCTGGAAGCCGCAGCCGGACTTCAGGACCAGCGCCGCCGCGTGGCTCACCGCCGGCGCCGCGCACCACACCGTGATGTCGACGGCCGTGGGCATCGAGGCGTTCCGCGACTTCGCGGACATGGCCCAGGTGGAGCTCCTGGTGATCGACGACGCCACGACGCTGCCCGAGTTCCAGCAGCTGGTCCGCTGGAACCAGGCCTACTACCGCCTGGCCCAGGGCCTCTGACCGGAGGGTTCGCCCTCAGCGCAGCACGTCCGCTCCGCCCTCGCGTTCCCATGCGAGCAGCTCGTCCCTCAGGGGCAGGCCCTCGTAGTCACCGCGATGGCGGACGGCGGCCGCGCCCATGACGTTGCCGCGGCGCAGCCGGGCCGCTGACCCAGCCCCCTCGAGCAGCGCCGAGACGTAACCCGCGGTGAACGCATCGCCGGCACCCACGGGATCAAGCACCGGTACGGGCGTCGTCGGGCCGTCGACGACCGAGCCGTCTGTGTGCAGGCGTGCCCCCTGGGCGCCGAGTTTCACGACCACCTGCGACGGCCCCAGCTCCAGCAACCGCTGCGGTGTCGAAGCCAGAAGCTCCAATTCCTCGGGCGAGCCGACCACCAGGTCCACCCCGGGGATGATCCGCCGGAGGAACCGGGCCGCGGCGTCGCGCGACCACAGCCTGGAGCGGTGATTGACGTCGAGGACCACCGTCGCGCCCAGCGCGTGGGCAGATTCCACGGCCCTCGCTGTCGCCTCCGCCGGGCCCGGGCCCAGGGCCGGAGTGATCCCCGACAGCACCACGACGCGGGGCGCTGCCGCCACCAGCGAATCGACCACCTCGACGCCCAGCGCAGACGCCGCGGAGCCAGCCCGGTGGTAGGCGACCTCGGCGGCGAACGCGGCGGGCCGCAGGAACATGAAACCGGTGGGCCGCTCCGGATCCAGCGCGCAGTCGACGGCGACCCCCTCGGCCCGCAGCTCCCGCGTCACCAGGTGGCCGAACGCGTCGTCGCCCAGCCGGCTGCACCAGGTGACCGAGTGCCCGAGGCGCGCCAGCCCGATCGCGACGGTGGATTCGGCGCCGGCCACATGGGTGCTCCAGGTGACGCCGGGGCTGAGCACCGCCGTCGTGCGGAGGCTGACCATCGTCTCGCCGAACGTCCAGACGTCGGTCATGAGCGGCAGGCCCTCACGAACTCCCCGGCGCGCTCGGCCAGCGCGTCCAGCGAGCCGCCCCGGGCCGCGTCGCCGATGAGGGGCCCGCCGACGCCGAAGCCGATCGTCCCGACGGCGCGGTAAGGGGCGATGTCGTCCAGCCCGACGCCGCCGACGGCCACGAGCGGGATGTGGGGGAGGGGGTCGCGCAGCGCCTTCAGGTGCGCAGGGCCGCCCGAACTGGCGGGGAAGATCTTCACGGCCGTGGCGCCCCTGCGATGGGCCTCCATGACCTCGCTGGCCGTCCAGGCCCCGCCCAGGCTGGGGAGCCCGGCGGAGGCGGCGGCCTCGATGGCCGGACAGAGCCCCGGGGTGACGATGAACCGCGCCCCGGCCGCCCTGGCCCGCTCTGCGTCCTCGGTGCTGATGACGGTGCCGGCACCAACCCAGACCTCGGCCGGAGCGTCGGTGGCCAGCGCCTGGATCGTCTGCTCCGCGTCCGGCGTGGTGAGCGTGACCTCGAGCATGCGCACTCCCGCCTCGATGAGACGGCGGGCGATCGGCTCCGCGGCGCCGGCCTCCCGACAGCGGATGATGGCGCACAGGCCGCTCTGCTTCAGTTCTGCGAGGAATCGCTCCGGATCCATGCGGCTCACCATTCCGCGAACGAACCGTCGGGATGGTTCCAGATCGGGCCGCGCCAGGCGTGCGGCTCCTGATCGGCGCGACGGATGGCCGCCTCGTCCAACTCGATCCCCAGCCCAGGCGCGTTCCACAGGGCGATGTGGCCGTCGGTGCTCGTGAGCGGGCTCGGGTCCAGCAGCATGTCGAGCAGGTCCGCGCCCACGTTGTAGTGGATGTCGAGGCTCTGCTCCTGGATGATGTGGTTGCTGGTCGCGAAGCCCACCTGAAGGCAGGCGGCCAGCGCGATGGGGCCGAGGGGGCAGTGGGGCGCCAGCAGGGCGCCGTGCGCCTCGGCGAGCGAGGCGATCTTGCGGGTCTCGGTGATGCCGCCGGCGTGCGAGAGGTCGGGTTGGACCACCGCGACGCCGGCCCTCAGCACGGGGAGGAACTCCTGTCGGCTGTAGAGCCGCTCGCCGGTGGCGATGGGAAGCGTGGTGTGCGCGACCAGATCTGGGAACAGGTGCGAGTTCTCAGGCACCACAGGCTCCTCGATGAACATCGGGCCAACGTCCTCGAGCAGGTGGATCAGGCGGCGAGCCGCGGGGAACGACACCCTGCCGTGGAAGTCGATGGCCAGGTCCCCGTCGTCCCCCATCACCTCGCGCACCACTTCCGCCCGCTCCACCGCGGCCAGCATCTCCGCGCGGGTGGCGAGCTTGCCCAACGCCGGGGTGGCGTTCATCTTCACCGCGGTGAGGCCGTTGGCCCTGGCGCGCTCCGCGGAGTCACGCACGGCGTCGGGCTGGTCGCCACCGATCCAGCCGTACACCCGGACCCGCTCGCGCACCGCCCCGCCGAGGAGCTGGTGCACTGGCGCGCCGAGCCGCTTGCCGAGGATGTCCCACAACGCCTGGTCGATGCCTGAGACCGCGCTGGCCAGGATGGGTCCGCCGCGGTAGAACGAGCCGTTCGTGAGCCGCTGCCACAGGTCCTCGATGCGGCCCGGGTCCCAGCCGACGGCGATCTCGGCCAGCTGCTCGACCGCGGTGCGGACCGTCTCCGAGCGCCCCTCGCAGGTGGCCTCGCCCCAGCCCACGACCCCGTCGCGGGTCTCGATCCGAACGAAGAGCCAGCGCGGCGCCACGAGGAACGTTTCGATCCGCTCGATCACGTCAGCCATCATCAGCCCTTCGTCGCGCCGGCGGTGAGGCCGCTGACGATGTACTTCTGGACGAAGAGGGAACCCACCATGATGGGCACGGTGACGACGGTGGTGGCCGCCATCAGCCCGCCCCAGTCGATGCTCGCGTAGCCGATGAAGTCGAAGATGGCCACGGGCAGCGTCTTGGTGTCGGTATCTGACAGCACCAGGGCGAACATGAAGTTGTTCCAGCTGAAGATGAACGACAGGATCGCCGCCGTCGCGATACCAGGCGTTGAGAGCGGCAGAGTCAGGTGCCAAAAGGCGCCGATGGGGGTCAGGCCGTCGACCTCGCCGGACTCCTCGATCTCCGTGGGGAGGCCGTCGAAGAAGCCCATCATGATGTAGACGATCAACGGCAGCGAGACGAACATGTGCGACAGGATCAGCACCGAGTAGCCGCCCACCAGCCCCATGATGCTGAACACGTAGTACCAGGGCACCAGCAGCGAAACGCCCGGGATGATGCGGGCCATCAGCACCACGATGGAGGACTTGTTCATGGTGAACCGGCTCATCGCGTAGGCGGCCGGGATGCCGATGATCAGCGACAGGAGCGTCGACACGGCCGCCACCACGAAGCTGTTCCAGATGAACTCGCCGTAGTTGGCCTGCGCGAAGACGCGCTCGTAGTTCTCCAGCGTGGGGGCGAAGTTGAAGATGTTGGCCGTGTCGAAGATCTGCACGGTCGTCTTGAACGACGCCATGACCATCCACGCGAGGGGGGCCAGCAGGAAGAAGATGATGAGGATCAGGGCGACGACCCTGAAGATCTTGTAGCCACGAGAGGTCATGAGGTCACCTTCTTGTTACCGCGGGAGAGGAAGAACATCAGGATCACGATCAGCAGGAAGAAGAAGATCAGCACCGCCGACGCGAGGCCGTACTCGTTGTAGTCGAAGCTCAGGCCGTAGGCGTAGACGTTGAGGGTCTCCACCTCGTTGAACGAACCGCCGCCCCGGCCCTTCGTCGCGTAGAGGATGTCGAAGGTCTTCAGCGCGTCGATGCCGCGCAGCAGGATGGCGACGATCACCGTCGAGCGCATCAGCGGCAGGGTGATGTGCCAGAACCGCTGCCAGGCGCTGGCGCCGTCGATCTGCGCCGCCTCGTCAGGCTCGTCGGAGAGCGACGACAACCCGGCCAGCAGGATCAGCGCCACCATGGGCGTCCACTGCCAGATATCGATGAACATCGTGGTCCACAGGGCTGTCGACTCGCCCGCGAGCCAGGGTTGCGGCGGGATGCCCACCCAGCCCAACATGGTGTTGACCACGCCGATGTTCGGGTCGAAGATGAGGCGCCACATCATGCCGACGGCGACGGGGGTCGCCACCAGCGGGAGCAGGATCGCCACCCGCACCCAGCGCTCGCCCCGGAAGGGGCGGCGCAGCAACAGCGCGATGATCATGCCGAGGACGACCTCGACGATCAGCACCACCGCGGTGAACAGCACGGTGCGCCACACGGCGGGCCAGAACCTGTCGGTGTCGGTGAGCATCTCGGTGAAGTTGCGCGCGCCGATGAAGTCGCGGCTGGCCTGCACGGAGCCGCTGGCGTTGGTGAGACTCAGGTACGCCGTCCAGCCCAGCGGGAAGATGATCATGGCGGCCACGAACACCATCGCAGGGGCGGCGAACAGCCACTTGCGGTGCTTGTTGGCCCATCTGTAGGCCGGTGAGGTCGGCTTCATCGCGGCGCGGTAGCCGGTGTCGGCAGCAGCGTGTGTCATGGATGCCTCGATTCAGGACGAGCCGTGTGGAGGGCCGCCGGGGCGGCCCTCCACACTCAGGACAGGGTCGGGGGTCAGGCGTTCTCGTCGTCCAGGAACTTCTGGAAGTCCTCCTGGGCCTTGGCGATCGACGCCTCCAGGTCCTTGCCGGTGATCCCGTCGACGATGGGCTGGCCCACCATCTCGCGGGCCTTGGCGACCTGGATGACCAGCGGGCGGTCGTGGCCGACGCCCTCCTTGGCGTTCTCACTGATCGAGGCGGCGAGGTCCTCCGGGAAGCCAGCGACGCCCTCGGGGTCGTCCCAGGCGGAGTTACGGGCGCTCATGAGACCGTTCTTCTGGTTCTCGAGCGTCTTGGCCTTCGAGGTGGCCCATTCGATGAACTTCCACGCGTTGTCCTTGTTCTTGGACTTCTCGTTGATGGCCAGACCCCACGACGGGATGTTGAACGGCTTGCGGCCGGCCGGCCCTGCCGGGAACGGCGCGAAGCCCACCTTGTCGGACACCGCGGACTTCGAGGCGTCCGTGGCGTTGGTGTAGAGCACGTCGGCCTCGGTGTAGAAGGCGGCGTTGCCCTGCGTGAAGATCGCCATGGCCTCCGGCCAGCTCATGTCGGTCGAGACGTTGGCGGGCCCGGTCTCGCGGATGAGCTTCGAGTACATGTCGTAGGCCGCCTTGGCCTCGGCCGTGTCGACGGTGGCCTGAGTGCCCTCCTCGTTGTGGAAGTCGCCGCCGTAGCTGTAGAGGTAGCTGGAGAACTGGGTGACGGCGGCGCTGCGGCCGGTGCGGGCGACGAAGCCGGCCCTGTCGCCGCTCTTGGCCTTCTGTGCGAGCTCGAACAACTCGTCGAGCGTGTCCGGCGGGGCGGCCGCGCCGAGTTCCTCGAGAATGTCCTTGCGGTAGTACAGGCACTCACGCTCGGTGGTGAGCGGGACGCCCACCACCTTGCCCTCGAAGGTGCTGGCGGCGACGGGGCCCGGCTGGTAGTCGGCCCAGTCGTAGTCCTCGCTGCCCTCCACCTTCTCCGTGAGGTCCATCAACCAGCCGTTCTGGGCGAACAGCTTGCCTTCCTGCAGCGGGCGGTACATGAGGACGTCGAGGTCCTCGGTGCCCGAGTTGAGTTTGACGTTGTACTGGTCTGAGAGCTGGTCCTCGCCGAGCTGCGTCAGCTTGACCGTGAGGCCGGTCTCTTCCTCGAACTCCGGGAACAACTCCTTGATGGCATCGCTCCACGGGTGGTTGGACAGGGTGACCTGCAGTTCGGTGGACGCTTCGCCGGATTCGGTGTCGTCCCCGCCGCAGGCGCTCAGCGCCGCAACGGCGGCAGCACCGATCGGGACGCTGATAAGGACAGTGCGACGCTTCATATGATCTCGTCTCCTTCGACGTGTCCCCTAGACCTGGGGGTGGGCTGCGTTGCCCCTCCTGCTTTACATTGGCCAATAAGTCAGACATATGCAAGGGCTTCCGGGAAAAATGAGCCAGAATGTTATCTATGGACGTCCCCGCCATCTCCGTGAGTGCCCGCAGGGGTCTCGTGCCTCCCTACCGGCCGGAGCCGGGCGCGGTTTCGAACCTGCGCTTCTCCGTCGTGGAGGACCTGGGGACGCAGATCTGTGCCGGGGAACTCCCCGCCGGGACGACGCTCCACATGACCGAACTGGCGGTGCAGCGCGGCGTCTCGCGCTCGGTGATGCGCGAGGCGGTGGGGGTGTTGGCGTCGCTCGGCCTCGTCGCGTCCCGCCGCCGGGTCGGCACCGTCGTCCAGCCCATGACGGAATGGGAACTCGTCAACGGCGACGTCATCCGGTGGCGGCTGATGTCGCCGGACCGCGCCAGGCAGATCATCGAACTGAGTGAGCTGCGCTCGGCGATCGAGCCGGCGGCCGCCGCGTTGGCGGCGCAACGGGTCACCGACACTGACCGGGCCGAGCTCGCCGAGTGCCTGGAGTTGCTGCTCACCGCCAGCCGCGACGACGACATCCCGGAGTTCCACCGGCAGGACAAGCGGTTCCACACCATGGTGCTGGAGATGGGCCACAACTCGATGTTCGGGGCGCTCCACCGGCTGGTGGAGGGCATGCTTGAGGCCCGCTACCTGCAGGGGCTGATGCCCCAACGGGTGGACCCGCAGGCGCTGGAATGGCACCACAGGCTGGGAGCCGCGATCATCGCGGGCGACGAGGACGCCGCCCGGGAATCGGCACGGCTGATCGTGACCCTGTCCGCGGCCGAGATGCTTGAGATGGCGCAGGGCAGCGCCACCGCTTGAGCCTCCAGGGTCAGGCGAACGGGTCGGCGAAGCCCACGTACATCGTCTCCAGGTACGCCTCGATGCCCTCAGGGCCGCCCTCGCGCCCCATCCCGGAGTGCTTGACGCCACCGAACGGCGCGGCAGCATTCGAGATGGTGCCGCCGTTGACGCCGAGCATGCCCGTCTCCAGGCGCTCGGTCATCCGCCAGACCCTGGCCAGGTCGCCGGTGTGCAGGTAGGCGGAGAGCCCGACGGGGGAGGCGTTGACCCGCTCGACCACCTCGTCCTCGGTCTCGAACGTCGTCACGGGGGCCACTGGGCCGAAGATCTCGGACGACGCGATGGCCGCGTCGGCGGTGACCCCTGTGAGCACGGTGGGGGCGTAGAAGTACCCCGGTCCGTCGACAGGCCCCCCGCCGGTCAGCACCTTCGCGCCCTGCCGCACCGCCTCGTCAACCAGGTCTCCGACGCCCTTGCGTGCGCCGTCGGAGATCAGGGGACCCACCTGGGTGCCCTCCTCGAGGCCGTCGCCGACGGTGAGCGCGGCCAGACGCGCCGCCAGCCGCTCGGCGAACTCGTCGGCGACCCCGGCCTGGACGTAGAAGGTGTTGGCCGCGTTGCAGGCCTCGCCCATGTTGCGCATCTTCGTCTGGTAGGCCGACTCCACGGCCTTGCCGAGGTCCGCGTCGTCGAACACGATGAACGGCGCGCAGCCGCCCAACTCCATCGACGTGCGCACCACGTTGCCGGCGCACTCCTCGAGCAGCGCCATGCCGACGGCGGTGGAGCCGGTGAACGACAGCTTCCGCAGGCGACGGTCGCGGATGATGGGGCCGGTCACGGGCTGCGCGTCCTCCGTCGGGATGACGTTCACCACGCCCTGGGGCACGCCCACCTCCTCCAGGAGGCGCACGAAGGCCAGCGAGGTGAGCGGCGTCAGGGCGGCGGGCTTCAGGATGGTGGTGCAGCCGGCCGCCAACGCCGGGGCGATCTTGCGGGTGGCCATCGCGAGCGGGAAGTTCCACGGCGTGATGAACAGGGCGGTACCCACGGGGCGGCGCACCGTCAGCATGCGCAGGGTGCCCTCCGGCGAGGGGGAGTAGCGGCCGTTGATCCGGACGGCCTCCTCCGCGAACCACCGGAGGAACTCCCCGCCGTAGGTCACCTCGCCCCTGGCCTCGGCCAGCGGCTTGCCCATCTCGATGGTCATCAGCGTGGCGAAGTCGTCGGCGCGCTCCATCAGCAGGTCGTAGGCGCGACGCAGCAGCTCAGAGCGCTCCCTCGCCGGGGTACGCGCCCAGCCCGATGCGGCGCCGTCGGCAGCCGCCAGCGCGGCCATGCCGTCGTCCGGCGTGGCGGAGGCGACCTGGGTGAGCACCTCGCCGGTGGCGGGGTTGTGCACAGCGAAGGTCTCGCCGGAGGATGAAGGGCGCCACACGCCGTCGATGAAGAGCTCGGCTGGCGCCAAGGCCAACGCGCGGGCGGTGCGGTCTGTGGACATGGTCACTCCTGACATCTGCGGCTGGGAGTCGCTGCCCCCAGTCTACGAACGACGCGCCCGGCGCGTCGTGATCGACCCTTGACGTGGGGCGTGCCGACGGTGAGGCTGGGGGCACGAACCGGCACCGGAGCACACGAGGAGTAGCCATGCCCCAGTTCCTGCTATCAGTCATCCACGACGGGAAGCCGTTCGCGGAGGATGCCGATCAGAGCGAGATCTTCGCCGCGGTCGACGCCCTCAACCGGGAGATGATGGACGCCGGCGCGTGGGTGTTCGCCGGCGGGCTCACCCCACCGTCGGACGCCCGGTACGTCACGTCCGAGGGTGTCGTCGTCGAGGGCCCGGTGCTGCAGTACCCGGACCAGGTCAACGGGTTCTGGGTCATCGACGTCGAGGCCGACGCGGCCGCGCTCGACTGGGCGAAACGGGCGGTGGCCACCGGCTGCAACCCCACCGTCGAGGTGCGGCCCTTCCAGGGCTGAGCGGGGCGCCCAAGCCGGCTGGCCGACGAACACGCGAGGCCCGGATCTCCCTGGGGGAGGGAGATCCGGGCCTTGTGCCGAGCGGTTCCGACTCGGAATGGGGGTCAGGCGTCGATCGCGACAGCCTCGGTTGTCCGATCGATCTCCATCTCCGACATGTTCTCGTTGATGCGCATGCCGTAGAAGGAGCGGTGGACGAAGAACAGCGACGCGAAGAAGAACGCCGCGGCCAGCACCCAGGTCAGCACCTGGCCGCCCTGAGCGTTCAGGGAGACCGCGAGTTCGACCGCGAGGAGACCGAACAGGGTGGTGAACTTGATCACCGGGTTCAGCGCCACCGACGAGGTGTCCTTGTAGGGATCGCCGACGGTGTCGCCGATGATGGTGGCGTCGTGCAGGGCCGTGCCCTTGGCGTCGAGATCCACTTCGACGATCTTCTTCGCGTTGTCCCAGGCGCCGCCCGCATTGGCCATGAAGATGGCCTGGTACAGGCCGAACAGGGCCATCGCGATCAGGTAGCCGATGAAGAAGAACGGCTCCACGAAGGCGAACGCGAGCGTGGAGAAGAAGACGCCGAGGAAGATGTTGAACATGCCCTTCTGGGCGTACTGGGTGCAGATCTGGACGACCTTGGCCGAGTCCTCCTCGCTCGCCCGGGTCACCCCGTCGAGCTTGATGTTGGCGCCGATGAACTCGACGGCCCGGTAGGCGCCGGTTGTCACGGCCTGGATGGAGGCGCCGGTGAACCAGTAGATGACGGCACCACCGACGAGCAGGCCGAGCAGGAACGGGGCGTGCAGCAGCGACAGGTTCGCGACGGCCTCCGCGTTCTCCAGGCCGTCGGTGAGGCCCATCATGATCGAGAAGATCATGGTGGTGGCGCCGACGACCGCGGTGCCGATCAGCACGGGCTTCGCCGTCGCCTTGAACGTGTTGCCCGCGCCGTCGTTGGCCTCGAGGAAGTACTTGGCGCGCTCGAAGTCGGGCTCATGGCCGAACTCGGTGGCCAACTCGTCGGCCGCGCTGGGGTCATGTTCCACCGTCGACAGCTCGAAGACGGACTGCGCGTTGTCGGTCACCGGGCCGTAGGAGTCCACCGCGATGGTGACAGGGCCCATGCCCAGGAAGCCGAAGGCGACCAGGCCGAAGGCGAAGACGGCCGGGGCCAGCATCATGTCGCTCAGGCCGAGGGTGGAGATGCCGTAGGCGACGGCCATCAGGGCCGCGATCGCCATCCCCAGCCAGTAGGCGGAGAAGTTGCCCGAAACGAGGCCGGAGAGGATGCCCAGCGAGGGGCCGCCCTTGTTGGAGGAGATGACCACTTCCTGCGTGTGGCGGGCGCTGGTGGAGGTGAACACCTTGACCAGTTCGGGGATGAGGGCGCCGGCCAGCGTGCCGCAGCTGACGATCAACGACAGCTTCCACCAGAGGCCACCCTCGAGGTTGCCGATGAGCAGGATCGAGGTGAGGAATGTGGTGGCGATGCAGACGGCCGAGGTGATCCAGACCAGCGACGTCAGGGGCGCCTCGAAGTCCATGTCGTCGGCGTTGGCGTAGCGGGCCTTCGCCCAGGCACGGTTGGCGAAGTAGGAGATGCCGGAGGCGACCACCATGGCGGCGCGGATGACGAACAGCCACACGAGCAGGGTCACCTGCATGCTGACTTCCGGCACGCCGATGAGGATGAAGGTGATCAACGCCACGCCTGTTACGCCGTAGGTCTCGAAGCCGTCTGCCGAGGGGCCGACGGAGTCGCCGGCGTTGTCACCGGTGCAGTCGGCGATGACGCCGGGGTTGCGGGCGTCGTCTTCCTTGATCTTGAAGACGATCTTCATGAGGTCGGCGCCGATGTCGGCGATCTTGGTGAAGATGCCGCCGGCGATGCGGAGGGCGGACGCGCCGAGGGACTCGCCGATGGCGAAGCCGATGAAGCAGGCGCCGGCGATCTCACCGGGCAGGAACACCATGATGATGAGCATCATCGCGAGTTCGACCGAGATCAGCACCATGCCGATGCTCATGCCGGAGCGCAGCGGGATGTCGTGGCAGGGGTAGGGCTTGCCGCCGAGCGCTGCGTGCGCGGTGCGCGAGTTCGCCAGCGTGTTGACGCGGATGCCGTACCAGGCGACGCCGTAGGAGCCGGCCATGCCGATCAGCGAGAACGCGATCACGATGGCGGTCTTCCCGACGCCGAAGCCGACGAGGAACAGGTAGTAGAAGATGATGATCGCGGCGATGAACGCCCACAGCACCAGCAGGAACTTGCCCTGCTGCTTCAGGTAGGCCTTGCAGGTGGTGTAGATGAGTTCCGAGATCTCGCGCATCGCCGAATGGGCGGGCATGCGCTTGAGTTGCGTGTAGGTCATGAGGCCGAAACCGAGGCCCAGCGCGCACACGATGAGGCCGAGCCCGAGGAGCGCGGAACCGGGGATGCCGAGGAAATCGACGCTGCCGAGATCCGGCAGCTGAAGATTGGCCTCACCTCCGACGTGGGTCTCGCCAGGCGGGGCGCCGTCGCCCGAACAGCCGGTGATTCCGAGTGCAGTGAGTCCTGCGATTGCCAGCGCAGCCCAGCGGGCGCGCCTCATCCCTCTGCTGGAGAGCATGGTTGCCATAATGACCGTCTTCTTCCTTGAAACTGGCCCGCGACGCAATGTGCCGTCCCCTCATACTACTTCCGGTAGTGGCCGAAGTCGGCGGGGGTTGGGTTAGATCGCTCAACGTCGCTGGCACCCGGGCACCGCACGCGTTACCGGGTGGCCCACGCGGCCGGCGTCCGGCGACCCTAGGCTGTGCGCATGACCGAAGACGTGCTGGACCTGGACGCGCCGCCGGGACCAGACCCCACCGGGCGACTGGGCGGGCCATGGTCCAGGGGCCGCACTGCCGTCGTGGCGGTGGCCGTGGCCGTGGCGCTGGGGCTAGGGCTGGTGCTCCTGCTCAGGTCGTCGCCGCCCCCCGTGCCGCAGGTCCTCGGCCTCCAGGAGGGGCCCATCGAGGCGTGGCGATGGGGCGACGACGGGAGGGCGTACGGGGGTTTCGAGCCAGTCGGCGGCGACCGCCTCCTGGTCTCTGTCGGAGGCGGCGACCCGTCGCTGCCTCAGGTGGCCCTGCTGGCCGCTGGTTCGGGCGAAGAGCTGTGGCGGACCTCCGTGCAGGGCGTGTGGGGCTTCGGCGAGTCGCACCTCACTGATCTGCCGGGGACCCCGTGGGTCGGCGTGCCCCTCAAAGGGGCGATGGCGTTACTGGACCGCGAGACCGGCCGGGAGATGCACCGGCTGGAGATGCCGGTGTTCGATTCCACGGAGTACACGGACTCGGCCGGGAACGTCTTCGAGTCGCCTGGCGGGTACAGCTGGGTTTCTTCAAGCAACAACGGCACGTTGTTCCTGGCGGTACGCCAGAACGACGAGGACCCCTACGGTCCTGGCACGGCCAGATTGATGGCCTACGACCCCGGCGATCTGGTGCACCCACTGTGGGACGTCGATGTCGACGTCGACGCCGGGGGTGGATGGTCTGGAGGCTTTGCGAGGCAGGTCCTGGAGTCTGACGGATTCGCGTACCTCGCGCCGGACTCGGCCGCGTCTGAGTTCGCCGCCTACCGCTACGTGTTCCGGATGTCCGACGGCGCGCAGCCCGACTGGCAGCCTACGCGGCCGTCGATGCACGTGGTGGACGGCGTGACGGTCATCAACGAGTTCGGCGCGGTCCGTGCCATCGAGCCCGCATCGGGGGAGGAGGTGTGGCGCTCCGAGGTGGGCAACTGGGGCACCGTGGCCGACGACGGGCTCCTCTACCTCCTGCCCCTGAACGGCAAGGGGGAGCTGCAACGGCTCGATCCGCGCACCGGAAAAGTGCGGTGGGTGACACCGCTGGCAAACCAGCTGTGGGGGGATCCGCAGGGTGCTGCGCCCGGAGCGCTGTGGGGCGACGACCTCATCGTCCTCGAGGGAGCCTACGGTTCCGCAGCCATGGCGGTGCTGCGCTTCGACGCCACCACCGGACGCGAGGTGATGCGCGCCCCCATCGAGGCGCGCGCCGGTGAAGCGGCCGTGTACGTGGGGGAGGGGCAGCTCGTCGTGCTGATCACGCCGTCAGATCCGCAGACAGGCGAGACCACCCAGCCGAAAGCGTTGGGCATCGACCCCGACACCGGCGAAGCCAGGTGGGAGCGGACGTTGCACGGGTATGCCACCGTCCACGGAGGGCGGTTGGTGGTGGGCGACGACGACAGCGTCGCGGTCTACCGGTGACGGCGGGGTGGGCCCTCCGGCCCACCCCGCCGCCGCAACTGCGTCAGGCCTGGTCGTCGAGCTTCCGGAGCGCGGTCTCCCAGCGCTCGGTCAACGACTCAGGGGCGTAGCCATCTTCGATCAGTTCGTGGGTCAGGTGAAGCTCGGTGCCGCCGTCGACGGGTTTCATCTGCAGGTCGACGAGGCTGCGGGGAGCGCCTTCGGCTTCATGCCAGGAGAACCGGATCTGTTCCATGGGGTGGAAGCTCCGGGTGACGCCGTGGGGGCCGTCGGTGGACGCCCAGTCGACCCCCTTCGATCCCAGTTGACCACCCTTGCCCAGCAACGGCTCCTGGCCGTTGGGTTGCATGAGCGCCGCCCACACCTTCTCGAGCGGTTTGGCGACCTTGTGGGTCACCTTCACGCTCTTGGTTTCCGCCGTCTCCTCCACAACTGCATCCATCTGTGTGCACCTCCTGGGTACTGCGGGCAACTTCCGTGGTGCCCTGGTACCCAAGCCTAGCTCTGCGATCGCAGGAGGGAAGAGGGCAGTGCCAATTCGTCATGGCTCACTCGGCCGGGGGCCATCCGTTGCCCGGTGGCCACGGCAAGACCGGGCGGCGGCTAGACCCTCAGCCAGAGCAACGACTGGTTGTTCAACAACATCGTGATGTTCGGTGCTGGCTGAGGGGCGGCCCCGTAAGGTGACTGCCATGTCAGCAGAGCCGCTGGAGATCCACATCATCGCCGACTCCACAGGCGAGACCGCAGCCCGCATCGCGCGGGCCGCCATCACCCAGTTCCCGACGCGGGAATTCAGCCTGGTCCGGCACCGCAAGGTGGGCACCACCGCGTCGTTGCTCACCGCGCTGGAGACCATCAAGGAGAGCACGGAGCGGGCGCCCGTCGCGGTGTTCTTCACGCTCGTCAGCGAGGAACAAGCCGAGTTGGTCAAATCGTTCTGCAACGACATTGAGGTGCCGTTCGCCGATCTGATGACGCAGGCGATGGGTGCGCTGGAACGGATCAGTGGCATCGAGGCCGACCAGGTGCCCATGCGGCCGCTCGGCGTGGAGGCGGAGTACTTCGTGCGCATGGCCGCCATCGACTTCGCCGTGCGCCACGACGACGGGTCGCTCCCGGAGGCGCTCAAGGAGTGCGACATCTGCCTGGTGGGCCCGTCGCGCTCCGGCAAGACCCCGCTATCGATCTACCTCGGCTACCTCGGCTACAAGGCGGTCAACGTGCCCCTGGTGCCGGGCATCGATCCGCCGAAGGAACTCTGGGACCTGGATCGTTGGCGCATCATCGGGCTGACGATGGACGCGGAGCGGCTCAACCAGATCCGTGGCCAGCGGGTGCGCGGCATGGGTGGCTTCGGCACCAAGGACGGGTACGCCGACCTGGTCAAGATCTACGACGAGCTCGACGAGATCGGCCGCACCCAGCGCAAGCTCGGCTGCCCCATCATCGACACCACCGGCGTCGCCATCGAGGAGGCCGCCTCACGCATCATCGACGTGGTCGACGACCGGGCCCGCAAGGTGGGCCAACGGCTCCGCCGGCCCCCGGGCATCGTGCGGCCGGGCGGCGCCTGGGCGCCTCCTCCCAAGTGATCCACGCTCCGCGGGCGTGGGGTGCCCGCTCCGCAGCCTGACGAAGGTGGGGTCGGCTGGGATTCTCCCACCCCGCCCCCTTCGCCGGGCTTGTCAGGACTAGTCTTGGGGCAGCGGGGAGCCAAAGGCGGTTCCCCAGGGTTTGTCAAAGGAGATATCCCCACATGAGCGAGGATCGCTACATCTACGACCTGTCCGAGGGTGACGCCACGATGCGCAGCCTCCTCGGCGGTAAGGGCGCCAACGTCGCCGAGATGGCGAAGGTCGGCCTTCCCGTCCCGGACCTGTTCACCGTCACCACCACGGCCTGCGTTCAGACGATGAACAACGGTGGAAAGTGGCCAGAAGGCCTGGCCGACGGCATCGCCGCGGCGCTGAAACGCCTCGAGCAGCGCACCGGCCGCGTGCTCGGTGCCGCCGAGAAGCCCCTCCTCCTCTCCGTGCGTTCCGGCGCCGTCCACTCCATGCCCGGCATGATGGACACCGTCCTCAACCTCGGCATCTCCGACGAATCCGTCAAGGCCCTCGCGGAGGAATCCGGCAACGAGCGCTTCGCGTGGGATTCCTACCGTCGCTTCATCCAGATGTACGGCGAAGTCGTCGAGGGCGTACCGGGCCACCTCTTCGAGGACGCGCTCAGCGCGCTGAAGCACCAGCGCGGCGTCGATCAGGACACCGACCTCACCGCCGACGACCTCAAGGAGCTGGTGGCCACCTACAAGGAGATCTCCAACGAGTACCTCGGCGGGGAATGGTCCTCGGACCCCCACGAGCAGCTCAACCGTGCCGTCGACGCCGTCTTCCGCTCGTGGGGCAACCCCCGGGCAGAGGTGTACCGCCGCGCCCACAACATCTCCGCCTCGCTCGGCACCGCCGTCAACATCCAGCAGATGGTGTTCGGCAACCGCGGCGACACCTCCGCCACGGGCGTCTGCTTCACCCGCAACCCCTCCACCGGCGAGAACGCGCTCTACGGCGAGTTCCTCGTCAATGCGCAGGGCGAGGACGTCGTCGCCGGCATCCGCACCCCGCGCCAACTCCATGAGATGGAGGAGGTGCTGCCGGAGGCGTACGCGCAGCTCGTCAAGACCATGAAGGACATGGAACTGCACTACCGCGACATGCAGGACATGGAGTTCACCATCGAGGACGGCAAGCTCTACATGCTGCAGACGCGCAACGGCAAGCGCACCGCGGCCGCCGCGCTGAAGATCGCCTCGGACCTGGTCGACGAGGGCGTCATCTCGCAGGAGGACGCGCTGATGCGCATCGAGCCGGGCCAGCTCGACCAGCTGCTCCACCCGGCCATCCCGCCGGACCACGGCAATGACGCGATCGCCACCGGCCTGCCGGCCTCCCCGGGTGCGGCCGTCGGTGGCGTGGTGTTCGACGCGGACACCGCGGCTGAGCTGGGCGGCAAGGGCGAGGCAGTCGTCCTGGTGCGCTACGAGACCACACCCGACGACATCCACGGCGTCATCGTCGCCCAGGGCATCCTCACCGCCCACGGCGGCATGACCTCGCACGCAGCCGTCGTGGCGCGCGGCATGGGCAAGCCCTGCGTGGCCGGCGCGCACGGCATCAAGATCGACACGGTGGCCAAGACCCTGACCATCGGCGACCGCGTCATCCATGAGGGCGACGTCATCACGCTCGACGGTTCCCAGGGCAAGGTCTACGGCGAGAAGCTCGACCTCATCCCGCCGCAGATCAACGAGGACTTCCTCAAGGTCGTGCAGTGGGCCGACGACGTGCGCCGCCTGGGCGTACGCGCCAACGCCGACAACTTCGAGGACGCCACCAAAGCCCGCGAGCTGGGCGCCGAGGGCATCGGGTTGTGCCGCACCGAACACATGTTCATGGCCCAGGACCGCCTGCCCGCAGTGCGCAAGATGATCCTCGCCGAGAGCCCCGAGCAGCGCGCGGCTGCGCTCGAGGAGATCCTGCCCATGCAGCAGCAGGACTTCGAGGGCATCTTCACCGCCATGAAGGGCCTCCCCGTCACCGTCCGGCTGCTGGACCCGCCGCTGCACGAGTTCCTGCCCAACCTGGTGGAGCAGTCGCTGCTGGTGCAGCGGCTGGAACTGACCAACGGCGACGGTCAGCAGCTCACCGAAGCGCGGGAGACGCTGACGCAGGTCAAGCGCCTGCACGAGCTCAACCCGATGCTCGGCACCCGCGGCGTCCGCCTAGCCATGCTGTACCCGGAGATCCCGGACATGCAGGCCCGGGCCATCATCCGCGCCGCCCTGGCGGTCAAGGAGCGCGAGGGCGAGACCGTCGGCGTCGAGATCATGATCCCGCTGGTGGCGCTCACGCAGGAGCTCGAGACGCAGCGCGCCATCGTTGTGGCGGCGGTCGACGACGAGCTGGCGAAGGCCGGTCAGCAACTCGACTACACCATCGGCACCATGATCGAGCTGCCGCGCGCGGCGATCGTGGCGGACAAGATCGCCGAGTTCGCCGACTTCTTCTCCTTCGGCACCAACGACCTCACCCAGACCACCATCGGCATCTCGCGCGACGACGCGGAGAACGGCTTCCTCACCAACTACGTGATGGACCACGTGCTGGAGCGCAACCCGTTCGAGACCATCGACGTGGACGGCGTGGGCGCCCTGGTGGAGATGGGGGTGGCCAAGGGTCGGCAGACCAAGCCCAAGCTCAAGACGGGCGTGTGCGGCGAGCACGGGGGCGATCCGGATTCCGTGACGTTCTTCCACGGCGCCGGCCTCGACTACGTGAGCTGCTCGCCGTTCCGCGTGCCGATCGCCCGGTTCGCGGCGGCCAAGGCGGTGCTGCAGGAACGCGCCGGCTGACCTGAACGGCGGAACCCCCGGGTGGGCACCCGGCTGCTGCCCACCCGGGGGTTTCGTGCGCCCGGCCACTGTCGACGGCGCGGGGCGTCGGCCCCCGTCGGCCTAGACTGGCCCCGAGACTAGGAGGTCAGGGTGTCGAACGACCAGTACCCGCCGTCGGAGCCGCAGCCGCAGCCGTACGGTACGCCGAGGGGGCCGGAGTTCGGCGGGCCCAGCTACGACCCCTACCTCGACGACCCGTTCACCGCGCAGACGCCGCCGCCGGCCCGGCCCGTCCCCACGTACCTGCCCCCGGCGGTGTCGCCCGCCCCGGTGGTGCCACCCACGCCCCAGCAGCCGCCGTACGGCTACCCGGTGCCCTACCAGCAGCCGATGCAGGTGCCCCAGCCGTACTACGGCTACCAGTTGGCAAAGCCGGAGCACCCCTCGTCGGTTGCCGTGCTGGTCCTGGGCGTCCTCAGCGTGTTCGTGGTGGTCACCGCACCATTCGCCTGGTACATGGGCAGCAAGGCGAAGAAGGAGATCGCCCTCGGCGCGCCCTACCAGTGGAGTTCCGGCGGGCAGGTCGGCTGGGTGCTGGGCATCATCTATTCCGTGTTCATGATGCTGTTCGCAGCGCTGATCATGCTGGGGATCATGGCCAGCGTGTGAGCGGTTGCCGTGCCCTTCGGCGGCCCTTGTGGACAATCTCCCACGCGGTGGCCTCCTCATGCCCGACAATTGCGGTGCATTCGCCACCGAAAGGAACAGCCATGTCCCAGCCGGAGTACGGGGCCCCGCAGGGCCAGCCGGATCCTCAGCAGAGCCCTCTCTACGGTCAGTCGCCCGACTACGGCCAGACCCCGCCGCCCGCTCCGGGCTACGGTCAGCAGCCCTATGGCCAGCCGCAACAGCCCTACGGCCAGCAGCAGCCCTACGGCCAGCCGGCCTATGGTCAGCAGCAGCCGTACGGCCAGCCCACCCCCTACGGGCAGCCGGGGTACGGCCCCGCCGCCGAGCACCCGCAGAGCCAGACCGTGTTCATCCTGGGCATCGTCGGCATCTTCGTGCAGGTCTGCGCCTTCATCGCCTGGTACATGGGCGGCAAGGCCAAGAAGGAGATCCAGGCCGGCGCGCCCTACGCCTTCGACGGCAACCTGAAGACCGGCTACCTGCTGGGCAAGATCATCTCGATCCTGACCATCATCGGCGTCGTCCTCACGATCGTCTGGTTCATCTTCATCATCGGTCTGGCCGCTTCATCGGGCTACTGACCGCCTGACACGCGACGACGGCGCGGCCACCGAGGTGGCCGCGCCGTCGTCGTCTGTCTGGGTCAGTTGTCGCCTTCGTCGACGACGACCTCCGGGGTGCGCACGAGGTGCACCACTGCTGCTGCCAGCCCGCCCCAGAGGGTGAGCATGGCGATGATCATCATGGTGATGGCGGTGGATGTCATTTCTTCATGATCTCCTCATACTTGGCGTCGAGCGCGTCCTCGTCCATGGATTCCACGGTGCCGCGTTTCCACGGCGTGCGGGCCAGGATGGCGGCTCCGACGATGAGCGACGCCACCATGCCCCAGCCGAAGATGCCCAGCATTCCCAGCGGGTAGTCCCCGTAGGGCGTGGTGACGTGCTTGATGACCTCGGTCACCAGGATGTAGCCCAGCACCACCGGCACGACGACGGCGACGAGCACCATCCACACCTTGCCGAAGCGCACGGTGGAGACGCGGTAGAGGTGGCTCTGCAGCAGCGGGATCTTCCGCAGCACCCAGGCCACCACGATCACCATGGCGAACGCGCCGAGCAGGATGCCGAACTTGTTGATGAACTCATCCGTGATGTCCAGGAAGAACAGGCCGGTGGTGGTGGACAGCAGCAGCATGGACGCCGCGGCCATCGGCAGGCCGACGGCGAGCGTGGCCTGCACGCGGCCGAGGCCCAGCTTGTCCTGCAGGGCGGCGGTGCAGACCTCCACGATGGAGATCATCGACGTGAAGCCGGCGAACACCAGCGACGCGAAGAAGAGGACGCCCAGCAGCGGGCCGATGGAGCTGGAGGACACGATGCTGGGGAACGCGATGAACGCCAGCCCGATGCCTCCGGAGGCCACGTCACCCACTTCGCTGCCCGAGGACTGCGCCATGAAGCCCAGCACCGCGAAAACGCCGATGCCGGCGAGCAGCTCGAAGCCGGAGTTCGCGAAGCCCACCACCAGGCCGGAGCCGGTCAGGTTGGTGCGGCGACGCAGGTAGGACGAATAGGTGATCATGATGCCGAAGCCCACCGACAGCGAGAAGAAGATCTGACCGTACGCCGCCGCCCACACGCCGGGGTTCGCCAGCGCGGCCCAGTCCGGGGTGAAGAAGGCGTTGAGACCGTCCATCGCGCCCGGCAGGGTGAGCGCCTGGATCACCAGGACGAGGAACATCACGAGCAGCAGCGGGATCATCACCAGGTTGGCCCTCGCGATACCCCGCTTGACGCCGAGGCCGATCACCACGAGCGTCAGGACCCACACCAGCAGCATGGGGATGGCCACCTGCGGGACGAAGTCGAACCCGATGTGCGGGGTCTCGGCCACCTGGAGGAACTCGCCGAAGAGGAACCCCTCCGGGTCGTCACCCCATGCCTCGGTGAAGCTGAAGATGAAGTACATCGCGGCCCACGCCAGGATGGCGGCGTAGTAGACGGCGATGACGAAGCAGACCAGCACCTGCCACCAGCCGAACATCTCGCTCCACTTCTTGCCGGCCCGGCGCAGCGCCAGCGGGGGAGAGGCGCGGTAGCGGTGGCCGAGGGCGTAGTCGAGGAACAGCAACGGGATGCCGGCGGTCAACAGGGCGATGAGGTAGGGGATGAGGAAGGCGCCGCCACCGTTGGTGTACGACACGTAGGGGAATCGCCAGATGTTGCCGAGACCGACGGCGGAGCCGATGGCCGCCAGGATGAACACGTTGCGCGAGCTGAACGTCTCGCGACGGTGGGTCGTCGGCGCCGCTGGCCGCATGACAGATGGATCGCTCATCCGTCCTCCTATGGGTAGTAATACGGGCGTAGCGTATAGGCCACGGGGGCGCGCGCGATAGGGGGTGCGCAGGATGGATCGCTCAGTGGCCCAGCGCAGTGCGGCCCCGGGATGTGTGCCTCATGTCTCAGTGTCGCCCACCGTGGGAGACTCGGGTGAGCACCAGACGGAGGAGAGCCCTGTGAGTGACGTCCCGCCCTACCGACCCGACGACTTCGCCGACCCCTCGTCGCCGTCGGAATTCGGCCCCGCGCCCAGCCGGGGCGCGTCGTCGCCCGCACCGTGGGGCCAGCCCCCGGTCCAGCCCCAGCCGTACGGGCAGCCGGCGCCCTATGGCCAACCCGCTCCCTATGGCCAACCCGCTCCCTATGTGCAGCCGGGACACTATGCACCCTCGCCCTACGCGCAAGGGCCGGGGCCCTATGCGGCGCCCTGGGCGCGCCCCGAACACCCGCAGACGCAGATGGTCTTCATCCTCGGCATCGTGGGCATCTTCACCGGTGTCGTGTCCTTCGTTGCCTGGTACCTGGGGGGACAGGCCAGGAAGGAGATCGAGGCCGGTGCGCCGTTCCCGTGGGACGGCAACCTCAAGACCGGGTACATGCTTGGCAAGGTGTTCAGCATCATCTGGATCGTGCTGATGGGTCTGGGCGTCGTGTTCTGGGTGCTGTACATCCTGTTCTTCATCTCCCTGTTCGCCTCGATGCCCTGACGCTGGGCGTGGGGCGGACTCAACGCACGAAGACCGGCTGGTCCTTCGTCGAGCGGGCCTCGTCGTACTCGTAGCCGTCGCGGTTGAAATCCAGCAGCTTGGAGGGCGTGCGCACCCGCTCCTTCACCAGCCACGCGGCCATCGTGCCGCGGGCCCGCTTGGCGTAGAAGCTGACGATGCGGGGCTCTCCGTCCTTGTCGCGGTCCTCGAACCGCGGCGAGATGATCCTGGCGCCCAGGCGTTCGCCGTCGAGCACCTTGAAGTACTCCGTGCTGGCCAGGTTGATGAGGACGTCGGCACCGGGGGAGGCGTCCAGGTCGCGGTGCAGGAGGTCTGTGACCTGGGTGCCCCACCAGTCGTACAGCGACTGCCCCCGCGCGGAGGCGAGCCGGGTGCCCATCTCGAGGCGGTGCGGCTGGATGAGGTCCAGCGGGCGCAGCAGCCCGTAGAGGCCGGACAGGATGCGCAGCGACTTCTGCGCCTCGGTGAAGTCGCGGGCGTCGAACGTGTGCGCCTGGAGGCCCTGGTAGACATCGCCGTTGAAGGCGAGGATGGCGGGCCGGGCGTTCTTCGCGGTGTGTTCGCTGGTGAAGTCCTGGTACCGCGTGGCGTTGAGGTGGGCCAGGTCGTCGGAGATGTGCATGAGCTGCGAGATGTCCGCCGGGGATTTGGTGCGCATGATCTCGATCAAGCCGTCCGACTGCCCGATGAGGCGCGGCTCGGAGTGTTTCTTCGTGGGCAGCGGGCTTTCGAAATCCAGCGACTTCGCCGGCGACAGGACGGACAGCATGGCCCCGATTGTAGGTGAACCACGCGCGGACGTGCCTGGGAATACCCAGGGCAGTATCGGTGTTTGACTGAGTGAGGAGGATGTATTCATGTTGGACCCAGCAGCCCTGTACCAGTTCGAGTCGCACGTCGACCCGCGCACCATCCACGCCAAGGCGATGGTGGTGACCCTCGGCGCCTTCGTGGACGCCGGACACGTGCAGCGACTCGTGGACGAGCACCTGCTGGAGACGTTGCCCAACCACGTGCTGGCGCGCTTCGACGCGGACCAGCTGCTCGACTACGCGAGCCGTCGGCCGCCCGTCACCTTCGAGCGCGACCACTTCACGGACTACGAGCGCCCCGAGATCACCCTCCACCACGTGCTGGACACCGACGGTGCCCCGTTCCTGCTGTTGAACGGCCCGGAGCCGTCGTTCCAGTGGGAGCGGATGGCCGCCGCCGTCGTCCACCTCGCCGACACCTTCGACGTGGCGCAGGTGATCACGCTCCAGGGAGTGCCCATGGCGGTGCCGCACACGCGCCCCGTGTCGCTGTCGCGCTTCGCCACGAGCCCGGACCTGATCCCCGGCCACCAGCCCATCTTCGGCACCATGCGCATGGGCGCCTCACTGCCGGCACTGCTGAACGTCCGGCTCGGCGAGGCCGACGTGGCGTCGGTGGGCCTGGCGGCCCACATCCCGCCGTACCTGGCGGAGACAGACTTCCCCGCGGCCGCCGTCGCGCTGCTCGACTCGCTGGGAGCGCACGCCCAGCTGAACCTGCCGACGTCGACGCTGGAGACGAAGGCCGTCCACGTGGCCGCCCGGCTGGGTGAGGGCATGGCCGCGGACGACGACCTGCGTGAACTGGTGGAGTCGCTCGAGGAGCAACACGACCGGGTCGTGCGGGCGCTGGGCCACCAGACGGAGCCCGAGGACGTGCCGTCGGCCGATGAGCTGGGCGCTCAGGCCGAGGCCTTCCTCAGGTCGCTGGACGACACCGAGTAGGCCACGTGGCTCCGGCGGGCGTCAGCCGACGTGGTCGGCTGAGTTCGTCGAAATGCCCGGCGCGCCCTCGTGGACGATCTTGCCCGGGTTGAAGTTGCGGCCCGGATCCACGCCGTCGAACAGCTTGCTCTGGATGAACACGCCCGCGGGGGAGATGTCCTGCTCCATCCAGGGGCTGTGCTCCTCACCGACGCCGTGGTGGTGCGAGACCGTGCCGTGGTTGTCCATGAACGCCTGCTGGATGGCGCGCTTGGCCAGGTCGTAGGTCACGAGATTGCTCTCGGAGTCGTCGTTGATCGCGAACGTGAAGTACTGGCACGCTCCCGAGTGGTACGAGTGGCTGAGGTGGCAGAACACCACGCCGCGCAGCCCCAGGTCGTCCATCACCTGGTAGAAGGCGTCCGTGGCGTTGGTGTGGATCTGCTCCGCGAAGGCCCAGGGGGTCGTCGTCTCGGAGACGTCGCAGACCAGGCCGTGGTCCAGCATGAAGTCGCGCAGGTAGGGGGTGTCGTACTTCTTCTGGTCGTACAGCGCGCCCGGGCCCTTGCCGACGCCCATGCCGCCGTTGTTGCGCACGATCTTTCCGACGATGCCCTTCAGGTAGCGCACGTGGCTGGCCGAGCCCTCGAAGCCCACGAAGCTCATGGCGATCTGGCTGAGGTCCCAGCCCTTCTGTTCCATCAGCTTCTTGATGCCCTTGCTGACCAGCGACGAGACCCTGCTGCCCTTCTTGCCGTTGGCCATGATGTATTCGGTTTCGAGAGCATCCGAGACGCGGGCCATCATGACATCCGCGTCGGATTCGACGATCTCGCGGCAGGCCTTGAGGCCGTCTGCGTAGGTGGCGTAGAAGTACGCCTGGATCTCGCGCACCTCCGGCACGCGGTGCACGTTGACCCACGCGGACGTGATGACGCCCAGGCGACCCTCGGAGCCCAGCACCATCTCGCGCACGGACGGGCCGGACGAGGTGGACGGGAGGGGGCGCAGCGTCAACACCTGGCCGGGCATCACCATGGTGAGGCCGCGGGTGATGTCGGCGATGTCACCGTACTTGTCGGACTGCATGCCCGACGAGCGGGTGGCGATCCAACCGCCGAGCGTGGACCACACGAACGAATCGGGGTGGTGCCCCAGCGTCCAACCGCGCGCCTGGAGCTGGTCCTCCATGTCGGGGCCGAAGACGCCGGCCTGGATGTGCGCGAGGCCCGAGACCTCGTCGATCTCCAGCACCTTGTTCATCCGGCCGAGGTTCACCGAGACGACCTGCCGCGACTCACCGGGCACGGCCTCCAGGGCGGCCACGATGTTGGAACCGCCGCCGAACGGGATCAGCACGGCGTCGGCGTCGACGACGGCGTCCACCAGGCGTTCGACCTCACGCTGGGTGCCGGGGTAGAGCACCACGTCGGGTACCCGGCCGAGTTGGCCGCGGCGCACGCGCACCAGGTCACGCACCCCCTTGCCGAACGCGTGGACGACGCGGGTCTCGTCGTCGGTCTGCACGTACTTCTCGCCCAGGATGGCGACGAGGCTCGTGCGCAGCGACTCTGTGAGCTGGGAGGCCGGCACCTCGAGGGAGGAGAAGGGCGGGACGGGCTTGACGGGTTCGTCGATGTCGACGCCGACCCGGTTCATCACGAAGGGTGCGAACTTCGGCTTGTCCTTGTAGCCGAAGCTATGGCCTTCTTCGCCCCAGCCCCACCACTTCTGCTGCTTGACGCCCTCGATCATTGAGGATCCTCCTGCTTGTCGGCCTGCTCCCGGGCATGTTCAGCCAGAGTCGCGATTTCCGTCTCCTGTGCGCGTTCGAGCGCCACCTTACGCTCATACTCCGCAAGCGTCTTCTTACCGTAAGCGCGCGCGGTCGTGTCATGGAGCTCCAGCACCTGGCGGCGCATCCGCTCGTTGAATTCGTGGGCGATCTCCCCGGGTCGCGGCGTCATGGGCCGTCCGAACACGACGTGCACCTCGGGCCGGCCCTTGGGGAGGTGCTTCTGCTTCGACGGCCAGGCCGCGAAGGCGCCGACGAGGGCCACCGGCAGCGCCGGCACGCCACGCGAGATGCACAGCGACGCGACGCCCGGGACGTACTTGCCCATCGCACCGGTGCGGGAACGCGTGCCCTCGGGGAACAGCAGCAGCGGCACACCGTCGGACAGCAGTTGCCCGGACATGCCGCGCTTGCCCTTGCCGCCCTTGCCGCGGTCGATCGGGAAGCCGTTCATGAACAACGCCATCGACATGGACTTGAACCAGTTGCCGAAGAAGAAGTCGCCGGCCGCGCCGGTGGCGACGCGCTTCGAGAGGCGGTTGGGTAGCGACGCGAGGATGAGGGGGGCGTCGAGGTGCGAGGAGTGGTTGCCGAACACGATGAAGGCGCCGTCGAGAGTGTCGAGGTTGCTGGCGCCGTGCACATGGACCCGCAGCAGTCGCATCAGCGCGGGCTTGAGCACCAGCATCTGGGCCGTCTGGCGCGTCGTCGCCTGCACCTTGGAGGTGTAGCGCGAGTTGCCCGATTCGAGTTCGGCTGCCACGTCAGTGCTTCCTCGAGGCGGACAGCTTCTTCGAGAACCAGCGGGTGAAGGCGCGCGGGCCATGGTCCGCGAGGAACATGGCGGTCTTCCACTTCCAGTCCGGCACCGACTCGAAGCGGCCCTTGGCGGAGTCGTCGAGGGCGGTGCGCACGAGCTTGTCCGCGTCGATCCACACGATGCCCGGCAGCTTGGAAGCATTGATGCCGGCCCGCTGGTGGAACTCCGTCTTGACCCAGCCGGGGAGCAGCGCGGTGGCGGTGACGCCGGTGCCGCTCAGCTCCAGGGCCAGGGAGTTGGAGAACGTGCGCGCCCAGGCCTTGATGGCGGAGTAGTTGCCGGAGAAGATCGACGACGACGAGGACGCCACCGTGATGATCTGGCCGTGCCCGCGGGTCTTCATGGCGCGGGCGGCGGAGCCGCTGAGGATGAACACCGCCACGCACATGACCTCGATGGCGTTGGTGTTGAGCTCCACCTCGTCCGGGTTCAACGACGTGGAGTGGAGCCCGAACCCGGCGTTGTTCACCAGGATGTCGACGGGGCGGCTGAGGTCCTCGAGCCGCTCACCGATGCGCAGCATGTCGGCCCGCTCTGACAGATCCGCCTGGATCGTCTCGACCTCGACGCCGAACTGGCCGTTCAACTCGGCCGCGACGGCCTCGAGGCGGGCGGTGTCGCGGGCCACCAGGATCAGGTCGTTGCCACGCCTGGCCAACTCCTGCGCGAACGCGAGACCGATGCCGGAAGTGCCACCCGTGATCAAAGCTGAAGCCATGAGGTCAAAGGTACGCCACTGGGGGTGGGGCTCGCGAAGCGTGTCTGGCGTTGCTGAGCGGGGTTCGTGGTAATCCCACAACGGCGGGGCCCGGGGTTGTCGGAGAGCTACAAAAAGGGGGCTGGAAATGCTTCAGGGGGCGATGTCGCGCAGACGCGGGCCGTTCGGCCCGGTGTGCGCGACACCACCCCCTGAAGGGCTTCGCTCAGCGGGAGATGACCTCGAGGGTCTCCTGCGCCATGGCCAGTTCCTCGTTGGTCGGGACCACGAGCACGCGGACCCTGGACTCCGGCGTGGAGATCTCACGCGGCTCCTTCGACCGGGCGTCGTTGGTGGCCTGGTCGAGTTCGAAGCCCAGGTTCTTGAGGCGCTCGATCACGGGGCGACGCACGTGTGCCGCGTTCTCGCCGACACCGGCGGTGAACACCAGGGCGTCGACCCCGCCCAGCACGGCGATGTAGGAGCCGATGTACTTCAGGAGCCGGTGCACATAGACGTCGAGCGCCAGCTGCGCGCGCTCGTCGCCCTCGAGGATGGCCGTCTGCACGTCACGCATGTCGGTGAAGCCGCAGAGGCCGCCCATGCCGGACTGCTTGTTCAGCAGGTTGTCCACCTCGTCGATGGTCATGCCGCTGCGCACCAGGTACTTGTGCAGACCCGGGTCCACGTCGCCGGAACGGGTGCCCATGACGAGGCCCTCCAGCGGGGTGAGGCCCATGGAGGTGTCGATGGCGACCCCGCCGTCGACGGCGGAGATCGAGGCGCCGTTGCCGAGGTGGCAGACGATGATCTTGAGGTCTTCGATGGGCTTACCGAGGAACTCCGCGGCCTTCTTCGACACGTAGCTGTGCGAGGTGCCGTGGAAGCCGTAGCGGCGCACGCCCAGGCGCTGCGCGGTGTCGTAGTCGATGGCGTAGGTGTAGGCCTCGGCCGGGAGGGTGGAGAAGAACGCCGTGTCGAAGATGGCCACGTGCGGGACGTCCGGCAGGACCTCCTTGGCGGCGTTGATGCCGGCGATGCCGGGCGGGTTGTGCAGCGGCGCCAGGTCCGACAACTCCACGAGCTTGTCGATGACGCTGTCGTCGATCAGGACCGACTCGATGAAGGTGGCGCCACCGTGCACGGTGCGGTGACCCACGGCCACCACGTCGTCGAGGCTGGGCCCGTGGTCCGTGAACATCTTCACGACGGCGGCCACTGCCTCCGTGTGGTCCGCGAACGGGCGGGCCTCGTGGTACTCCTCATCGCCCACCTCGTGGGTGATGGTGCCGACCTCGAGGCCGATGCGCTGCACGATGCCGACCGCCTGCGGCGAGCCCACCCCCGGATCGAGTAGCTGGTACTTGATCGACGACGATCCGCAGTTGAGCAGGAGGATCGGCTGGCTCATGGCGCTTCCTTTATTGGGGGGTTGTGATGAACGACGCGGCAGGGTGGGGACCCTGCCGCGTCGGCTCCTGGCTCAGTTGGTCTGGGCCTGGATGGCGGTGATGGTGATGGTGGACACGATGTCGTCCACAAGGGCTCCGCGCGACAGGTCGTTGACCGGCTTGCGGAGGCCCTGCAACACGGGGCCGATGGCGATCGCACCGGAGGTGCGCTGCACGGCCTTGTAGGTGTTGTTGCCCGTGTTGAGGTCCGGGAAGATGAACACGGTGGCGCGCCCCGCGACCTCCGAGTTGGGCATCTTCTTGGCGGCGACCACCTCGTCGACGGCGGCGTCGAACTGGATGGGGCCCTCGACCTTCAGCTGCGGCGCGCGCTCGCGCACCAGGCGGGTGGCCTCGCGCACCTTGTCGACGTCTGCGCCGGAACCCGAGTCGCCCGTCGAGTACGACAGCAGGGCCACGCGGGGCTCGATGCCGAAGTTCGCGGCGGTGGCGGCCGAGGTGATGGCGATGTCCGCCAGTTGCTCGGGGGTGGGATCCGGGTTGACGGCGCAGTCGGCGTAGACCAACACGCGGTTGCTCATGCACATCAGGAACGAACCCGACACGACGGAGACCTCAGGCTTGGTCTTGATGAACTCCAGCGACGGCCGGATGGTGGCGGCGGTGGTGTTGATCGCGCCCGACACCATGCCGTCGGCCATGTCCAGGTGGACCATCATGGTGGCGAAGTAGGACGGGTCCGTGATCCGCTGGCGGGCCTGCTCGATGGTGACGCCCTTGTGGGCGCGCAGCCTGGCGTATTCCGCCGCGAACTGCTCGACCAGCTCCGGGTCCTCCGGGTTGACGACGGTGGCGTCGGACAGGTTGAGGCCCAGCTCCGAGGCGCGCTGGCTGATGCGCGCCACGTCGCCCAGCAGGATGATGTCTGCGACGGAGCGCTGCAGCACGATGTCCGCGGCCTCGAGGATGCGGTCGTCCGTGGCCTCCGGCAGCACGATGCGCTGCTTGTTGGCCCGGGCCATCTGCATGATCTGGAACTCGAACATGGTGGGCGTGCGGATGTCCGTGGTGGTGAGGTCGATCTTCTGCAGCAGCGCACTCTCGTCGACGTACTGCGAGAACAGCGCCCGCGACACCTCGATCTTGCGGGGGGAGCTGGTGGACGTGCCGCGCACGCCCTGCAGCTTCACGGCGGTGGAGAAGGTGTCGCCCTTGGTGACCGCGATGGGCAGGTCGATCGTCGAATCCGTGAACAGCTTCGACACCGATTCCGGGATCTCGAAACCGCCGGTCAGCACCATCGCCGACAGCGGCCCGTAGTGCGGCGAGCGGTGCGCCATCACGAGGCCGGGGAGCAGGTCGAGGCGGTCCGCCGGCATGATGACGGTGGATTCGCGCTTCAGGTAGGGCAGCAGGTTGGGCAGCGTCATGCCGCCCACGATGGTGTGCAGCGACTCGTGCGCCAGGAACTCGCTCTGCCCCAGCCACTGGGTGGCGCCGACGGCGGCGAACTGGGCGCCGACGGAGGGGGCGCGCAGCACGGGGCTGTCCGGCAGCACGGCGACCACGGCTTCACGGACCCTGTGCAGTGCATCGGCGACCTCGGCCTCCCGGCCCTCGTCCGCATGCGTCGCGATCAGTGCGATGACGGTGTTGTGCCGCGACTCGAACGCGTCGACGGCGGACTCGGTCATCCGCTGGACCTGCTCGGCCGAGCGGTCCTTGGCGCGTGCCACGAAGATCACGGGCGAGTTGAGGTTGGCGGCGATGACGGCGTTGTGGTCCAGCTCCAGGGCTGACTCGAAGTCGTCGTAGTCCGAACCTACGATGACCACGGCGTCGCGGTTCTCCGACAGCTCGCTGTACTTCGCGACGATGGTGTCGATCGCCTGGTCCGGATCCGCGGCGTAATCGGCGTAGGTCACGCCCACGGCGGACTCCAGCGACTGGTTGACGCCCTTCGGCGAAAGGAGGGCCTGGGTCACTGCGTCAGCGTCGAGGGAGTGCACGAGCGGGCGGAAGACGCCCACCGAGCGCACCTGGCGAGCGAACAGGTCGATCACGCCCAGGGCGATGGACGACTTACTGACCAGCCGCTCCGACGAGGCAATATAAACACTTTTGGTCACGGGGACCACCTTATCGCGATTCGTTTGTTGGGATGGGGCGGGTCTACACCGTCAGCGTAGGAGCTTCCCGGCGGCCAGGACGACGGCGTCCAGCAGGTGCTGCAGCTGCCCGGGCCGGTGGGCGTCGGGGCGGACCTGGTTGCCGTCGAATTCCGTGGCGTTGTTGAGCGACACCTGGTTGCGCAGCCCCCACAGGTGCAGCGCCGCGAGGATGGGCCGCCACGCCTCGACGGCGCGCACCCCGCCCTCGAAGCCGTAGGAGACGAACGCCACCGGCTTGAACGCCATCTCCATGCCGAGGTGGTCGACGCCGTTCTTGAAGCCGCCCGGAACGCCGTGGTTGTACTCCGGGGTCAGCCACACGTAGCCGTCACAGGCGGCGAGCGCGTCGGCCCACGCCTGGACGTTGGCGTCGGGGTACTTGCCCGCGTAATCGAAGGGCTCCACCTCGTCGGTGAGCACCGGCAGGTCGTAGCCGGCCAGGTCGATGAGCACGAACTCGGCGTCGGTGCGCTCCGCGGCGAGGCCCATGATCCAGTCAGCGACAGATTTGCCCTTGCGGCCCTTGCGGACAGAGCCCAGAACGATGCCGATCAACATGTCAGTGCCTTTCGGATGCGCGAGAACGGTGTTGGTATACCAGCGACTGTATCGCGGCCGAGCGGCCCAGACGGCTCAACTGTCGAGGAGAGCCTCCGCCAGCAGTTCGAAGCCGCGCACCTTCGCCGGCCAGCGGTCTGCGGCGTCGCCCTCGTAGGCGCCCTGGACGGGGTGCACCATGATCTCGTCCACGCCGAACTCCGCCGCGGTTTCGCGTAGCTGGTGGGCGACCTCGTCGGGGTCGCCCACCGCCCACGTGTCGAGGGTGGGCTGGGCGGCGCGGCGCAGGTCGTCGGTCAGCAACCGCTTGACGTCGGCGCCGACGAACGGCGAAGGCGAGAGGCCGCCGCCGGTGGAGAACTTCGCCATCGTGTAGAGGTGGGGCTCGACGAGCTCCCAGGCCTCGTCGGCCGTCTCGGCCACGCAGACGTTGACGGTGACGAACGTCCGCGGTGCCTGGCCGTTGTCGGTGGGCTGGAACGAGCCGCGGTAGAGGTCGAGCGCCTGCCGGGTGCCCCGCCCGCTGAAGTGGTGCGCGAACACGTACGGCAGGCCGAGCGCAGCGGCGAGTTGCGCCGAGTAGTCGCTGGAGCCCAGCAGCCACACCTGCGGGGAGTGCTGGATGTCCGGGGCGGCGCGGAGCTGGTAGGTGCGGCCGTGGGGGAGCCGCACCTCGGCACCGTCGGGGCTGAGGAGAGTGAGGATGTCGGTGACGTTGCGGGGGAACTCGCGCACGGGATCGACGGGGCGGCCGTCGGCGTCGACGAAGTGGCCCCCGCCCAGCTGCCCGCGGATGGCGGCCGACGTGATGGGGTCCGTGCCCGGCGCGCGGCCGATGCCCAGGTCGATGCGGTCGCCGTACACGGCGGTCAGCAGGGAGAACTGCTCCGCCACCGCCAACGGGGCGTGGTTGGGCAGCATGACGCCGCCGGAGCCGAGGCGGATCTGGTGCGTGTCCTGCCCCAGGTACATCAGTTCGACGGCGGGGGAGGTGGAGGCGACCGAGTCTGTGTTGTGGTGCTCGGCCACCCAGTACCGGGTGAAGCCCAGCCTGTCCGCCGTCTCGGCCATCTCCCGGCTGGCCCGGAGGCTGTCCGCCGTCGTCTGGCCCGTACGGACGCTGATCAGGTCGAGTACCGAAAGCTGCATACCCCCCACCGTAGGGCCACCGTTCAAGCTGTGGCCTCGGTGGGGTCCTACCTCTCCGACGCCCGGCAGGCCACGCCCTCAGTGGGCGGCGGATTGCCAGACGGCCGCGGTGCGGGCGATGAGTTCCTCGAGCCGGTTGAAGTCAGGGGGCTCGGGTTCGTCTGGGCAGGGTGGTGCCTTGGCTGACGGGGTGAGTTCGCGCAGCAGGTGCCTGCGGTGTTGCCTGGGTCTGCGGGCTGGGTCGATGTGTCGGGGTGGGGTGAACCACGGCTTTCCGGTGTCCGGGTCGAGGTGGACCTGCCACTGTGATTCGGTTGATTGTTGTGGGTCTGGTTCGATGAGCCGGTGGTGGTGTGGACACAACAGCACTGCGTTGGTGATCGACGATTCTCCGCCTGCCCACCAGGGGACGATGTGGTGGGCTTCGCAGGCCCGTGGTTTCGCGGCGCAGCCGGGGAATGCGCAGCCTCCGTCGCGGAGGGTGAGGGCGGTGCGGATCCCTGCGGGGAAGAGGCGGTGTTTGCGCCCGACGTCCAGGGGTTGTGAGTTGGTGCCGAGTACGGCGGGGATCAGGTCTGCGTCGCAGGCCAAGTGTCTGGCGTCGGCGGCGGATAGGCCGCCCAGGGTGCTGCCGCCGAGGACGTCGACGCGGCCCAGCCCGGTGAGCAGGGTGTCGTAGTTGACGGTGATGTGGACCTGGGGCCGGTCTCCGCCGTGGGCGGGTAGCTTCCCTGTGGCGGCCGCGGTCTGCACCAGGATCATCAACGCATCCGCGCGCCGCACGGCCGGATCCGACGGCTCATCCGAGTCGCGGTACGAGGATGCCGGCGGCGTCACCGCGTCCAACTGGGCGGCGAGCAGTTCTACCTGGGCGCTGGGGAGCTGGCCGCTGAACCGCGACGATCCGTGATGGTCCGGGGTGATGATCAGGAACCGGCTGCGGCGGGCGGCCCGGTCTTGCGCGTCGAGCCTCTTCTTGTCCTCGGCTTCGGCGCCGTCGGGGTCGATCACCCGGAACACGTGGCTGGCCAGCTCCCGCAACTCGGCGGGCCCCAGCGTGTCCACATGCTCAAGGACGGACTTCTGGCACTCCACCAGATCGGCCCGGGTCAACCGGCCGGGCAGCTTCCGCAGCCCTGAGACGATCGCCTCGGCCTGCGCCAGGGAGATTTCCCCGTCGTTCAACGCGGCCGCGATCAGCGGGAAGCGTTCCCCGAGATCCATGGCGAGCTTCAGTGATGCGGTGGCCTGCGCGGTGGTGGTGCGCACCGATTGGCGGACCTCTTCCACCACTCTGTCTGCGGCGGAGAGGCGGGCTTCGTGAAGGAGGTGGAGTCGCAGACCGGCCAGTTGCGCCTCGGCCTCGGTGACGGTGTGCACCATGGTGGCCAACCGTTCTGCGGCCGGTGAATCAGTTCGGAGTGAGCCTGCGGCGTCCCAGAGCGCAGCGATGCCCTGCTGCATCAGTTCCCGCGCTTCGCTCATGTGAACTATTCTAAGGGAACACACAGCCTAAAACAAGGGAAAACGCGTTGTCAAAGGCAACTTGTGCTAGCAGGTGCCCCTGACATTTCCGGCTCTTCACAATTGAGCTCTTCGCCATTGAGACTGGGACCGTGCCTGCCGGGTGAGTAGACGTGGGGAGCCTTGCCGCTGGGAGGATGTGAGTGTCTCAGTCTCTTCCCCCAACGAACACGTCCCGCAGGGGTTGTCTGAAGCGCGTCCTTCAGGATCCCGGTAGCAGAATCAGCGGGATCGGCGGCGCGCCCCGCGTCGATGCCGCCCGGCCGGTGTCTCCACTGCCAACCCAAGCCCAGGCACAACGTTTTTGATAACGATTTCACGATGGTCTTGAAAGCGTTATCAAAACTGTGCTTCACTAGTCGTGCACGTGAGGAAGTAGAGATCGCAAGGGAGAGATCGTGAAGGCAATCCGCTGGGGACACGACGCGCTGGTGCTCGAGATCGGCCATGGTGCCGACGAGCCGGTGGCGCTCCGCTCGGCGGAGGCTGGCGGTGCCCGGATGACGACGAGCGACCTCGTTCCGGTGGTGCAGGTCCTCACCTCGGACCACGGCCACGCCCTCGCGAGTTCCCGCCTCGGCATGTCGGAACTGGGGCAGGCGCTGCGGCTGACGGACTTCCACACCGACTCCGAATCGGGTCGCCACGAGCTCGAACTCGACATGTCCACCACCGGCCTCGATGTCGTCGCCACGCTCGAGTCCTTCGACGGCGTCGCCGCCTTTACCACCCGCACCACCGTAACCAACACCTCGGACGCGCCGGTCACGCTGCTCGCGGTCACGAGCTGGTCGGCGCCCCTGGGGAACCGCGATGATCGACCGGTCGGGAACACCGACTGGCGCCTGCACCGGGCCCGCAGTGACTGGCTGGCGGAGAACCGGTGGGACGACGTCGCGCTCGGCGAACTCTTCCCCCGCATCTCGCAGCACCTCACCGGGCATCGTCCGCGCGGGCAGGAGGCGTTGGTCTCCACCGGCACCTGGTCCTCCGGCGAGTGGACCCCGGTGGCGGCCGCGAGTTCAGCAGACCAAGGCGTCGCCTGGGTCTGGCAGGTTCTGCACAACGGTGCCTGGCGGATCGAGCTGGGGGAGGAGTACCGCGACTTCGAGGTGGCGGTCTCGGGCCCCAACCACATGGACCACGGCTGGAGCCGCACTCTGGCGCCGGGGGAGTCCTTCACCACGGTGCCGGCCGCGGTGGCGCTCGGTTCCGACGTGACGGCCGCCGTGGCCGCCGTCACCGAGCTGCGCCGTCGCACGCGCCGGCCGCACGCGGACAACGAGTCGCTGCCGGTCATCTTCAACGACTACATGAACACGCTCGACGGCGACCCGACGACCGCCAAACTCATCCCGCTCGTGGACGCCGCGGCCGCGGCCGGTGCGGAGATCTTCTGCATCGACGCCGGCTGGTACGACGACTCCGGCTTCTGGTGGGACTCCGTCGGGGCGTGGCAGCCGTCCACCACCCGTTTCCCCGGTGGCCTCGGGGAAGTGGTGGACCGGATCAGCGGGCACGGCATGGTGCCCGGGCTGTGGCTCGAGCCCGAGGTGATCGGCGTGCGCAGCCCCTTGGCCGACCAACTGCCCGACGAGGCGTTCCTGCAGCGCGGCGGCCAGCGGCTGATGGAGCAGGGTCGCTACCACCTGGACTTCCGGCACCCAGCAGCGGTCGCCCATGCCGATGCCGTGGTGGACCGCCTCGTCACGGACTTCGGCGTCGGCTACTTCAAGTTCGACTACAACATCAACCCGGGCCCCGGGACCGACCACGCGAGCTGCAGCGTCGGTGACGGCCTCCTCGAGCACAACCGCGCCCACCTGGCCTGGCTCGACTCAGTCCTGGACCGACACCCCGCGCTGGTCATCGAGAACTGCGGCTCCGGCGCCATGCGCGCCGACGGTGCGCTCCTGTCCCGGCTGCAGCTGCAGTCCACCTCGGATCAGCAGGACCCGCTGCTCTACCCGCCCATCACCGCCTCGGCGCCGATGAGCATGCTCCCCGAGCAGGCCGCCAGCTGGGCCTACCCGCAGCCGGGGATGTCGCCCGAGGAGGCGGCGTTCTGCCTCGTCACTGGGCTCCCGGGCCGCTTCTTCCTGTCCGGCTACCTCAACAACATGACCGAATCGGAGCTGGAACTGGTCCGCGAGGCCGTGGCGCTGACCAAGGAGATCCGGCACCACATCCGACGCTCCACACCGGTGTGGCCGCTCGGCCTGCCCCGGTGGGACGACCCGTGGGTGACCCTCGGCCTCGACGTCGACGACGCCACGCTGCTGTTCATCTGGCGACGCGCGGACGCGCCCGCCGCGGAACTGCGGCTGCCGCGGTTCGCGGGCCTCGACCCGCGGATCGAGACCGTGTTCCCCAAGAACCTCACGCCCTGGCAACTGGCGTGGAGCGAGGCGGACGGGGTGCTGCGCGTCGACGCGGATGCCGCCCCGGCCGCACGCATGATCCGGATCAGCCACAAGGGCGGATCCGACCCCCGAGAGCTCGCCTGAGGCGAGTCGACCAAAGGAGATTCCAATGAAGAAGTCCCTGGTACGGGCGGCTGCGGTCGCCCTGACAGCGGGAGTCGCGCTGACGGCTTGCAGTGACCCCGGGGTGCAGGACCCGCCCAGCTCCACTGAGGGCGGGGGCAGCTCCGCCGCCGAGTGGCCGGCCCAGGACGCCAGCCTCGACGGTGTCACCCTGACGATCTGGGCGGCACAGAACTCGAACAAGACCGCGGACCCGGTCATCGCCGGGTTCGAGGAGCTGACGGGTGCGACGGTCGAGGTCGTGACCATCCCCGATCCCTACGAGCAGGGCATCCAGACCAAGGTGGCCACCGGTGACAAGCCGGACCTCGCCTTCTGGCAGCCAACCGAGTCCCAGCTCAACGCACTCAACGCCACCAACAACCTCCTCCCGCTCGACGGTGCGCCCTGGCTCGACGCCATGGACCCGGCGCTGAAGGACCTGACCGGTTTCGTAGGCGACACCCGCTACGCCGCGCTGATCAGCACTCCGGCCGTGCAGGGCGTCTATTACAACAAGGAGGTGTTCGCCGAGGCGGGCATCACCGAGACCCCTGGCAACATCGATGAGATGATCGACCTCGCACGCACCCTCGACGCCGACGGCGTCACCCCGTTCCACGAGATGGCCGCCGACCGCTGGGGTACCCAGTGGTGGGTCCAGATCCAGCTCGCCAACGCTGCCAAGGACGGCCTGTGGGACCGGGTGAACGCGAACGAGGAGCAGTTCACCGACGAGACCATCATGGGCGCCATCAACAACTACAAAGGCTGGATCGACGAGGGCCTGTTCAACGACGACATCAAGACCGCCACGTTCGAGGACCAGGGCGACGCCCTGCTCGCCGGCGATGCAGCCATGGTCGTCCAGGTGAACTCCTTCTTCGGTCAGTTGCAGGCCAAGGCCGACACCGCCGAGCTCGACGAGAAGATCGGTTTCTTCCCGATCAGCCCCGAGGGCAACGTCGGCACCTCCATCCCGGACCAGTCCAACGCCGTCGTGGCGTTCAAGACCGATGACGCCACCCAGGAGGCAGCAGCGAAGCAGTTCCTCTCCTACTGGCTGGGTGACGGCTACGCGGACTTCGTGCAGGCTGCCAACACCATCTCGCTGCAGCCCGACGTCCCCAACCCCGACGGCGTCCCGCAGGCACTGCTGGACGTACACGCGTCGCTGGCCGACTCGGTGGGCTCCATGCAGTCCCTCGCCGTGGCCAACCCGGACCTGTACATCAACCTGGCTGACATGATCCAGGGCACCAAGACGCCCCAGCAGGTGGGTGAGGCGACGCAGCAGCAGTTCGCCGAACTCGCCAAGGCCCTCGGCGCCGAGGGATTCTGACACTCCCGGGTGGGCGGTGACCCCCGTACCGCCCACCCGGTCCTCCCGGAAGGAAACCCATGTCCACACTCTTCGCCGAGCGGACCCGCGCGGGACAGGCCGCCGGTCACGGGCGCCGCACGGACCACCCCGCGGTCTTCCTCGTGCCCGCGCTGGCGGTCCTCGTGGTGTTCTTCTTCGTGCCCACGCTGTTCAACTTCGTCTACAGCTTCACCGACTGGTCCGGCTTCAAGTCGGACATCAACTTCGCCGGGTTCGACAACTTCAGCTCCCTGCTCGGCAACGGTTCGCTCCTCAACGCGTTGAAGGTGACGCTCGTCTACGCGACGCTGGTGGCGGTCTTCCAGAACCTGTTCGGCCTGATGCTGGCGTTGCTGCTCGAGCGCGACACCTGGTTGAACCGCACCGCTAGGGTGCTGTTCTTCATCCCGGTGATCATGTCCGCCCTCGCGGTCGGCTACATCTTCCGGGCGATCCTGAAGCCCGACGGCGCACTCAACGGCATCCTGTCGGTCCTCACCGGCCTCGACGTGTCCGTCGCGTGGCTCGGCAGCACCACCTGGACCATCGTCGTGGCGGCTCTGGTGCACTCCTGGAAGTGGATGGGTCTGTCGATGCTCATCTACCTCGCGGGGCTGAAGACCATCAGCGAGGACGTCCTCGAGGCTGCACGCATCGACGGCTCCAGCTGGTGGCAGACCTTCGTCCAGATCCGGTTCCCGCTACTCGCCCCGGCTGTCACGTTCAACGTGGCCACGGCGCTGCTGGGTTCCATGAACGGCTTCGACGTGGTGCAGGCCCTCACCGAAGGTGGGCCCGGCGGCACCACCGAACTGCTCAACATCTTCATCTTCCGCACCTTCGGGCAGGGGCTGTTCGCCCAGGCGACGACGATGAGCCTCATCCTGTTCCTCACCGTCACGCTGATCGCCTTCCCCGTCGTGCGCTACCTCCGCAAGAGGGAGGAAGTCCTGTGACCGCCCACACTCCTACCAAGCCCTCGGTCGCCACCCGGCGCCGCATCAAGCCCGGACGGGTTGCGCACCAGTTGGCAGTTGTGGCCATCACGGCGCTCCTGCTCGGGGTCCCCTTCTGGCTGGTGGTGGTCACCGCAGGCAAGAACCAGGCAGAGGCGCTGAACCCGAACCTGGCGCTGCCCAGCCAGTGGCAGCTACTGGAGAACTTCGCGACCGTCTTCTCCGAGGGGCGGATGCTCGCGGGCTTCTTCGGCAGCCTGCTGATCATGGTGCCGGCGGTGGTGGGCGTGCTGATCCTCGGCTCGCTGGCCGCCTGGGTGCTGGCCCGTCGGGCTGAGCGGTGGATGGCGGTGCTGTACACGCTCGCCATCAGCGGCGTCGTGTTGCCGCCCGCCGTGGTGACCATTGTGCTGCTTCTGCGCCAGCTCGGCCTGGCGGGCACCGTGCCCGGGATGGTCGGCGTCTACATGGGCATGTACCTGTCCACGGCCATCTTCCTCATCACCGGATTCGTCAGGACCATCCCCGTGGAGCTGGAGGAGGCTGCCCGCGTCGACGGCGCCAAGCCGCTGCGGATCTTCTTCACCATCATCCTGCCGTTGCTGGTGCCGGTGCTCGCCACCACCACGATCATGCTGTGCCTCTACATCTGGAACGACGTGTTCTACGCGCTGTTCGTGATCGGCGGCCGCGTGGACACGCTGCCCCTCAACCTGTTCCAGGTGGCCAGCGCCGGCCTCTACCTCAACAACTGGCACCTGATCTTCGCGTTCATCATCCTGATGAGCCTGCCGCTGCTGATCACGTTCATCGTCGCCCAGCGGCGGATCGTTTCGGGCATCACGGGAGGTGCGGTGAAGTGATGGTCACCAGGACGTCCACGGCCTCGCTACGCTTCGGAGTCATGGAGACCAGTGCGGCGGCGAGCGGGCAGGATCCTGCCGTTGCCGCCCGCGTGCCGGCCACCATGAAGGACGTCGCCCTGTTGGCGGGTGTCTCGGTGCCGACGGTGTCCCGATTCCTCAGCGGCAGCGCCAATGTCCGCGCTGACAAGCGCGAACGCGTTGCCGCCGCCATCCAGGAGCTGGACTTCACGCCGAACGCCTCGGCGCGGGTGCTGGTTGGCGGCAAACCCAAGGTGATCGCCGCCGTCGTGGGCAACACCTCGCGCTACGGCTACGCGGAGACCATCCGTGGGCTCGAGGAGGCCGCCCGGGCCGACGGCTACGTCGTGACCTTCACCGTCATCGAGGAGGCCGACGAGGAGTCGCTGACTGCCGGTATCTCGCTGGTGCTCTCGCAGGCCATCGCAGGTGTCGCCGTCCTCAAGTTCGACCCGCCCGGTGTGGCCGCCATCAAGCGTATTCCCGACTGGATGCCGGTGGTGGCGCTCTCGGGCGTGCGGGACACGTCGTACGCGCAGGCCGTGATCCGGGAGTCCGTGGCCGCACGGCACTTGGTCGAGCACCTCCTCGGACTCGGTCATGAGACGGTGCACCACGTCCGGATTCCACCGTCCCGGCGCGAGGACGGCCGTACCGCCGGGTGGCGGCGGGCGCTCAAGGACGCCGGGCGCGAAGTCCCCGAGCTCTTCGAGGCCAGTTGGGACCCGCAGTCGGGTCGCGGCGTCGGGCACGTCATCGCGGAGCGGGACGACGTCACCGCCGTGTTCTGTGGCAACGACGAGATCGCCATGGGCGTGATGGCCGGGCTGCGGGACAAGGGGCTCCGGGTGCCCGAGGACGTCAGCGTTGTGGGCTTCGACGACCACCCGCTGTCCTCGCTGTGGCACCCCGCGCTGACCACCGCGCGCCAGGAGTTCGCGGACATGGGACGCAGCGGCTGGGAGCTGCTGAAGAAGCAGATCCACGGCGCCAAGGAGCGCCCACTGGTCTCCACGACCCCCGACGTGATCATCCGCGAGAGCACCGCCCCGCCCCGCACCAACTAGTCTGATAACGCTTTCAAGAAACGGTTGACCTGACCCCGCTCGTCTCGTAGCGTGGGCTTGAAAACGTTATCAAGGTCGATCACGAACCGAGTCTCCCCATCGATCCACCCCGTCGCCGCGGTGGCGGCAATCAACTTTCGCCGGACAGAGAAGTTTCGACAGAGAGGTTTCCCATGCCATTTCCCACTGCTTCCAGCAGGGCCCGGGCCGCGGGCGTAGCGGCCCTCGGCCTGGCCCTGGTGGGTCCGCACCTCGTCCACGCGCCGATGGCGGTGGCGGAGGAGTCACCGGACCCCCTGCTCCTCTACACCTTCGACAGCGACACCGCCGCTGCCAGCATCGCCAACGAGGGCACCTTGGGTAGCGCGTTCGACGCCCGCGTCGTCGCAGCCGAGTCCCTGCCGCGCGGCACCGGCCCCACCGCCGAGCTCGGCGCCTCGGGCAAGTTCCCCGGCGGGGCGCAGAACACCTCGCAGGCGGGGAAGCCGTACCTGGAGATCCCCAAGGGCCTGTTCGACGGGATGGAGGCGATCACGGTCTCCACCTGGATCAACTGGAACGGCGCGAACGCCAACCAGCTGCCCTGGGCCTACATCGTCGGCAGCGACGCCCTGCCTGCCAACAACTGGGGTGTCTACTACCAGCCCAACGAGGGCGGCCAGTCCAAGGCGGTCGCGAACTCGGGCTCCGAGGTGAAGGCGGTGGCCAACGAGCCGCTGGCGTCGAACACGTGGGTGCACCTGACGAGCGTCGCGGACGGCGAGTCCCTGTTCTACTACATGAACGGCAGTCTGGTCTCCAAGGTGGCCGTGCCGCTCGACTTCACCAAGCTCGGCGAGCCGGACAGCACCCGCTCAGGCCTGATCGGCACCGTGCCGTGGGCGCCGCAGTGGGCCGCGCTCTTCGGCGGCGAGTTCGATGACTTCGCTGTCTACGGGGCCGCGCTGAACGCAGAGCAGGTCTCGACGCTGTTCACCGATTACGTGGGCGGCATCGCCTCCGTGGATGAGGCGGTCTTCGAGGTATCGACGCCGGCCTCCGTCAGCCCGCAGCTGCCCGTCACCGCGTCTGTGGTGACGGAATCCGGGTTCGCCACCGAGGCGCCGATCGCCTGGGACCAGGTGCCACCGTCGGAGCTCGCCACACCCGGCAACACCTTCGAGGTGCAGGGCTGGATCTCCGGCTGGGACGAGCCACTCGTCGCGCGCGTGAGCGTGGAGGCGCGGCCGCTGCAGGACGTCGTCGTCGACTTCTCCCAAAACACCGGCGCGTTCCGGGGTGGCGCCTCGGGCACGCTCTACGGCCTGGGGGACGAGCAGTCCCCGACGCGGGCGATCGTCAACGGCGCGGCCATGACCAACGTCTCCCAGAAGCCGCCGTACGGCACGCAGCACCCGGGCGGTGACGCGTTCAACATCGAGGAGACCTTCTTCGACAAGCACGGCCAAGACCTCTACGTCTACACCCAGGACTACTACCCGGACTGGCCCTACAACCGAGGCGAGCGGCCGGGCGACGACCGCAGCTACGTCCGCGGCGACGACGGCATCCTGACCGGCGAGTACGCCCCGGAGCCCAACGGCGCCTGGGACTACCTCGAGGTGCTCGAGATTGTCGTGGACGCCATCGCGCGCGAGGCGGAGAACCCGGAGAAGTACGTGTTCATCCCGTTCAACGAGGTGGACCTGCAGTGGCTGAACAGCGACTCCCTCTACGACCGCTACATGCACCAGGGTGGCCAGCCAGACAGCTACACCCCGAACGGAGAGACCGACTGGGAGGCGGCGTGGAACGTCATCACCGACACCTACGCCAAGCACGGGCTGGAGCGGCCGCGGATCGCCGGCCCGGGTGATGCGGCTTGGCGCGGCGAGGCCAACATCAAGGCCTTCCTGGACATGGCCATCGAGACAGACACCGTCCCGGACATCTACGTCTGGCACGAGCTGCGCGGCTACCAGTGGCTGCCCGTCCGCGCGGGCCTGTTCCGCCAGTACGCGCAGCAGCTGGGCCTCACCAGGGACGAGGTCCCCGAGGTCAACATCACCGAGTGGGGCGCCTCCAGCGACATGAGCTCGCCGGCCAACCTGCTTCGTTGGTTCGCCAGCTTCGAGGCAGCCAAGGTGGACGCCCAGACCGCGTACTGGACCGCCTCCGGCACGCTCTCGGACAACTACGCCAAGGTCAACGCCGGCAACGGCGGCTGGTGGCTGTTCAAGTGGTATGGCGACCTCACCGGGTCCGACACGGTCAAGGTGGTCACCGGTGAGCAAAACGCCATCGCGGCCATCGACGAGGACGCCCACAGGGCCCAGGTCATCGTCGGCGGCCTCGCGAACGGCAACGACGGCGGGCTGCGGCTCACCGGCCTGGCCGAAGACGTGTTCGGCACCGTCGTGGACTACGAGGTACGCGAGAGCCTCGTCAGCGGCACCGACGGCATCGCTGCGGCCCCCCGCGTGGTGGCTGCCGGTAATGACGTCGCGATCGTCGACGGTGAACTGCAGCTGCGCATCCCGTCGCAGAACGACAGCAGCACCTACCAGGTCATCGTCACCCCCGCCGGCGACGTCGACCCGGAGGCCGCTCTGGACGGGCAGGCCGAGCGCCACCTCCTGGAGGCCGAGCAGGCCTTCCTGACCGACGCCCAGGTCCGCACCCCCAGCGGGTATCGCGCGTCGAACAACCAGGACGTCGCGGGCTTCTCCGAGCTCGGTTCCCGCGCGGACTGGACGGTCGACGTCGAGCAGGCCGGCCGCTACCGGCTTCAGGTGCTGGGAGCTACGCCGGGTATCGTCGCGCGGCACGCGCTGTTCGTCGATGACGAGTTCGCCACCACCGTCACCTACGGCGCCAATGCGATCAAGCCCAGCAACGTCGCGACGGTGGCCCGGGGCAGCGCGGAGGTGTACGTGGATCTGGAGGCGGGTGAGCAGACGCTGAGCCTGCGCACCAGCCAGGACGGCGCCGCCCTCCTGCCCGGTGCAGGCGAGGCGGGGGGAGTGACCCTCGACCGATTCGAGCTCGTCCGCGTGGGCGAAACCGCCAACACCGAGGAACTGGCCTACCCGGCCAGCAACTTCCGGCTGTTCGACGGTGCCGCACTCGACGACGGCCACGCCACGCTGGCGGCCGGGCAGCGCGCGGACGCCTACCTGTCCAACCACGAGTCCGGCTACTACGACCTGACCGCGGAGTGGCACGGCAGCGCCGGCGCCGAGCTGGAGCTGCGGGTGAACGGGCGAACCGCCGCCGTGTTCACCGACGGCGCAGACCCCACCGTGACCGTCCACCTGCCCGAGGGCGTCACCGAGGTGGAGCTGTTCGCCGACGGCGAGGCGCGGGTTGCGTCGCTCAGCACGGTGAGGAACGTGTCCGCGGACGCCAAGATCGTCCGGATCGAGGCCGAGGACCTCGACGTGGTGGAACTTGGCGGCGCTGCCCGGACCTCTGGGTTCGACTCGGCGCTGACAACCGGCAGCGGTGACGGGTTCGTCAAGGGCCTCGGCATCACCGACGCCAACCCGGGCAACGAGGGCACGTTCACGATTCCGCGGCTCGCGGGCTTCGCAGAGGCGGGCGAGTACGACGTCGTCATCGGCTACTCCAACGACGACATCGAGGGCACGCACGACTACAACCCGCAGGTGGTCGACCTCGGCCTGCAGGCGTCGGAGGACGGCCAGGAGGGGCTGGCGGGGCGCACCACGTTCCGCTACACCTACAGCGAGCTCAACTTCTGGGAGGCGGTCATGCCGCTGTCGCTGACCACCGACGACGGTGCCATCACCTTCGGCAACACCCGCTCAACGCTGTTCATCGACGAGGGTGCCGAGTGGGGCACGCACGACGACGTGATCCTGGACGGCTATGCCATCGCGCCCGACGTCGACTGGATCGCCGTCGCGCCGTTCGTCATCGGCGTTGCGCCGACGCCGGTTCCCACCGAGGAGCCGTCGGAGGAGCCGTCGGAGGAGCCCAGCGAGGAGCCGTCGGAGGAGCCCAGCGAGGAGCCGACGGTGGATCCGTCGCCGCAGCCCACGGCGACGGTGACGGTTACGCGCCCGGCACAGTCAGGCGACCTCTACTCCACGCCCGGATTCCACAGTGTCAACGGAAGGTGGTGGCACACGCAGTGCGAGCCGTACTCGCAGACCATTCGTTGCCGCACCGACATCTGGGCTACCACCGTCACCATCGACGGCGGGCGTTTCGTCCAGACCAACCGCTGGGTGTTCAACAACCTCACCTACCTTCCGCACATGACGCGCGCCCAGTGGGCGAGCAATCCGCTGGGGAAGGCTGGCGAGTGGACGGCCGCTGACGGGCGCCGCTGGAAGACGGAGTGCGACACCCCACAGACCGGCCGGAACGCCTGCAGGTCCTGGGCGCGTGCCAGCCTGGTGGCCGGCACCCAGGGCGCGGATGGTGTCTGGTCCTACCGCGTGACGGAGGACTGGGTGTTCAACAACATCACGCGGTTCAGGATCTCCTGAGCAACTGGCCCGCCGCCTCCCTCCCGAGGCGGCGGGCCACCTCGTCTGTTGAGCGGCTCGGCCGCCCCCCGATGGTTGCGCAGGTGGCCCCGCGACCGTCTCAGTCCAGGTGGCGGAAGCCGGCGTCCTTGAGGTCTTCGGCCAGGTGGTTGACCAGGAGTTCCGAATCATCCGTCAGCCCGCTTCGGTAGGCCGAGCGCGACACCATGCTCGCCGAGACGGGAGCCGTCAGGAGTTGCAGCGCAATGATCAGCAGGCACAATCCCAGGGCCCACCAGGTGCGGAGGCTGAGCGCGATGCCGACGGAGACGAAGATCAGCCCCAGCACCTGCGGCTTGGTGATGGCGTGCATCCTTCCCAGCAGGTCAGGGAACCGTACGAGGGCCACGGCGGCGCCGAAGCACAGGATGGCCCCCACCAGGATGGCCAGCGCGCTGATGAAGTCGAAGACGGTGTCCATCACACCCGCTCCTTCCGCTGCCGGTTGTAGCGGTGCCGCTGCAGCATCCGGTCCGACACCATGCGGGCCACCGACACGGCGCTGGTGAAGCCCAGCATCGACAGCAGGACGAGCACCATCAGCTCCGTGGACATGTCCGTCCAGACCACCCACAGCCCGAGCGAGGCCACCATCACGGCGACGATGAGGTCTGCCGCGACGGAGCGGTCGAGCTGGGAAGGGCCCGCCGCGATCCGGTTGACGCCGATGAACGCCGCCACGGTCAGCAGCACGGCCGCGACCGACAGGATGATGTTGGTGGCCAGGATCATGGTTCGACCTCCAGGTCGAGGGCGTCGGGGGCCGGGTGGTGGTGCAGCGCGGCGTTGAAGTCCTCTATCTCGCGGCGGGAACCAAAGGCGCGCACCACCCGCGACTCCACGCCGACGGCCATCTTCTGCACCCGCCCGATGGGGTCGTCGCCGTGCAACTGGATGGCGTGCAGGTAGAGGCGGCGCGGGTTGCGCACCACTTCGACGACGACGGTGCCGGGCACCAGTGAGATCATCTCGGCCACCTGCACCTGGTAGAGGTCGTTGTCGGTGATGAGGTCGATCCGCACGATGCCCGCGCGCAGGTCGACCTTCCGGTGGAACGCGAGCAGGAACACGCGGATGGACGACACGGCCAGGTCGTAGACCAGGTGCCCTATCAACCGCAGGATGCCCACCGGCCGGAGGTGACCCTTCCAGAACACGGGGGGGAGCGGGAGCACGATGCCCACCACGTAGCCCAGCAGGAGCCCTGACACGATGACCATGGGGGAGACGCTGCCCCAGAGCAGCACCCAGACGGTGGCCATGGACAGCACCGACAGGGGCCGGAACGTGAGCCGCTCGGCCCAGGGGACACGGGATCTGGCGATCATCGCAGACCTCCCGGCAGCACTGCCTGCACGTAGGACCCGTCACGCAGCGCCGCAGCGGCAGCGTGCGCGTACTCGTAGAGCGGGCCGGCGAACGCTGTGAGGGCCAGGCCGAACAGGATCAGCCCGATGGTGGCGCCCACCTGCAGCGGGGGCATGGGGCGGGTGTCCTCATCCGCGATCTCATCAGGATCGAGGTCGTGGGCCGCGGCCTCTGCCCGGCGCTGCTCTGCGGGGGTGACCCCCCAGAACGCGCGGTTCCAGACCTTGGCCATCGCCATCAACGTCAACAGGCTGGTCAGCACGCCGCCGGCGAGCACGGTCCAGGCCAGCGGGGTGCCCACCTCGGCGGCCGCCTGGAGCAGGCCGAGCTTGCCGATGAAGCCCGACAGCGGGGGGATGCCACCCAGGTTCATGGCCGGGATGAAGAACAGCGCCGCCAGCAGGGGGGCGACCTTCAGCAGGCCGCCCAGCCCGTCCAGCGACGACGTGCCGCCGCGCCGCTCGATCAGCCCCGTCACGAGGAACAGCGTGGCCTGGATGGTGATGTGGTGCGCGGTGTAGAAGATGGTGGCGGCCAGGCCCGCGTCGGTGCCCAGCGCGATGCCGAAGATCATGTAGCCGATGTGGCTGATCAGCGTGAAGGACAGCATTCGCTTGATCTCCACCTGGGCGATGGCGCCGAGGATGCCCAGCACCATGGTCAGCAGGGACGCCACGAGCAGCACGTTGTAGACGGTGTCGGCGGGGAACAGCAGGGTCTCGGTGCGGATGATGGCGTAGACGCCCACCTTGGTCAGCAACCCGGCGAACACCGCGGTGACGGGGGCCGGCGCCGTCGGATAGGAATCCGGTAGCCACGACGACAGCGGGAAGACCGCCGCCTTGATGGCGAACGTCACGATCAACAGCACCTCGAGCAGCAGCTGGACCGGCTCCGTGAGGTCGCGCAGCCGGACGGCGAGGTGGGCCATGTTGACGGTGCCCGTGGCGGCGTAGATGGCCGCGATCGAGATCAGGAACAGCGAGGAACTGAGCAGCGACACCACGACGTAGGTGGTGCCCGCCCGGACCCGGTCCGACGTGCCACCCAGCGTCAGCAGCACGTAGGACGCGAACAGCAGCATCTCGAAGCCGACGAACAGGTTGAACAGGTCACCCGCCAGGAACGCGTTCGACACGCCCGCCATCAGCAGCAGGAAGGTGGGGTGGAAGATCGAGACCGGGGTCTCGCGCTTGACCTCGTCCCTGTCCTGGCCGGTGGCGAAGAGGAGCACGCCCAGGGCGATCACCGAGGCGACGAACAACATGAGGGCGCTCAGCCGGTCCACCACCAGCGAGATGCCCAGGGGTTCGGCCCACGCGCCCAACCACAGGGCCATGGGCCCGTTGGCATGCGTGAGCCACATGAACAGGGCGCCCAGAGCGACGATGCCGCTCAGGCTGACGATCGACACCAGGCGCTGGAGCCCGGGGCGACGGGGGAGGGCCAGCGCAATTGCTGCGCCGCCGATGGCCAGCAACACGGGCAGGGGGAGGAGGTTGTGCAGCATCATTCGCTCACCACGTCCGCGCCGGTGTCGGAGAACGTGGTGTCCTCATAGGACTCAGAGGTGACGTCGTCGAGCGCGAGCTGGCGGATGCGCGCATCCTCCACGTCGTCTGCCACCTCGTCGTGCCCGTGCAGCTGGAAGCTGCGGTAGGCGAGCGTGAGCACGAACGCCGCCACCGCCATGGTGATGACGATCGCCGTGAGCACCATCGCCTGGGGCAGCGGGTCCGAGACGCCGTCGGCGCCGGAGTCGCCGAGGCCGATGATGGGCGCCAGCGCCGGCTTGCCGGCCGCCACCAGGAACATCAGGTTCACGCCGTTGCTGGCCACCATGACGCCCAGCAGGATGCGGGTGAGGGAGCGTTCGAGCAGCAGGTACACGCCTGCCGCGACGAGGGCGCCGGCCGTGATGGCCAGGACGAGGTTGGCTGTCATCGGCGCTCTCCGTAACCGGGGATGGCCTTGGTGGAATCCGGGATGGGCATGGGGGCGATCTCCTCGGAGGCGTGCTGGTCGATGCCGGAACCGAGGCTGCGGGCCACGTCGAGCAGCATGCCGACCACAACGAGGTACACGCCGATGTCGAAGACCGTCGAGGACACGAGGTGGAGCTCGCCGAGCAGGGGGATGGTGAGGTGGGCGTCGTAGCTCTGCAGGATGTTGCCGCCGAAGAACACCGGGGTGATGGCGGCCAGCAGCGCGAGGATGAGCCCGCCGCCCAGCAGGCGTCCGGCGTCGAACGGGGCGGCCTCGTCCAGTTCGTGGCGGCCGGCGGCGAGGTAGCGCGTCATCAGCGCCATCCCCGCCACCAGACCGCCGGCGAAGCCGCCGCCGGGCCAGTTGTGGCCCGCGAGCAGCAGGTAGACCGACACCACGATCATCACGCCGAACAGCATCCGCGTGATGACCTCGAACACCAGCGAGCGCACCATCGGCGACAGCGTCTGGCCGGCGCGCAGCCACACGCCTGGCGAGCTGTCCGCCTGCGGCTCGTCCTCGCGTGATTCGAAGGCCTGGGCCGTCGAGGTGATCCCCACCACGCGGGAGCGGAGGAAGATCAGGGACGCGACGCCCGTGGCGGCGATGACGAGCACGGAGATCTCGCCGAGCGTGTCCCAGGCGCGGATGTCGACGAGCGCGACGTTGACGATGTTCTTGCCGTAGCCGAACTCGTAGGCGGCCTCGTACCAGGCTTTCGACACTGGCTCCGCCACGCGGGCGCCCACGGCGACCAGCGAGATGAGCGTCACCGTGATGCCCACGGCCAGCGCGATCAGCACGCGCCACCAGCGCGTCGAGCTCAACGGGCGGTTGGTGAAGTAGCGCGGCAGCTTGCGCACGACGAGCACGAACACCACCACCGTGACGGTCTCGACGAGGACCTGGGTGAGCGCCAGGTCCGGCGCCCCGCCCATGGCGAAGAGCAGCGCCAGACCATAGCCGGTGACGCCGACGAGCAGGACGGCTCGGATGCGCCCGCGGGAGGCGGCGGCCAACGCCGCGGCGGTCACCATCACGGCCGCGACGAGGAGCTGTGGCCAGCTGTCGAAGAGCCGGTAGGTGGGCCAGATGCGGATGCGCAGCATGGCGTAGGTGGAGAGCGCGACCATCACCAGCAGGATGGTGCCGAGGTAGATCGACAGCGAGCCGCGCTGGGTGCGTGCAGTGACCTCGACGGAGATCCGGTCCAGACCGTGCATCGAGCGGTGGAAGATCTCCTCCGACGTGGTGGTCGTCGGGAACGTGCCCTGGATGTCGGCGATCCGCTCGCGGAAGACGAAGAGGAGCACGCCGGCGGCCACCGCGATCATGGACATCCCGAGCGGCCAGGAGACGCCGTGCCACAGCGCGAGGCCGTGGCCGGGCTGCCCGTGCCCGACCTGGGCGGCGTAGGGGGTGAGGATGTCGGTGAGCTGGGGGCCGAGGAACCCCAGCACCAGGCTGAGCGCGCCCAGGAACATCGGCACGCCGGCCATGCCGAGGGCCGGACGGTGCCAGCTGAGCGCCGGGGCGCCGTCCTTGGAGGCGAAGGCGCCCCACCAGAAACGCAGCGAATAGGCCACGGTGATGGCGGAGCCGAACACCAGCGCGACGGCGAGCGCCGCCGCGGCCAGGGGTGTGACCGCCTGGATGTCGCCGACGACGAGGTAGACGATCGACTCGAACGCCGCCTCCTTCGTGAGGAAGCCCACCAACGGCGGCATACCAGCCATGGAGAGCGCCGCGAGGCCCGCGAGGACCGCCAGCCAGGGCACCCGGTACCCCACACCGCTGAGCTCGCGGATGTCGCGGGTGCCGGCGGAGTGGTCGATCAGGCCGACGCACAGGAACAGCGTGGACTTGAACAGCGCGTGCGCGATGACGGTGCCGATGGCCGCCAGCGCGGCGGCCTCCGTGCCGATGCCCGCCAGCAGCACCATGAAGCCCAGCTGGGAGACGGTGCCGTAGGCCAGCAGCAGCTTGAGGTCTGTTTGGCGTAGCGCGCGCCAGCCGCCCATGATCATCGTGAGGGTGCCCAGCAGCATCACGGCCGGCCGCCAGAACGGTACCGTCGCGAACGCGGGGGCCAGCACGGCGACGAGGTAGACGCCGGCCTTCACCATGGCCGCGGCGTGCAGGTAGGCGGAGATGGGCGTGGGCGCCGCCATCGCGCCCGGCAGCCAGAAGTGGAACGGCACGAGCGCCGACTTCGACAGGGCGCCCACCAGCATCAGGAGCGCGCCCGCCGTGGCGAGGACCCCCGTCGGCGGGTTGGCGACGATCTGCTCGAGCGAGAAGGTGCCGGAGGCGCTCCAGAGGGCGATGATGCCGATCAGCATGGCCAGGCCACCGGTGGTGGTCACGACCAGCGCGGTGTGCGCGGCGCCGCGGTTGGCGCGGCGGGTGGGGTCGTGGCCGATCAGCAGGTAGGAGAAGACCGTGGTCAGTTCCCAGAAGACGTAGAGCACCACCAGGTTGTCCGCGGTGACCAGCCCCAGCATCGTGCCGGCGAAGAGAGTGAGCACCGCGGCGGACCGGCCGCTGGTGAGGCCCTCGAAGTACCAGCGGGAGTAGATCAGGACACCTACACCGATCCAGGTGACGATCATCGCCAGGACCCACTGGAGCAGGCCCAGGCGCAGCGTGAGATCGATGTCGAGCGCCGGGATCCAGCCGTAGGCCTCGACGTAGGGGCGGCCCGCCAGGATCAGCGGCGCCTTGGAGACCAACCAGATGCCTGCGGCCAACGGGGCGAGCGCCAGGAAGAGGTAGGCACGGGCCCCCATCCGCTTCACGATCAGGGGCGTGAGGGCGCCCAGAATCGCATGGACGGCGATCAGGGCATAGAGCACGCCAGAGCTCCCCTCGGGTTTGGGTTCTTGGTGGCGGGGTCAGCTTATCGGGTGTGGCAAAGGGCTCTCAAAGTTCGGCGATGCCGGTTGTCGTGTCTGGGGTCGTGCTGATATTGTTTTCTCAGAAAACAAATCCAATGGAGGAGAGTCCCGTGTCTGATCTTCGTTATTCCTTCGGTCTCTGGACGGTGGCCTGGCGTGGCACCGATCCCTTCGGCAGCGACACGCGGCCTGAGTTCGACCCCTGGTACTACACCGACAAGCTCGCCGAGCTCGGCGCCTGGGGTGTGACCTTCCACGACAACGACGTCTACCCGTTCGATGCCGACGACGCCACCGTCGCCAAGCGGCTGGCCAAGTTCAAGGAGGCGTGTGACGCTTCCGGCCTGACCATCGAGATGGTCACCACCAACACCTTCAGCCACCCCATGTTCAAGGACGGCGGCCTGACCTCGAACGACCGCTCCGTGCGTCGCTACGGGCTGCGCAAGATCCTGCACGCCGTCGACATCGCCGCCGACATGGGTGCCAGCACGTTCGTCATGTGGGGCGGGCGTGAGGGCGCCGAGTACGACAGCTCCAAGGACTACCACGCGGCACACGCGCGCTACGCCGAGGGCCTCGACACCGTCGCCGGCTACATCAAGGAGCAGGGCTACGGGTTGCGCATCGGCCTGGAGCCCAAGCCCAACGAGCCGCGCGGCGACATCCTCCTGCCCACCATCGGGCACGCGCTGGGCCTGATCAACACGCTCGAGCACGGCGACATCGTGGGCCTGAACCCGGAGGTCGGCCACGAGCAGATGGCCAACCTCAACTACACCCAGGGCCTCGGGCTGGCGCTGTACTGCGACAAGCTCTTCCACATCGACCTCAACGGCCAGCGGGGCCTGAAGTACGACCAGGACCTCGTGTTCGGTCACGGCGACCTCATGAGCGCCTTCTTCACCGTCGACCTCATCGTCAACGGCTTCCCTGCCAGCCCCGACGCGCCGCGCTACGACGGCCCGATCCACTTCGACTACAAGCCCAGCCGCACCGAGGGCGTCGAGGGCATCTGGGATTCCGCGAAGGCCAACATGGAGGCCTTCACGATGCTCGCGGACCGCGCCAAGGCCTTCCGCGCCGATCCCGAGGTGCAGGACCTGATGAAGAAGGCCTCCATCTTCGAGCTCGCGGAGCCCACCCTCGCCGGGGGCGAGACCATCGCGGACCTGCGCAAGGCCGAGATGCCGGATCCCGCCGAGAAGGGCGCCCGCGAGTATCATTTCGTCGAACTTCAGCAGGCAGCGCTGCGGCACCTGCTCAAGGGCTAGGAGACCGACGATGGCATTGGTGGCAGGCGTCGACACCTCGACACAGTCGTGCAAGGTGCTCATCGTCGATGCCGACTCCGGCGCAGTGGTGCGCCGGGGCCAGGCGTCGCACCCCGACAGGACCGCGGTCGACCCGGAACACTGGTGGGACGCGTTCCAGCAGGCTGCCGAGCAGGCCGGCGGGCTCGACGACGTCGAGGCGCTGAGCGTCGGCGGCCAGCAGCACGGCATGGTGGCGCTGGACGCCGACGGCCGCGTGATCCGCGATGCGCTGCTCTGGAACGACACCCGCTCAGCGGGGGCCGCCGCAGACCTGCGCGCGGAGTTCGACGGCTGGGCGGAGGCCGTCGGTCACCTGCCCCTGGCGTCGTTCACGCAGACGAAGCTTCGCTGGCTGGCGGACGAGGAGCCTGACAACGCGGCGCGGGTCGCCGCCGTCGCGCTCCCGCACGACTGGCTGACGTGGCGCATCCGTGGCTCACTCTCGCTCGACGACCTGGTCACGGACCGCTCTGACGCCTCGGGCACGGGCTACTTCGACTCCGTCGCCAATGAGTACCGGCGCGACCTGTTGTCGCTGGCGCTGCGCCGCGACGCCGCGAATGTGGTGTTGCCCCGCGTGCTGCGCCCCGACGAGGGGGTCGAGGGGCCCGGGTTCCTCATCGGGCCCGGTGCCGGCGACAACGCGGCGGCCGCGCTCGGGCTGGGCCTCGCGCCCGGCCAGACGTCGCTGTCGATCGGTACTTCGGGCGTGGTGGCTGCGGTCTCCGGCACCCCGGTGGCCGACGCCACCGGAACCGTGAACGGCTTCGCGGACGCCACCGGCGCCTGGCTGCCTCTCACCGCCACCCTCAACGCGGCCCGCATCCTCGACAGCGCCCGCTCCGTGCTGGGTGTCGATTTCGACGAACTGGCCAGGCTGGCACTCTCGGCCGCGCCCGGCGCGGGCGGGCTGACCCTCGTGCCGTGGTTCGAGGGGGAACGCACGCCCAACCTGCCCGACGCCACGGCGTCGCTGGTGGGCATGACGCTGGCCAACTTCACGCCGTCGAACCTCGCCCGCGCCGCCGTCGAGGGCCTGCTGGGCCTGCTCGGCGGGGGTCTTGATGCGGTGCGAGCGCTCGGTGTCGCCGTTGAGCGCGTGTCGCTGATCGGTGGCGGCGCCAAGTCTGAGGCCGTGCGGCGGATCGCCCCAGAGGTGCTCGGGGTGCCCGTGGACGTGCCGCCGGCCGGCGAGTACGTGGCGCTGGGCGCGGCGCGTCAGGCCGCGTGGGTGCTGACCGGAACGCTCCCCACCTGGGAGCTGGCCGGCTCCGAGACCTACGAGGCCGCGTCGAAGCCGGACATCATGGAGCGCTACCGCGCAGAGGCCGAGCGGCTGGCTGTCGCCAACGGCTGGAAGTAACCCTCAGAGCCGGGCCCGGAGCCACGCCAGGTCGGCGTCGTGCTCCGGGACCCCGCCGGGGGTTTCGAGGATGGTCGGCACGGCCGCTTCGCGGATGATCGCGATGAGGGCGTCCGGGTCCGCCTGGCCCTGACCAAGGTTGGCGTGCCGGTCGGCGCCGCTGTCGTAGGCGTCGCGGGAGTCGTTGCAGTGCACCACGTCGATGCGGCCGGTGATCGCCTTGATGCGTCCCACCAGACCGTCGAGTTCGAGCCCGCCCGCGTGGGCGTGGCACGTGTCGAGGCAGAACCCCACCTGAGCGATGTTGTCCGAACCGGAGATGGCGTCCCACAGCCGCTCGATGGACTCTTCGTAGCGCGCCATCGCCTGCCCGCCGCCGGCTGTGTTCTCGATGAAGATCGGCACCGGCAGTTTGAGCCCGTCCACGCACTTGCGCCAGTTCTCGTACCCGACGGCCGGGTCGTCCTTCGCGGTGACGTGACCGCCGTGCACCACCACGCCGAGCGCGCCGACGGCGGCCGCCTCGTCGACGGTCTGCTGCAGCAGCTTGCGGCTGGGGATGCGCACGCGGTTGTTCAGCGACGCGACGTTGAGCACGTAGGGGGAGTGGATGACCAGCTGCACGCCTGCCTCGGCGGCGGCCAGCCTGAGGGCCTCGGCCCCGCCCTCGGTGAGGGCCGCGGGCTTCTTCCAGCTCTGCGGGTCGCCGAGGAAGATCTGCACGACGCCGGCGCCGAGCGCCGCGGCGTCGGCGAGCGGGTTGACGGAGTCGACGTGGGCACCGAGGGGGAAAGACATGGTGCCCAGCCTAGCTACGTGGCGGGGGAAGTCGCTGGCGCGGTTTTCAGCGCGCATGCTGCCTGTCGTCCATGATCCCCAGCACCAGCGCGAGCAGGAGGCAGGCCGCGATCCCGGTGAAGGCGCCCATGAACGCCAGGGTCCACGAGCCCGTGGCGGCGACGGCGAAGAAGACGCCGGTGATGGCCGCGTTGCCCAGCGCGGTGGTGATGCGCTCGACGGTCTGCTTCAGGCCGCTGGCCGTGCCTCCGTGGCGCACGGGCACGTCCTGCATGCTCAACGTCTGGTTCGCCGAGGCGAAGGCGCCCATGGCCGCCCCGTTGAGACCCAGCGTGGCCGAGAGCCACCAGAACGACCAGCCGAACTCCCCGATGCCCCACGCCACCAGGATGCTCAACAGGGCGCCGGTGACCATCAACGCGAGCGCGAACACGACGAGACGCCTGCCGCGCGTCATCACGAAGCGCACCGTGTAGATAGAGGCGACGGCGCTCAGCACCGCGTTGGGGAGGCCCAGCAGGCCGGTGCGCAGCGCGTCGACCCCCAGCCCGTTCTGCAGGAAGATCGCCACCACCGCGAACGTGGAGGTCAGACCCAGGAAGGCGGCGCCGGAGACCAGCAGCCCGTTGCGGAAGGAGCGGTAGCGGAAGAGTTCGAGGTCCACGAGCGGCTCGCGGCCCGCGGCCTTGTACCGGCGCTCCCAGAGCCACCACGCGAGGATCAGGACGGCGGCGAGCGGCAGGAGCCACCAGGCCCACGACTGCCTCGCCATGAACGGGTACATCACGGCCACCACGGAGGCGGTGATGAGCAGGGAGCCGACCGGGTCCAGATCGACCCTGCCCGCCGTCGCGTCGAGGCCCAGCCGGCGCCTGCGTTCCTTCACGAACGGGAACCACCTCAGGCCCAGCACGACGGCGGCAAGGCCGAGGGGGAGGTAGCCGAAGAAGGCCCAGCGCCACCCGGTCTCCGGGCCGGCGGCCTCGATGATGGCACCGGCGATGACGGGGCCGGCCGCCACTGAGGCGGAGATCGTCACGCCCAGCAGGGCGAACGCCTTGGCCCGCCCGCCGCCGCTGAAGTACTGCTGGATCATGCCGGTGACCTGCGGCGAGAACAGTCCCGCGCCTACGCCCTGCACCAGTCTGGCTGCGTTCAGGATGAACGCGTTGGGCGCCAGACCGCAGGCCAGCGACGCCACGGTGAACAGCGCCGCACCGACGATGAACCAGGAGCCACGCCCCAGCACGTCGCCGGCGCGGCCGGCGGGGATCAGCGTCACTCCGAAGGCCAGCGCGTAGCCGGCGAGCACCCACTGGAGGTCCTGGTCGGTCGCGCCCAGCCCCTCCTGGATGGTGGGTAGGGCCACGTTGACCGACGAGATGGCCATGAGCGACATCCCCATCGACAACAGCAGGACGGCCAGGACCTTCATCCGGTGGAAGGTCCTGGCCGTGCCTGGTGCGGAGATGTGGTTTCTATCGGTCACCCGGCGAGTATGTCACCGGGCGGCAAGATCACCAGGGTGGCGTGTACCCGTCGGACGGTGCGAACCAGAAGATCTGCAGCCCTCCGGCGTCGAACCTCGGCTTCAGGACCGTCCAGTTGGTGACGTTGTTGTTGAACGCCCAGATGATGCGCAGCTTCGGCAGGCTGACCAGCGGAGTCACGTCGGTCACCGGGGTTCTCTCCATGTTGATGATCTCCAGCGACGGGTGACCGGTGAGCGGGGCCAGGCTGGTGATGCGGGTTCCCCGCACGTCCAACTCGGTGAGGTTCTTCAGCTGTGAAAGCGACGGTAGCGTGGCTACAGCGGTGTCCTGGAGCCAGATGCTCGTCAGACCTCGGGCGTTGGCCAGCCCCGAGACGTCGGTGAGCCTCGGACCTTCGACCTGCAGATGGCTGAGGTTGGGCCCACCGACGGTGGTGCCCAGGGAGGTGAGCGTCGGAGACGTGATGGTCAATGTGCCCAGCGATGCCACCTCACTCAGCGGCGAGAAGTCCGTGACGCCGGTGTTGCGGAGATCCAGGTGGGCGATCCCGGTGAGGGACGCGAGCGGACGCAGGTCCCGGAGTGCCATGTTGTCGTGCAGGTTGAGCAGGTAGAGCTTGCTGAGTTTCCCCACCGGTGTGAGGTTCGTGAAGGAGCCGCTGAGATGGACGTTGCTCAGGTTGACGGCGTGTTCGAGACCCGTCAAATCGTCGGCGTCGCATTGCAGGAAGTTCAGACTGGCGAGCGTGGCCGCGGAGGGCGGCGCGCCGTGGAGGGCCTGGGTCAGGCAGGCACGTAGCTTGTCATCGGGGATCGTGACCGGGGTGCTGATGTCCGGCATGGTTCCTGGCGTGAACCGGACGATGTTGTTGAAGACCCAGCGTGGCGAGACGTGATAGGTGGAACCCTCGTAGGACGCGACGGAGACCCTGGCGTACGAGCGGCAGCCGTTACGGCCGGTGGCCGGGGTGTTGCATTCGGTGGTCCACTGGCGGCCGTCAGGGGCCGTCCAACTCCCGGGCGTGGCGAGGGGATTGCCCTTCCAGATGGCCCAGTTCGACGGCTGGTAGGTCAGGTTGTTGAAGGCCCAATCCGTCCGCTGGGTGAACGTGGCTGTCGTGGCGTTGTAGGAGATGACCGTCGCCTTGATCTCCGTGCGGCAGCGGCTGGTCTGCGAGTACTTCTCGCAGGTGGTGCGCCACTCGCGTCCGTTGACGAGGTGGACGCCGGGGATCGAGTACACGTCGACCTCCGCATGGGCGGAGGGGGCGTGGACAACGGCAGAGGCCACCAGGAGGGCGGCGCTGGCCACCACGATGAGGCGGTACCGAACGTTCTGAATCATTGTCTTCCTTGAAGATCACTGGAGATCATGAGTTGAACAGGACCTGGTTGTTGAAGACCCACTTGGTCTCCTGCCGGTAGCCGGAGGCCGTGGTGCTGATGACGGTGGCCTGGATGTAGCTGCGGCAGGCGCCGCGTCCGGTGGTGGCGGTGTCGCATTCCGTGCGCCACCTGCGGCCGTCGGTGGCGGTCCAGCCCGGGGTGGTGTTGCCCAGGGGGTTGTTCTTCCAGAGGGCGCGGTCCGACCAGCGGTACGTGAGCGAGTTGAAGGCCCAGCCGTCGGTCTTGAGGTAGCGGCCGTCCTTCAGCGTGATGACGGAGGCCCAGATCTCGGTGCGGCAGCGGGCGGTGGCCGAGTACGGCTCGCAGGTGGTGCGCCACTGGCGAGAGTTGACGGTGCGCTCGCCGGGGACGGTGTAGACCTCCATCATCGGCTTGAAGAGCTTGGCGGTGGCGATGTTGTTGGCCTCGGACACGGCCCAGGTGTTGCCGGTCATGGAGGCCACCGCGCCCGGCGCGAACGTCCAGTAGTAGAACGCAGGGCTGGCGTCGGCCCACTTGAAGGCATCGGCGCCCAGCGCCGGTACGGGTTGCGGCTGGAACGGATAGGGGCTCTCGTCGGGCCACTCGGCGGCGATCGTCGCCTTGACCTCGGCCGGGGTGCCGACGGCGACGCTGACGGTGAAGCCGTCGTAGGCGTCGCCGCCCACCCTCTGGTAGCGGCAGGAGGTGGTGGTGACCTCTGTCCGGGTCAACTTCCCGCCCCAGGTGGCCGAGACGGCCTCGGCGGAGGGGCAGGCGACGCGGGCTACAGGGGCGACCGGGGCGGCCTGCGCGGGAGTGGCCACACCGACGGCGAACATCGCTGCGGCGGCCAGGACGGTGAGTGTGGTGCGGAGCGTCATTGGAATCGCCTTCCTCAAAGGTCTGTATGGGTAAGACGCGATGAGCGGCGCTTTGGTTGACAGGCGGAACCGGTTCGGCTCAGCTGAACAGGACCTGGTTGTTGAACACCCAGCCGACGGTGGTGACGAACTCCCCGTCCGGGGCCACCTCGACGGTGGGGTGACGCAGCCAGGTGCGGCAGGCGCCGCGTCCCGTGACCGCCGTGTCGCATTCGGTGCGCCAGACCCGGCCGTCGGCCCGCCACGTGCCGTCCGTGGCGAGCGGATTGTCGGCCCACAGCGCGCGCTTGGACCAGAGGTACGTCAGAGAGTTGAAAGTCCAGCCCTCCTGGCGGCGGAAGGAAGCCCCGTCCGGCACGACGGTGTGCGCCCAGATCTCGGTGCGGCAGCGGGTGGTCTCGGAGTACGGCTCGCAGGTGGTGCGCCACTTCCGGCCGCTCACCTTGCGCTCGCCCGGCACGGTGTAGACCTCCATCTGTGGGCGGAACAACTCCGCGGTGGCCACTGCCTTCGCGTGCTCGTCGACGCCGCTGAGCGTGCCCACCGCCCCGGGGCTGACCTCCCAGTAGACGTTGGCCGGGCCCGCGGACTCCCAGGAGAACGCCTCCGGGCCCAACGCGACGGCCGAGCGGATGGTGGCGTCCTGCCACGCCTCGACGCGGGACCGGGCGGCGGCCAGGCCGGCGTCCTTGGTGTAGGTGAACTCGACGCGCTGCCGCAGGCCCTGCGCGGCGGTGGGGGCGCTCTCGTACCAGCAGGAGGCGCGGGTGGCGGTCAGGGAGGACAGGTCGTAGCCGGAGACCTTCGAGACCTGCTCGGCGGTGGGGCACGAGATGCGCCGGACCGGCGTGCCGGGGGCGGTGCCCTCATCGGCACGTGCCACGGCCGGGACGGCGAGGAGGACCGTGGCGGCGACGGCCAGCGCACGGCGCAGCACGTTCATCGCATCTCCTCCTCGGCCCCCACACCGAGGTGACGCGCCCGACGGTGTGTCTGACAAACTCTAAACCCAGCAGAGGCCGCCTGGATACGGGTAGCTTGGCTGACATTCAGTAAGGAGCATTCATGGCCTACTCAGAGGGTTACGAGTACCACATCCACCTCGCCCAGGGCGACATCGGGCGCTACGTCTTCCTCCCCGGCGACCCCGGCCGCTGCGAGGTCATCGCGCAGCATTTCGACAACCCCCGCTTCGTCGCGTCGAACCGCGAACACACCACCTGGGCCGGTGAACTCGACGGCGTGCCCGTCGCGGTCACGTCCACCGGCATGGGCGGCCCGTCCACCGCGATCGCCGTCGAGGAACTCATCCATGTGGGCGCCGACACCTTCATGCGCGTCGGCACCTCCGGCGCCATGCAGCCGGAGACGCAGCCCGGCGATGTCGCCGTGATCAACGCCGCCATCCGCGACGAGGGCACTGGCCTGCACTACCTGCCGATGGAGTTCCCCGCCGTCGCACACCAGGACCTCATCATGGGCCTGACCGAGGCCGCGCGGGACATGGGGAAGCGCTACCACGTGGGCGTCTCGCAGTCGAAGGACTCCTTCTACGGGCAGCACTCGCCGGATTCGATGCCCGTGGCGTCGCGCCTGAAGGAGCGGTGGGACGCCTGGGTGAAGGGCGGCTGCCTGGTCTCCGAGATGGAATGCGCCACGCTGTTCCTCGTCGCCGCCACCCGCCGCGTCCGCGCCGGCGGCGTGATGATGATCATGGGCCACCACGATTTCCAGCCCATGACCGACGAGGAGAAGGCAGCCTCGCAGATCGCCAACCTGATCCCCACCGCCATCGAGGGCATGCGTCGCGTGATCGCCGCCGACAAGGCCCGCGGCTGACGCCTCACCCGTCACTGATCCGCACGTCGCCCGCCTCCCGGGTGAGATCCCAGCGACGGGTGACGTGCAGGTCGCGGGCCAGGTGCGCGTCGTGGGTGACGATGAGGAGGGCCCCGCGGTAGTCGCCGAGCGCGGCCACCAGTTGCACCACCGACGCCAGGTCGAGGTTGTTGGTGGGCTCGTCGAGCACCAGCAACTGGGGCGCGGGATCCGCGAACAGCGTGCGCGCCAGCCCTAGCCGGAACCGTTCGCCGCCGGACATGGTGGCCGGAGGCTGGTCCGCGCGGTCACCCCTGATCAGGAACCGCGCCAGGAGCGCCCGGGCGTCGTGCGGCGTCCGGCCCGGGGCGGCCGCCCGCACCGCCTCCAGCGCGGAGGGGAAAGCGTCCAACTCATCGAGTGTCTGCGTCAGCGCGCCGACGGGCACTTGGGGCTCAAGCGCGACCTCCAGGTCGCGGAGGAGGTGGGACGCGGTGCCGCTGCCGAGCAGCCGGGCGAGCAGGGTGGACTTCCCCGCCCCGTTGTCGCCCGTGAGGCGGATCCGCTCAGGGCCGACCACCTCGAGCGGCGACTCACCAGGCTGACGCAGGGCCAGAACCCGCTTGCCCGGCGGCACCGTGGTGTCCGGCAGGTCGATCCTGATCACCTCCGGGGCACGGGCCGCGGCGTCCGCGCGGCTGCGGTTGTCCAGCGCGTCGGCGATGGCCCCCGCGTGCGCCGCCGCCTTGGCCCCAGATCCCTTGTCCGCGCGGTCCTGGAAGTAGTGCGCGGCCATCTTGTCCACGTTGCCCTTGGCCCGCTCACGCCGCCCGGAGCGGTCCCGTTGGGCCTGCCGCTGCAGCTCCGCCTGCGCGGCGCGCTTCGCGCGGGACACCTCGGCGTCGGCCTCCCGAAGTCGCCGCTCAGCCGTGGCCTGAGCGGCGGCACGCTGCTCCTGGTAGGCGCTGAACGGGCCGCCGAAGCTGACGGTGCCGCGGGGATCGAGGTCCACCAGGGCGCCCACGCGCTCCAGCAGGTCGCGGTCGTGGCTGACGACGATGACCGCGCCGTCCCAGGCGCTGAGGGCGTCGTGGAGCCACCGTCGCGTGCGGGTGTCGAGGTTGTTGGTGGGCTCGTCGAGCAGCGTGATGTCGGCTCGGGCCAGCCGGGCGCCCGCCAGCGCGATGCGGGTGGCTTCACCGCCGGACAGCGAGCTGGCGTCGCGGTCGAGGAAGTCGGCGTCGACGGCCAGCCCCAACGCGGCCAGTTCGGCCAGGGCCCGGGGCTCGACGTCCCAGTCCTCGCCGACGGCGTCGAACTGCGCCTGGTCGACGGACCCGGCCTCGATCGCCCACAGCGCGGCCCGGACCGGCGCGATGCCGAGCAGCTCGGCCACCGAACCCGCCGTCGACACCCGCTGGGGCAGGAGGTGGACCCGCCCGGAGACGAGCAGGTGGCCCGCCGTCGGTTGGAGGTGGCCGGCGATCAGGCGCAGCAGGGTGGTTTTCCCGGAGCCGTTGGGCCCGATCAGCCCAGTCAGGGCAGCCGGGAACGTGGCGGAGACGCGGTCAAGGATGACGGCGCCGCTGGGCAGGTGGAAGGAGAGGCCGTCTGCGACGACGGCAGGGGAATGAGCCATGAGGATCCTGAGGGGTCGCTGGGATGCGGTCTGGGGGACGGCACGCCAACGGGCGCGCCCGGCTCAGTCAGTCATGTCACTTCCAAGGTTGGGGTCCGCCAAGTCTAGACACCGGCGGGCGGGTCTGTCTCGGGGCGCGTTAGGCTGGAGAACGCCCAACGGAGGGGAACCCCATGAACCACGTCGTCGCACGCGTCCGCAGCATCATCGAGCAGCATGGCCATCGCACCGCCACCAGAATCCGCGAGAACGACGCGTGGCGAACCCAGACCTACGCCCAGTTCGGCGAGCAGATCCGCCGGGTGGCTCAGGGGCTCCTGAACCTCGGCGTCGAGACAGGCGGGCGGGTCGGCATCTTCCTCGGCAACAGCCCCGAGTGGTCGGAGATCGACCTGGGTTGCGGCACGGTGCGCGCGGTGCCCGTGCCGTTGTACGCCACCTCCACGCCGGAGCAGATCCAGCACATCGCGGGGGATTCGGGCCTGACGGTGATGTTCGTCGGGAACCAGTCTGAGGCCGAACGGGTGCTGGAGGTGTTCGACTCCCTGCCGGAGCTGCAGCACGTCATCATCACCCAGCCGTACGACGGCATGCCGGCCCAGATCGTCAGCTACGCCGACTTCCTGGCCGAGCCGACGCCCGAGGTCGAGGAGCGCTTCGCGGGGGCGGACGGCGACGACCTGGCGTCGATCATCTACACCTCCGGCACCACCGGCAACCCCAAGGGCGTGATGCTCCAACACAAGGCGTTCGTGATGCAGTCCGACGCGCTGGACCAGTTCTTCGACATCACCCCCGACGACCACTCGCTGTCGTTCCTGCCCCTCTCGCATGCGCTGGAGCGGGCCTGGACCTACGTCGTGCTGATGCACGGCTGCATGAACACCTACGTCGAGAACGCGCGCACCGTCGCGGAGCAGATGGTGCTGGCCCAGCCCACCATGATGGTCTCGGTGCCGAAGCTGTTCGAGACGGTCTACACCACGGCGCACCAGAAGGCCGGCGGGTCGCCGGTGAAGCGCGCGATCTTCGCCTGGGCGTTGAAGGTGGGCAGGCACAACCAGTACGCGTTCCGCGCCGGTCGTGAGCCCGGCGCCTCGCTCCGTGCGAAGTTGCGGATCGCCGACAAGCTGGTGCTCGGCAACGTCCGCGCCGCGTTGGGCGGGCCGAAGACCGTGCTGGCCTGCGGCGGGGCCCCGCTGCGGCCGGAGATCGAGGAGTTCTTCGCGTCGGTGGGTCTGCCGGTGATGCAGGGCTACGGGCTGACGGAGGCCTCGCCCCTGGTGTCGTTCAACGCGCCGGACGACTTCAAGGAGAACACCACGGGCAAGGTGCTGCCCGGTGGCCAGATCCGGATCGGCGACTTCGGCGAAATCCTCTACAAGGGCCTCAATGTCATGAAGGGCTACTGGAACGACCAGAAGGCCACGGATCAGGTGATCAAGGACGGGTGGCTGCACACCGGCGACGTCGGCTACGTCGACACCGACGGCTTCCTCATCATCACGGACCGGCTGAAGGACATCATCGTCACCCTCGGCGGCAAGAACGTCGCCCCGCAGCCCATCGAGGGCCTGATCCTGGCGGACCCGCTGTTCGAACACGCCGTGCTGCTCGGCGACAACAGGCCGTTCGTCACGCTGCTGGTCAAGCCGTCCCTGCCCGCGGTGGAGGAGCTGGCTAAGCGCTTCTCCTGGCCCGGGGAGATGAAGGACTGGATGAACTCGAGCGAGCTGCTCGACGAGCTGCGCCGCCGCGTCGACGAGATCACGGCGCGGCTGCCATCGCAGGAGCGGCCGAAGGAAACCACCGTCCTGCATGAGGAATTCACCATGGACAACGGCCTGCTGACGCCCACGCTGAAGGTGCGCCGCCGCGAGGTGGAGAAGCGCTTCCGCGACCTGGTCGACGAGATGTACGCCCGCCTGGAGAGGGCCCGCAAGCAGGGCTGAGTCACCACAGGTAGAAGAAGATCTGCAGCTGCGGGTAGCGCACGTGCACGATCGACAGGAACACCACCACGTCGAACAGCAGGTGCACCACCAGCACGTACAGCAGCGAGCGGGTCTTCGAGTACAGGTACGCCTGGAGGAGGGCGAACGGGGTGGTGAGCAGCGGGCCCCACTCCTGGTAGCCCAACTCCCAGAGGAACGACACGAAGATCACCGCGGTCAACACGTTGGCGAACCAGAAGGAGAAGTGCCGGCGCAGGAGCACGAAGATCGTGATGATGAAGAAGAACTCGTCCCAGGAACCCACGAAGTTCACGCCGACGAAGAAGCGGGCCACCTCCGTCCAGTCCTCGAGCGCGGGCCAGTTGCGGTACGCGCCGGAGCGCACGAAGTAGGTGGGCAGCAGCACCCAGCCGATCACCGGCACCGCCAGCAGATAGGCCCACATCCATCGCGTCCAGCGGCCTGAGAGCCAGTGGAAACGGATGGTGTGGTCTCCGTAGCCGAAGCGGTTGAGCAGGTACGGCACCGCCACGGCCAGCGTCAGCACGGTGCCCATCAGCGCCACGTTGCCCCAACTCACGTCGGCGCGCACCGAGATGGTGGAGACGATGACGAGGCCGACGGCGACCAGCAGGAGGTCGCGGAGCAGCACCCGGTCGAGCCAGACGGCCAGGGCGATGCCGAGCGCCATCGTCAGGTAGCCGACGGGGCGGGCCTCGAGGCCGAAGAGGAAGAACGCCGACAGGGAAACCAGCGCGGCGGGAATCAGCGACACGCTCCATCCCGGCCTGCGCGCGACGACGGGGGAGTCCGTGGTCTCGACGGTCACGCCGTCACCCTATTCGGCGGCGCCGAGCCGCGGGATAGCGGCGATCAGCGCCTGGGTGTACGGCTCCCGCGGTGCGTTCAGCACCTCCATGGTGGGGCCGGATTCGACGAGCCGGCCGTCCTGCAGGACCACCGTCTCGTCGCACAGCGCGGCCACGATGCTGACGTCGTGCGACACCATCACGATGCTCAGCCCGCGGTCCTTCCGCAGCCTGTCGAACAGCGCGATCACCTCGATACGCGTGGTCACGTCGAGGGCGCTCACCGGCTCGTCGGCGATCAGCACCTCGGGGTTGGTCACGAGAGCCCGGGCGATGGCGATGCGCTGCCGCTGCCCGCCGGAGAACTCGTGCGGGTAGCGCTTCAGGGCGTCGGACTCCAGGCCCACCTCCGCCAGTGCGTCGGCCACCCGGGCTCGACGGCGGGCGCCGTCGCGCTCCACCGCCAGCGACACCAGCGGCTCGGCCACGATGCGGTCCACCCGCATCCGCGGGTCCAGCGACGCGTACGGGTCCTGGAAGACCGGCTGCACCGCGCGACGCAGCCGCCGCACCTGCCCGGCGTTCCGCAGCGACAGCGGCTCGCCGTCGAACAGCACCCGCCCCTCGCTGGGCGACGCCAGTGCCAGCAGCAGCCGCAGCGCGGTGGTCTTGCCGGAACCCGATTCGCCCACCACGCCCAGGCTCCGCCCCCTGTCGACGGCGAGGTCGAGCCCCTGCAGGGCCGGCTCGGTGGCCCCGCGGTAGCGGTAGGTGGCGCCCTCCAGCGCGAGGACTGTCACTCGAGCCTCCCGGTGCTCAGGGCACGGTCCAGCGCCCGAGCGCTGCCCACCAGCCGGTGCGTGTACGGGTCACGCGGAGCCGTGATCAGCGCCTCCACCGGCCCCTCCTCCACGACGCGTCCGTCGCGCATCACCAGCGCGCGCGTGACGGTCTGCGAGACGACGGCGAGGTCGTGCGAGACGAACAGCAGCCCCATCTCGTGTTCCTCCACCACCCGGGCGAGCAGGCCCAGGACGCCGGCCTGCACCGTCACGTCGAGCGCGGTGGTGGGCTCGTCCGCGAGCAGGATCTTCGGCCGGCACGCCAGGGCGGCCGCGATCGCCACGCGCTGGCGTTGCCCGCCGGACAGTTCGTGCGGGAAGGCCCGCAGCACCCGGTCTGTCGACGGCAGCGCGACCTCGTCGAGGGCCTGCCGGATGGCCGCCTCCAGGCCGGACCCGCGCAGCCCACGGTGTCGGCGCAGCGGCTCGGCGAGGAATGCGCCCACGCGCGTCAGTGGATCCAGGGCGGTGGAGGGGTCCTGGAACACCATCGCCACCTTCGCGCCCCGCACGCCCGCGAGCGCCCGTTCGGAGGCGCCGATGACCTCCTGCCCGTCCACCTGGACGGATCCGGAGGCCCGCAGACCGCGCGGTAGCAGGCCCAGCACCGAGAAGATGCTCAGCGACTTCCCGGAGCCGGATTCGCCGATGATGCCCACGCGCTCACCGGCGTCGACGGCGAACGACACGCCGTCCACCACCCGTCGGCCGCCGGCCACGACGGCGAGGTCAGAGACTTCGAGGTAGCTCATGCCCGCTCCCTCCGCGTCGGGTCGAGGCGCTCGCGGAGCCCGTCGGCGACGAAGTTGGCGCCCAGCACGATGACCACGATGACCACGCCCGGCGCGACGGCTCCCCAGGGCGCCGAGTTCACCGTCGACTGCGACTCCTGCAGCAACCGCCCCAGCGACGAGTTGGGCGGCGGCACCCCCAGCCCGAGGTAGGACAGCGACGCCTCGGCCAGCACGGCGGCCCCGAAGATCAGCGCGCCCGCCACCACGAGCGTGGGCCACATGTTGGGCAGCAGGTGCGAGCGGATGACGCCCAGCCAACCGGTCCCCGACGTGCGGGCCGCCGTGACGAACTGCGCGCCCAGCAGCCGCTTGGCGAGGATGCGGGTGAGGCGCGCGACGATGGCGGAGGCCGCCAGCCCGATGGAGACGACGGCGGAGCCCAGGCTCGCCCCCTGCGCGGCGCCGATGAGCATGGCCAGCAGCAGCGTGGGGAACGCGATGAGCACGTCGAGCAGCGACGACTGGATGTCGTCGAGCCAGCCCCTGGAGAACGCGGCGATCAGCCCGATCACCGTGCCCACCACCATGGCGATGGCCGAGCTGCCCACGCCGACGGTCAGCGCGATGCGCGTGCCGGCCATGATGAAGCTGAAGGTGTCGCGGCCCAGCCTGTCGGTGCCCATCCAGTGGTGGGCGCCGGGCGCCTCGAGGCGTCCGCCGGAGGTGTCTGCCAGGTCGAACGGCAACCACACCAGGGAGACGGCCCCGAGCGCGACGGCGAAGAGTAGGAACGCCGTGCCCACCAGCAGCGTCAGCGGCAACCGCGCCCGACGGCGGGCCGGCGTGGGCACGACGGCCGCGGGCAGCTCGACCGGGGCGCTCATGCGTCGGCCCCCGAGAGTGAGACCCGCAGCCGCGGGTCCACGACGCGCTGCACCACGTCGGCGAGGAAACCGATCAGCAGCACGAACAGCGTGGTGACCAGCAGTACGCCCTGGATGCTGGGGTAGTCGTGCTCCGCGATGGCCTTCGTCAGCATGGATCCCAGCCCGGGCAGGTTGAAGACGGCCTCCACCACCACGGCGCCCAGCAGGGTGGACGCCAGTTCGATGCCGAGGATGGAGATCACCGGCACCGACGCGTTGCGCAGCCCGTGACGGAGGAAGGCCTCGGTGGGGCTCGCGCCCAGGGCTCGGGCGTTGCGCAGGTGGTCCGCGTCCAGCACGTCCAGCACGGCGGAGCGGACGTAGCGCGTCAGGGAGGCGCTCATCACGAAGACGATGGTGATCACCGGCAGCGTCAACGACGTGAGCGCGGCGAGCGGATCCTCCCAGTCCGTGCGCGGGAAACCGCCCGAGGGGAACAGCCGCAGCTCCAGCGCGAGCAGCCAGACGAGCAGGATGCCGATCCAGAAGACCGGCACCGCGATGCCCACCTGGGCCACGCCGGACAGCAGCACGCCCAGCCGGGTGTTGGAGCGCACGGCCGCGGTGTAGCCCAGCAGGCTGGCGACGACCACCGACAGCGCGAAGGCGATCAGCGTCAACGGCAGCGTGACGGTCAGGCGTTGGGCGATGTCGGGCAGCACCGGGCTGCCGGAGATGAAGGAGTTGCCCAGGTCGAGCCGGGCGACGTCGGAGAGCCAGGTGGTGAGCTGTTCCCCGAGCGGTAGGTTCGAGCCCACCTGCTCCTGCGCCGCCTGGATCTGTTCCGGCGTGGCGTCGACGGACAACAGCGCGTTGGCCGGGTCACCTGGGAGGAGGCGCAACAGCACGAAGATCAGCAGCATCGCCAGGAGGAAGCTGAGCAGCAGAAACCCGAGCCGGCGTACCAGGTAACTGGTCATGCGCCGTCTCGGGTTTCCCGCTGAATCATTGCCAAAGATTAGCCCTTGGTGATGCCGTAGACGAAGAACTGGGAGTTCAGGCCGTTGACCGGGAACCCGCTGATGTCCTTGTGCGCCACGACGATCTGCGGGAAGAGGTAGAGCCAGTTGCTGGCGGCCTCTTCCGCGATGATCCGGTTGGCCTCCTTCAGCTTCTCCGCCTGCGCCTCGGGCGAATCCGCCTGCTCTGCCTCGGCCACGAGCGTCTGCACCTCGGCGTTGTCGTAGCCCCAGTAGAAGTCCGGGTTGGCGTACCAGACCACGTCGCGGTCGTTGACGTGTTCCTGCAGTGTGGCCTCGAAGGCGCGCTCCTTGAACACGTTGGAGTACCACTCGTCGGAGGTGATGGTCTTGATGTTGACCGTGACGCCCACCTTGGCGAGCTCAGACTTCAGGAACTCCGCCACCTGCGGGTGTGGGTCGTAGTTCGGGGTCTGGAGTTCGAACTCGAACCCGTCAGCCAGGCCGGCCTCGGTCAGCAGTTCCGCGGCGAGCTCCGGGTCGTACGGGTTGAGGTCCGTGAGGTCCTCGTACCAGGGGTCCGTGGGGGGCACCATGGAGCCGATCAGCGTGCCGCGACCGTCCCAGATCGCGCCCAGCAGCTTCTCGCGGTCGACGGCGGAGTAGACGGCCTTGCGCACGCGGGCGTCGTCGAACGGGGCGACCCGGTCGTTGAACGCCAGCAGTTCCTTCACCGTCGAGGTGCCCTCGCTGATCTGGAACTCGTCGTTGTCCTCGAACGGCACGAGCGAATCCGGGCTCTGGATGGTGGTGACCAGGTCGAGCTGGCCCGTCAGCAGGGCGTTGCCCAGGGCGCTGGCGTCGGTGAAGTAGTTGAAGGTGACGCGGCCGTTCTTGGCCTTGTCGCCCCAGTAGTCGTCGTTGCGCACCAGGCTCAGCGTGCTGCCGCGCTTCCACTCGTCCAGCGTGTAGGGGCCGGTGCCGTCGGTCTCTGTGAGCGGGTCACCGAGTTCCGGGTTCACGATCCACACGTAGGCCATGTAGTACGGGAACGAGATGGACTTCGAGTTGAGCGTGAAGACCACCGTCTTGTCGTCGGGGGCCGCCACGGAATCCACGACGGCGAAGCTGGACTTGCGGGCCGCCTGGGAATCCTCGGCCACCACCGCCTCGTAGCTGGCCTGCACGTCTGCTGCGGTCACATCGCGGCCGGAGTGGAACTTCACGCCGTCGCGCAGCGTGAAGGTGTAGGTGAGGCCGTCGTCGCTGACCGCGTAGTCCTCCGCGAGGAGGTTGCTGATGGAGCCGTCGTCGTTCAGCTTGATGAGCGACTCGTAGACGTTGCCGCCCAGGGCCTCGGTGACGCCCTGGCCGCCGCCGCCCGTGTTGCTGAGGTTGCCGGGCTCGTAGATGGAGCCGATCTCGATGGCGGCCTCGGGGTCCGCGCCCACCGCTGCGGGATCCGCGCCGTCGTCGGAGCCGCCGCAGCCGGTCAGCATCACGCCTATGGCTGCTATCGCGGCGACTGCTTTCCAGAGTGTTTTCATGACGGCTCCTGTGCTCATTCGGGTCGGCCGGTCAGCCGCCCTGCCCATCTCCCAACCCGGGGGAGGGCGATTTCATTCCCGGTTGGCCGGGACCATTTCCACCGGGGTGCCGAGGGCGACGGTGCGTGAGACGGTGCAGAGGAAATCTCGGGCGCGCTCGACGGATTTGTCGAGGATCCGGCGGGCCCGGTCGCCGTCCTCACCCTCCGGGAAGCGCACGTCGAACGTGACGCGGATGTCCTCCAGGCGGTTGCCCGTCTCGTCCTTGACGCTGGTGCCGGACGCCTCGACGGCGAACACGTCGGGGACGGCGCGGCGGGTGGTCAGCATGTCGACGTCGATCGATCCGCAGGCGGCGATGGCGGCCAGCAGGAGTTCCACGGGGGTGAAGAGGTCGTCGCCGCCGGTGCCGATGGCGATCTCGCCGCCGCGCTCGTTGGTGGCGCGGAAATCGGTGGACGACACGCGCTGCACGTCGACGGCGCGGGGGCTCCTGGTCTGTTCGGTCATGGCGCCAGCCTAGGCCGGGCGGGCGGGTGGCGGCGACCCCTCGTCGGCCGGGGGGCGCGCGCCACATCTAGATTCGGCGTCGTCCACGGCCCCATATCTGGATTTGGGCCGTGCGGCATGGAGTGGGGCTGGTGCTCAGCCGCGGTTTGATGAGTGGACCCCCGCCGGCGCCGGTGTGCGGCGGGGCTACCATCACATCCATGGCCCAGTTCTCCATCAAACGCAGCACGACCCCCACCGCCGAAGCAGCCCGCCACGCGGCGCTCGCAGACCCCGGTTTCGGTCGCTACTACGTGGACCACATGGCAGTGATCGACTACATCAGTGGCGACGGCTGGCAGGAACCCCGCATCGTGCCCACCACCGAGTGGGCGCTGCACCCCGCCTCCGCCGTCCTGCACTACGGCCAGGAGATCTTCGAGGGCCTGAAGGCCTACCGCCACGACGACGACTCGATCTGGCTGTTCCGTCCCGAGCGCAACGCCGCCCGCTTCGTGAACTCCGCCCGCCGCCTGGGCATGGCGGTCCTGCCGGAAGACCTCTTCCTCGCCTCGGTGGAGGAACTGGTGAAGCTGGAGCACCACTGGGTGCCGGTCAGCGAGAATGAGCAGAGCCTCTACCTGCGCCCCTTCACGATCGCCTCGGAGCCCTATCTCGGCGTCCGCGAGGCCAACACCTACCGCTACGCCGTGATCGCCACGCCCGCGGGCCCGTACTACTCGGAGCCCGTGAAGCTCTGGATCACCCCCAACTACACGCGCGCCGCCCCCGGAGGCACCGGCACCGCGAAGTGCGGCGGCAACTACGCCGCCAGCCTGATCGCCACGGAGGAGGCGGCGGCCAACGGCTGCGGTCAGGTGCTGTGGCTCGACGGCGCGGAGCGCAAGTGGGTGGAGGAGTGCGGCACCATGAACATCATGTTCGTGACGGCCGACGGCGAACTGCTCACGCCGGCCCTCGGCACCATCCTGCCGGGCGTCACGCGCGAATCCATCCTGGAACTCGCCGCGGATCATGACCTCAAGGCCGTGGGACGCAAGATCTCCATCGACGAGGTGCTCGACGGCGTGGCCAGCGGCCAGATCGCCGAGGTGTTCGCCTGCGGCACCGCCGCCGTCGTGACCCCCATCACCGGCTTCAACTCCCCGGACCGCGGCCCCCAGCAGGTGGCTGACGGCATGCCGGGCAGCAAGACCCGCGAGATCCGCCAACACCTCGTCGACATCCAGTACGGCCGTGCGGAGGACAAGCGCGGCTGGATGCGCCGCGTCGTCTGACCGCGCGCTGTCGCCGGTTCTCGACCACCGACATCCTGAAGGGAACCCCTTGTCGCAACATTCCTACCGGGCGTAGTATTGACTCACCAGTCGGGATACACCCGACGGCGGATCCCCCAGAGGGGGTGGCCCTCATGTCAGTTGAGATGGTGCACTCGAGGCTCGGACAAGCTGCGCTTGTTGTCGGAGGTGTGGTGCTGGCGATGATCGCCGCAATGTTCTTCATCCGCTCCGACGAGACCCGCGCGTGGGTCTTCACGGCGATGTTCTTCGCCATGACGCTCGCCGTGGCCCTGGTGGCGCTCGATGACCTTCACCGGCGCCACGAGAAGGTGGCCTTCCGACCCCGTACGAGGATGGGGTGGTGGGCGATCGGGCTCAGCGTCGCGGGAGTCGCGACGATGTTCCTGTCGGGCCTCTACGTGGCGATCATCAGGACGGGGCAACCCACGGAGATGGGCCCCTTCATCCCCATGTTGGTCTTCACCATCGCGGGGTTCGCCCTGATGCTGGCCGCCGGAGTGGTCTCCCTCCTGGCGTGGTTCCGCAGCGACGAGAGGTCGTGGCTGGTCCTCCTGCCGCTGCTGCCCGCGCTGTTCGCGGTCTACTTCGTGGTCGGCGAATTCACGTTCCCGCACTGAGGCGCGCGCGCCTCGCCTGCGGGTGAAAGGGGAGTGTGACATGTCAACACTCGCGCATTCGAAACTCGGCCTGGCGGCCCTGTACGTGGCGGCCCTCGTGGCGGCACTCTTCGTCGCGATGTTCTTCGTCCCGGCGGTGGAACCCCGCGCGTGGGTGTTCACGGGCGCGTTCCTCGTCGGCCTGGTGGCCCTGATGCTGGCGGCCGGCGGCAGCCTGGAGCGTCGTGGTGAGCCCATGACCTTGCGCCCGAAGACGGCGTTTGCCTGGTGGTCGCTCGGCCTGATGGCGGTGGGGATCGCCGTGTTCCAGTTGGCCGTGATGACACCGTTCCGCTTCGATGACGGCACCGAGTTCTCGCTCCTGCCGCCGCCGGTGCTGGCGGGCATCGGGTTCCTGCTCATGGTCGGCGCCGGTGTGGTCGCGCTCCTCGCGTGGTTCCGCCGGAACGAGACCTCGTGGCTGGTTCTGCTCCCGCTCCTGCCGGCGTTGTTCTCGGCATACTTCGTGATCGGCGAATTCGCCTTCCCGCACTGAGCCGCGGGGCTCAATGCGCGTGCACCCTACCCACGCCGGCCATCTGGATCACTTGCTGGGGGATGAACAGCATGCCGACGGTGGGCTCTGTCCAGGCTCGTTGACGTGAGCCGGGCTGGCGCACGGGAATAGTTTAACAGTCAACTATGTTGTATGGTGGTGTCAGCAGCTTGAGGAAAGGCACATCATGCAGTTCGGCATCTTCACCATCGGTGACGTCACCACCGACCCCACCACGGGCAGGACGCCCACCGAGAATGCCCGCATCCGGGCCACCGTCGAGCTCGCCATGAAGGCTGAGGAAAGGGGTCTGGACGTGTTCGCCACCGGTGAGCACCACAACCCGCCGTTCATCGCGCCGGCCAACCCGCCCATCCTGATGGCGTACCTGGCCGCGAAGACCGAGAAGATCCTCCTCTCCACCGCCACCACGCTCATCACCACCAACGACCCGGTGCGCCTGGCCGAGGACTACGCCTACGCGCAGCACCTGGCTGAGGGCCGCGTCGACCTCATGATGGGCCGCGGCAACACCGGCCCGGTCTACCCCTGGTTCGGCAAGGACATCCGCGAGGGCATCGGGCTCGCCGTCGAGAACTACTCGCTGCTGCACGCGCTGTGGCGCGAGGAGGTCGTCAACTTCGAGGGCGAGTACCGCACCCCGCTGCACGGCTTCACCTCCACGCCACGCCCGCTCGACGGCATCCCGCCGTTCGTCTGGCACGGCTCCATCCGCTCCCCCGAGATCGCGGAGCAGGCCGCCTACTACGGTGACGGCTTCTTCCACAACAACATCTTCTGGCCCTCGTCGCACACCAAGCGCATGGTGGAGCTGTACCGCCGCCGCTTCGAGCACTACGGCCACGGCACCGCGGACCAGGCGATCGTCGGGCTCGGCGGCCAGGTGTTCATGCGGAAGAACTCCCAGGACGCCGTGCGCGAGTTCCGCCCCTACTTCGACAACGCCCCCGTCTACGGCGGTGGCCCCTCGCTGGAGGACTTCACGCGCGAGACCCCGCTCACCGTCGGTTCGCCGCAGCAGGTCATCGAGCGGGTTCTGGGCTTCCGCGAGTACGCGGGCGACTACCAGCGCCAGCTGTTCCTCATGGACCACGCCGGCCTGCCGCAGAAGGTCGTGCTCGAGCAGCTGGACCTGCTCGGTGAAGAGGTCGTGCCCGTGCTGCGCAAGGAATTCGCCAAGCTCAAGCCGGCCCACGTGCCCGACGCCCCCACCCACGCAAGCATGCTCGCCGCACGGGGCCCAGTCGAGGAGGTCGCGCCCGGCGAGCCGCAGGTGGACCGCTGGACCGGCACCCGCGCCGAGGACGACAACAAGCTCTGACCCGAGGAGAAGACACATGAAGCGCATCGTCGTGATTTCCGGCGGCCTGGGGTCGCCGTCGTCCACCCGCGTGCTGAGCGACGACATCGTCGCCCGGCTGCGTCAGTCCCTCGCCGCCAGGGGCGAGGAGCTCGAGGTCACCGTCGCGGAACTCCGCGAACTGGCGCACCCCATCGTCGACGCCATGCTCACCGGGTTCCCCACCGGCGAGTTGGCCCGCATCACCGACGCCGTGGCCGCCGCGGACGGACTCATCGTCGTCAGTCCCACGTTCTCGGCCTCCATGTCCGGCCTGTTCAAGAGCTTCTTCGACATCCTCGACATGGACACGCTCAAGGGCAAGCAGGTCCTCATGGCCGCCACCGGCGGCACGGAGCGGCATTCGTTGATGCTCGAGTTCGCCATGCGGCCCCTCTTCAGCTACCTGGGCGCGCTCACCATGCGCACGGCGATCTTCGCCGCGACGTCGGACTTCGGCGGCCCGGGTGTCGCCTCGCTGGGTCGCCGGGTCCGCGCCGGCGCCGAGGAGCTCGCCGAGGCCCTGGTGGGTTCCCGGACGAAAGTCGAGAGAGACGACTTCGTGGAGTTCGCCGCTCTTCTCGGGAACTGACGGTGCCTATGCTGAAGGACATGCTTCCTGATCGCCGGCTCCTGCTCGTGCACGCCCACCCCGACGACGAATCCAGCCAGTCCGCCGCCACCATGGCGCGGTACCTCAACGAAGGCGCCCAGGTCACGCTCGTGACCTGCACGCTGGGCGAACTCGGCGAGATCCTGGTGCCCGACTGGGCGCACTACTCCCCGCAGGAGTTGGGCGTGCACCGGCAGGAGGAGATTGCGCAGGCCATGAGCGTCATCGGGGTCACGGACCACCTCTTCCTCGGTGGGGTCGGCCGCTACCACGACAGCGGCATGGTGACCACAGAGGCGGGCCGGGCCGGCGTGCCCGACGAGATGCCGGACAACGCCTTCTGGCGCGCAGACCTCCTCGAGGCGGCGGACCACCTCGTCGAGGTCATCCGCACCCGCCGCCCGCAGGTGGCTGTCACCTATGACCCGCACGGCAACTACGGCCATCCGGACCACATCCAGGCCCACCGCGTGCTGATGTACGCCGTGCAGCTGGCGGCAACGCCGTCGCACCGGCCCGATCTGGGGTCGCCGTGGCAGGTGCAGCGGGTGCTCTGGAACACGCACAACACCAGCCGGTGGGCGGAGGCCTACGCCATCGCCCGCGAGCGTGGTCTGGAGCTGTGGGGTGCTGATCACGACCACAGCGACGACGAGGCGGAGCGCCGCTTCGGCCCGGACCCGGAACAGATCGTCGCGGTGGTCGAGCTGCAGCCGTACCTTGACATCTGCCGCCGCGCGCTCTTCACGCACCGCAGCCAGGTCAACGCGGAGGACCCGTTCTGGCAGTTCTTCTCGATCATGCAGGAACTCCCCGGCGCGGGGGAGGCCTATCTCCTCGGTGCCGGGCAGCCGTTCCCGCAGGGCGACGGGCCTGCCACGGACCTCTTCGAGGGCCTGCCTCCGGACGCTGCATAGAATTGCGCCCATGAGGATGAGACCCGCCGCACTTGCCGTCACCGTTGTCGCCGCGCTTTCGCTGGCTGCCTGCACCGGCTCGGAAGAACCGACGCCCGCGCCCGAGGTGACCGCGTCCGTCCCGGCGGGCGGCACCCAGAGCGGCCTCCCGCAGCCGGAGGAGGAGGCGTTCACCGGGGAGATCCAGACCGAGGTGATCAAGGTCGGGCCCATGGACGTCACCGTGCCGAAGGGCATGAAGCTGCCGGAGAGCACCATCGTGACCCAGTCGGAGCAGTCCGCCGTGATGATGATCGACGAGGACCCCCAGCCCGTCATCGACTCCATCATGAGCAGCGCCGCGGACGCCGGTTACGAGATCTACGCCGAGCCCAGCGAGGACCAGACGGTCTTCGTGGGCCACGGCAACGCCGTCCTCTTCACGGCCATCCCCAACGCCCAGATCCTCACGTGGGGCCCGGAGTCCATGAAGGACGTGCTCGCGGAAGGCTGACGCGGCCGCCGCATCAGATCTCCTCCAGTGGGGACCTCCCTGTGTGGGTCCGCGCGGACGCCCCCCTGCTGGCGGACATTGCATGCGGTAGTACATTCAGCCCGTGATCGAGCTCGACCCCGCCAAAGCCCGCCTGCTCCGCCGCACCGTGCTGGTGGTGGCGGGCCTGAACCTGGGTTACTTCTTCATCGAAGCGACGGTGGCGTGGTCCATCGGGTCCGTGTCGCTCTTCGCGGATTCGGTCGACTTCCTCGAGGACACCGCCGTCAACCTGCTGATCTTCGCCGCGCTGGGCTGGCCGCTTGCGCGGCGCGCGAAGGCCGGCAAGGTCATGGGGCTGGTCATCCTGGCCCCCGCCGCCGCGGCGCTGTGGCAGGCGGTGGCCAAGTTCTCCAACCCGGACGCGCCGGATCCCCTGTCGCTGATCCTCACCGCGGGCGGCGCCGTGGTGGTCAACTCCCTGTGCGCGTTCCTGTTGCTGCGCCAGCGCGACCACGGCGGATCCATGACCAAGGCCGCCTGGCTCGCCGCCCGCAACGACGTGATCATCAACATCGGCATCATCGCCATGGGCCTCCTGACGCTCACCCTGGTGCCCAATGGTTGGCCGGACCTCATCCTCGGTCTCGGCATCGTCGTGCTCAACTTCCAGGCCGCCAAGGAGGTCTGGGAGGTGGCCGAGGAGGAGAACCTCGCGGCCAAGGCCTTGGCCGGTGAGGTCGACGACGACTGAGCCGCCGGCCAACCGTTCCTGGCAAGGGGCGTGAGACGGTAGGTCCTCCCCTGACAGGAACGGGGGCTAGGCTCGGAGCATGACGGAGCGCAGCCAACCCGGCCCGGGGTATGTCCTCGCCGGCCGCTACCTCCTCGAAGAGCGGCTCGGTCGTGGTGGCATGTCCACCGTCTGGCGCGCCCGGGATCAGGTGCTGGACCGCGAGGTCGCCGTCAAGGTGGTCGCGGAGATGGAGGACGCGGAGGTCACCGCGGAACGTTTCCGCCGGGAGACGCGCGTCACGGCCGCCCTGAACCACCCCAACATCGTCACCGTCTTCGACGCCGGCGTCGACAACGACCGGGCGTTCCTCGTCATGGAGCTGCTGCCCGGCAGCACGCTGGCGGACGAGTTGCGGACCCGCGGCGCTTTCCCGTTCGAAGAGATCCGCAGCATTGCGATCCAGGTCTCGGCGGCGCTCGGCGCCGCCCACCACGCCGGCCTGGTGCACCGCGACGTCAAGCCCGGCAACATCGCCCGCGCCGCCGACGGTGCGGTCAAGGTGCTCGACTTCGGCATCACCCACATCATCGACGAGGCGGTGGCAGATTCCGGTTCGCCGCTGACCGCCACCGGTGCCGTCATCGGCACCGCCGCCTACCTGGCGCCGGAACAGGCCCGCGGGATGCGGGTCGACCAGCGCGCAGACATCTACGCGCTCGGCTGCGTGCTGTTCGCCCTCATCACCGGCCGGCCCCCCTTCCAGGGCCCCACCGCGGTGTCCACGATGATGGCCCACGCCACGGAGCCGGTACCCAACATCCAGGAGGCCCGTCCCGACGTGCCGCCGCAGTTGGCCGCCATCGTCACCGCCATGCTGGCCAAGGACCCGGACGCCCGGCCGGCGGATGCGGCCACCCTCGAGGCGGCGCTGCGCGCCGAGACCGCCGAAGCCGTCACCCAACTCCTCCCGCCGCCCGTGGTGGTGGGGGAGGACACGGCAGTGGTGCCGGCCGCGGGTCTCCCCGCGCCCATGCGGGCCTACCCGGCCGACGCACCCGGCCACGTGGTTGCGGCGCCCGTGGTCGCGCCGGCCCGGGCCGCCGCAGAGCCCGAGGACAGCGATGTCCTCCTGCCCATGGAAGAAGAGGAAGAGGGCAGCCGGCGCGGCCTGTTGATCGGCCTCATCGCGCTGGCCGTGCTGATGGTGGTCGGCTTCGCCTGGTGGCTGCTGTCCGGGGACCCGCAGCTCACGGCGGACCGGTCGCCCACCGCTGCCGTGCCGGCGTCGGCCTCCCCGAGCGTCGACGCGTCGCCCTCGGTCTCACCCTCCCCGCAGACCACCGAGGCGTCCCCCAGCCCGACGCCCTCGCCCAGCCCCAGCCCCAGCCCTTCGCCCGTCCCCGCGACGACGACGGCTGCGCCCGCCACCACGGCGCCGGTCACCACTCAGGCGCCCCCGCCGCAGACGGCACCGCCCGTGGAGACCGCACCCCCTGCCACCCAGGCGCCTCCGCCGCCAGACCAGGGCGACATCGAGGGGGCCGCGCAGTCTGCGCAGGCAGCGGCCGATGAGCTCAGCGCCGCCGTCCGCGAAGCGTTCACCGGCGGCAACCTCGACAACCAGGCGCGCAAGGCCGTCGACGCCGGCCTGCGTGACCTCTCCAGCGCGCTCCGCAGCGGCGACGAGCAACTGGCCAGCGACGCCATCTCCGCGGTGGACCAGGCGCTCAGCGATTCCGGTCAGAAGGACCAGTTCGAGGGGCTCTACGAGCGGTTGAAGGACAAGGTCGACAGCTGGGGCGACTTCCTCTAGGCCCCTTGCGGCCCCGAACCGAGGCCCAGGAGCGGGCGCAGGTCGTCCAGGTGGGCGACGGAGTGTTCGGCCGCGTCGTCGACGGGCGCAGCAGGCGACTCCACTGTGGCCGCCGTCATCCCCGCCGCCATGGCGGCTTCCGCGTCGATGGGCCGGTCGCCCACGCTCAGGCAGTCCGCCGGGTCCAGGCCGTGCCGCTCCATCATCACCCGGTACATCTGCGGGGCAGGCTTGCGCGGGTGACCGTCGGAGGTGGAGACGAGGTCGTCGACGACGAGCCCCAGCCCGTCGAGCAGCGTCTGGGCGGAACTGCGGTCACGGTGTGTCACGACCAGGTTGAGGCCGCCCGCTGCGGCCACGTCGCGCAGGAGTTCGCGGGCGCCGGGCATGGCGGGCGGGGGAGCCGACTTCCACCGCTGTTTGAGAGCGGCCTCGGCGTCCTCGAACTCCGATTCCGGCAGGTCGAAGCGCCCGCTGAGCGCGGCGATGGCCTCGCCCGTCGACCTGCGCGTCAGCATCGCCACCTCTGAATCCATCAGCTCGAAACCGTGGCTGCGCACCACGTCGGCCAAGGCCGCGTCGAGCGCCGGGTAGGTGTCGACGAGCGTCCCGCCCAGGTCCCAGAAAACATGCTTCACGTCTCTCAGCGTAAAGGCGCGCGCATCTTCACGCAGCTCATCCGCGGCGCGCTGCACGTCTCGGCGGAGCCTGACTCGGGGGTGGTCACGAGCACTGGCCCCGCCACGGCCACTGCAGCGCGGAAGGCGAACGTGAGGCGGCCGGAGGCTTGTTCACGGCCAGGACGGGATGCACGAGGGCATTTTCTCACGCTTTTCTGTGGGCCCCGCAGGAACCGGCTCGGTGCAGGATGCTGGCCGTTTCACCCGGCGACCCCAGGGTTTGTCACAATCGGGAGATGATCATCGCACTCGACGAACCCGGCTGGCCCACTGCGGACTGGCCGCTCGGAGCAAGCCCTTCGGCAGAAGGCATCACGTTCGCCGTCTACGCCCCGGCCGCCACCCGCGTCCAACTGGAGATCTACCCGGAGGCACTGGGCGCCGACGCGTCCCACACCTTCCTCCCCGCCAAGGGGCCGGACGGGATCTGGCGCGCCAACATCCAGGGCCTCCCCCTCGGGGCGCTGTACGGCTACCGGGTCTGGGGCCGCAACTGGCCCTATGTCGAGACCTGGGAGCCCGGCACGGAGGAGGGCTTCGAGGCGGACATGGACGAGGACGGCAACCGGTTCAACCCGAACAAGGTGCTGTTCGACCCCTATGCGCGCGAGATCAGCCACAACGTCTTCTCCGACAGCATCCTCGAGCACGGCAACGATGAGGTGTTCGGCACCGGCCCGGCAGAGGTGGACCCCACCCCGGCGGCTGAGGACGTCGAGCCCGAGGAACCGCTGCCCACGCGGCGCTCGGTCGACACCGCACGCCAGGCCCCGAAGGGCATCGTGATCACCGATTACACGCCCATCGCCGAGAAGCCGCGCCTGCCCGCCGAGAAGTCGTCCATCTACGAGGTCTCGGTGCCGCAGCTCACCGGGCACCCGTCCGTCTGCCGCCTGGGCGAACTGCTGAAGGACGAGCCCGGCTACGAAGGCGTCGAGAGCATCCCCGACGAGTACCGCGGCACCTACAAGGGCGCCGGCATGATGGCGCCCTACCTGAAGGCGCTGGGCTTCACCACCGTCGAACTGCTCCCGCTGCAGCAGACCAACGCGTCGGAATCCGCCCGCCGCGGCTACACCAATGCCTGGGGCTACATGACCCTGAGCTACTTCGCGCCCCACCGCGGCTACTCGTCGGACCAGAGCTACGGCGGCCCCACGCGCGAGTTCAAGGAGATGGTCTCGGCCTTCCACTCCGTCGGCATGGAGGTCTACCTCGACGTCGTCTACAACCACACGGCCGAGGGCGGCAACTGGGACGGCGACGTCAACAGCACCGGTTTCACCTCGCTGGGTGGCTTCGCCACGGCGGACTATTACCAGATGACTGCGGATTACGTGCTGGTCGACGGCGCCACCGGCACCTCCAACCAGCTCAACTTCTCGTCGGACGCCGCCTGCCAGCTGGTGCTGGAGTCGCTGCGTTACTGGACCACGGACATGGGCGTCGACGGGTTCCGCTTTGACCTGGCCACCGTGCTGGGCCGCAAGCCCGACGAGGCGCACCCGGAGGACTGGGCCAACCAGAGGCGGTTCTTCACGGACCACCCGTTGCTGGTGGCGATCGCCGACTTCGCCGCCAGCGAGCACATCGAGGTCATCGCGGAGGCGTGGGACCTGTGGGGTTACGAGGTGGGCAACTTCCCGCGCGGCTGGGGCGAATGGAACGGCCGGTACCGCGACGCGGTCCGCCGCTTCAGCAAGGGCGACGCCAACATGCGTGACTTCCTCGACATGATGAACGGCGACTACCACCACTTCCATGATTCGGGTGGCGCCCAGAAGTCCATCAACTTCGTCGATGCGCACGACGGCTTCAACATGGTGGACCTCGTCAGCTACCAGGAGAAGAACAACGACCAGCCGTACCCGTTCGGGCCCTCCGACGGCGGCTCCGACAACAACCTGTCCTGGGATTCGGGTGGCTCCCAGGCGCTGCGCCGCCAGCGGGTGCGCAACCTGTGGACCATCCTGTTCTTCTCCCGCGGGGTACCCATGGTGGTGGCCGGCGACGAGTTCGGCCGCACCCAGAACGGAAACAACAACCCCTGGGAGCTCGACTCGCTGGCCATGCTGAACAACTACGCCATGATCCCGACGGCGGCGCCCCACCTCGTCGACGTCGAGGCAGGCGTCGACGCGGCCTACCACGACAACTTCGGGCGCTTCGACAACCAGGACGATGCCAACTCGCTGTTCCGGTTCGCCACCTTCATCGCCAATCTCCGGCAGCGTCACGAGTCGCTGCAGCAGACCCACTGGGGTGACCTCATCCCCGACAACAGGGACGTCAGTTACCTGTTCTCCACGCCGACGGGCGACGGTTACCCGGAGGAGGGCCACCGGGCGGTGGCGGTGCGCATCAACAACCCCGGCGACGACTTCTGGGTGCTGCTCAACATGGCCGAGCACCCCATCGAGTTCACGTTGCCGGTGCCCGCCGAGGGGTGCGTGCTGCGCCGCCTCATCGACACCGCGTCGTGGGCCGAGCCCGCGCACAACTACTGGCAGGAGGGCGAGGGCATGATCGTGGACGGGGCCACCACGGTGGAGCCCTGGGCCATCGTGGTGCTTCAGGAGGGCGTCCTCGAGCCCCGCGACGTGCCGGTGTGGGAGGACTGAGGCCGTGGCCGATCGACCCCAGCCGCCCCGGGAAGGGCCACACTAGGGACATGAGCACTCTCGCCGTGATCTTCAACCCCACCAAGATCGACCGCGCCGACCTCGAGGCGGTTGTCGAGCCGGCGCGCGCCGAAGCGGGCTGGGGGGAGGTCCTCTGGTTGGAGACCGAGGAGGACGACCCCGGGGTCGGGATGGCGCGGGAGGCCGTCGAGAAGGGCGTGGACGTGGTACTCGGCGTGGGCGGCGACGGCACCATCCGCTGCGTCGCCGAGGGGCTGCGCGGCAGCAAGGTGCCGCTGGCGCTCGCGCCGCAGGGCACGGGCAACCTGCTCGCCCGCAACCTGGACCTCACCCTCGACAATCTGCCGGAGTCCGTCGACGCGGCCTTCAACGGAAAGCCCCGCAAGGTGGACCTCGGCATCGCCCACTGGGTCCGCCCCAACGGCGACACCGAGGAACGCGTGTTCCTCGTGGCCGCGGGGGTGGGGCTCGACGCGCAGATCATGTCGACCACCGACGAGAAGTTGAAGAAGCGCGTGGGCATGCTCGCCTACGTCAAGGCCGGCGTCGAGGCGGTGTTCCGCAACCACCGCATGCGGCTCACGTACCGGCTCGACGAATCCGAACCCGAGCGCGCCCGGCTGCACACCATCCTGATCGGCAACTGCGGTTCCATCGGAGGCAACGTGCTGTTGCTGCCGGACGCGGCCGTCGACGACGGGGTGCTCGACGTGGTCGGGGTCCTTCCCCGAGGTGTCTTCGGCTGGCCCAGGGTCGCCTGGAAGGTGCTGGTGGACAACGCCATCCTGCACCGCACCCGCAGCGAATTCGTCCGCAAGCAGCGCGACCGCAGCCGCGAGCTGAACTACCAGCAGTGCCGCGAGATCGAGATCACCTTCCACCGGCCGGAGGAGATCGAACTCGACGGCGACCACTTCGGCGAGATCACCTCGCTCCTGGTGCAGGTGGAGGACGGTGGGCTGCTCGTCCAGATGCCGGCCGACTGGACCCCCGAAGAGGAGTGAGCCGGCCCCCATTTCCCCCTGATCCCGGCCTGCAGACCTGTTGCTGACCGTGCCCGCGCCGCATACTTCAACGCATGGAACTGCTGCCAATGACCTTCGCCTCGGGCTGGGCCTCGGGCATCAACGCGTATGCCACGGTGTTCATCCTCGGCATCCTCGGGCGCTTCCTGAACACCGGCGGTGTCCCTGAGGGTTTCCAGCGCACCGACGTCCTGATCGTCATGGGCATCCTCGCGCTGGTGGAACTGGTCGCCGACAAGGTACCGGTCATCGATTCGGTCTGGGACGTGCCCTCCACCGTCATCCGCCCGGTGGCGGGCGCGGTGATCGGCGCCCTGATCGCGGGCGCCAACGGCGACCTCCTCACCATCTCGCTCGCCGCCGTCGGCGGCGTCACCGCCCTGCTCAGCCACCTCTCGAAGGCGGGGATCCGGCTGGCCGTCAACAGCTCACCGGAGCCGGTCTCGAACGTGACGGCCTCGGTCGCCGGCGACATCGGGGTGGTCGGCGTCACCACCCTCGCCGTGCTGTTCCCCGTCCTGGCCGCGGTCGTCGCCGCGGTCCTGCTGGCCCTGATGATCTGGCTCGCGTTGGCGATGATGGCCAGGATCCGACGCGGGTGGCGCTGGCTCAAGCAGCGCTGGACCGCACCGCCGGCGGCCGTCTAGTCGGATCGACGGCGGCGCACCCAACCGAGCACGACCAGCGCCAGCAACGCGACCGCTGCCACCCCCAGCGCCGTGTAGAGGACCGCCGGGCTGCCGTTGTCGGGGCCGGGGGAGGGTGCAGTCGAGGAGTCGGCCGACGGGGTGAGCACCCTCGGCTCGCCCTGCGCGGTGGTCAGTTCCGCCGCCATGGCGTCGTTCATGGGGCCGGTGCCGTCGCAGAGGTCCGAGCGCCACACGCCGTTGTCGTCGCGGGAGAACAGCGCGATGGTCATGCCCTCGGAGAGGCCCTCCAGGCCGCAGCTCGCGCCGCTGACCGGGGAGAGGACGGCCACCTGCGGGGCCTCCGGGCCCTTCCACAAGCGGGTGAGTTCGACGGTGTAGGTCGCGTCGTCCATGGAGCTCTGCGGGTTCTCGGGCCGGTCCACGCCCACCACGATGCCCTCGGCGACGAGATCCGCGCTCTCGGCGTGTTCGGTGACCGACTGCGCCACGCAACTGCACGCGGCGGCGCGCGGGGCCTGCTGCCAGCTCACGACGCCGATCCCGGCGAGCAGCAGCAGCAGCACCATCAGCATTGACCGTGTCCTCATCCCCCAAGTCTGGCGCCGTGGGCTCCGGCCGGACCGGCGCCGCGGGCAACAGCAACCGGATTGTTATCCCGGGGCTTGTCACGGGCGGGCGGTAGGTTGGCGGTGACCAGAGAGAAGGGGCGACCATGTCAGAGCTGACCATCCTCCACAACCCGCGCTGCTCCACGTCGCGCGCCGCGCTCGAGGCGGCAGAGGCCTCGCCGTTCGCGCTCACCGTGCGCAACTACGTCAAGGTGCCGCTCACCGAGGAGGAGTGGCTCGACGTGATCGCCAAGCTCGACGCCCACCCCACAGACCTGGTCCGCCGCGACGCCAACTTCAACCGCAGCACTCTGTCCGACGACGACGTCCGCACCGCTGAGCAGGTGGCCAAGGTGCTCGCCGAGCACCCGGAAATGGCGCAACGCCCGGTGCTGATCCGCGGCGACCGCGCGATCATCGGGCGCCCCAAGGCCACCGTCGCGCCGTTCCTCGCGGACTGAGCCGGCTGCCGGCGGTCACGCTTCAGCGATGACGTCCTCGACGGCGACCCAGTCGCGGTTGAAGGCCTCGGCCACCGGCTGCGACGTGAGCTGCCCGGCGTGCGTCGCCAGGCCCTTCGCCAGCGCTGCGTCGAGCCGCATGGCTTCGCGCCAGCCGTGCTCGGCGATCCGCTCCACGTAGGGCAGCGTCGCGTTGGTCAGCGCCCAGGTGGAGGTGTTGGGCACCATCGCGGGCATGTTGGCCACGCAGTAGAAGGTGGAGCCGTGCACCTGGTAGGTGGGGTCGTCGTGCGTGGTGGACCGGCTGTCCTCGAAGCAGCCGCCCTGGTCGATGGACACGTCCACCAGCACGGAGCCCGGCTTCATGGTGGCCACCATCTCGTTGGTGACCAGGCGCGGCGTCCGGCCGCCCGGGATGAGGACGGTGCCGATCACCAGGTCGGCCTGCGCCAGGTGCTCGCGGATGGCCATGTCGGACGAGCGGAGGCCGTGCACCCGGTTGTTCCAGCGCCAGTAGGCCTGACGCAGCTTGTCGATGTCGGTGTCGAGCACGGTCACGTCCGCGTTCATGCCCAGGGCGGTGTTGACGGCGTTCTGGCCGGCGGTGCCGCCGCCGAGCACCAGCACCCTCGCGTTGGGCACGCCCGCCACGCCGCCCATCAGCACGCCGCGGCCGCCCTGCGTCTTCATCAGGTGGTACGCGCCCATCTGGGGGGCGAGGCACCCCGCCACCTCGCTCATGGGATAGAGCAGGGGGAGCAGGCCGTTGGGCTGCTGCACCGTCTCGTAGGCGATCGACGTGGCGCCGGAGCCGAGCAGGGCGTCGACCAGAGGTTCGTCCGCCGCCAGGTGGAGGTAGGTGAAGACGGTGAGGCCCTCGCGCAGGTGACGGTACTCCGCGGCGACGGGCTCCTTCACCTTGAGGACGAGCTCGGCGTCACCCCAGACGCGGTCCACGTCCGCCACCACCGAGGCGCCGGCGTCGCGATACGAGTCGTCGGTGAAGCTGGAGCCCACTCCGGCCCCTGCCTCGACGACGACCTGGTGCCCGCTATGGGTGAGTTCCTGGACGCCGACGGGGGTGATGGCGACCCGGTTCTCGTTGTTCTTGACCTCGCGGGGGACGCTGATGCGCATAGGGGATTCCTTCCGGTATCCGCTCAGGCTAGCCGCCGGTCTGTGGGGGCGTGGCCGATGGCGGGCAGCTGCCGGAGGGGGCCGGTATTTCGCAGGGGTGAACGAGGGCTGAGAGTTCTCAGTCGGCGTTGGGGCGCTCCGGGGTAAACGCGCTTGTGGGGGTGACCGATCGCCTCGAACCTGAAGGTAATCCTGAGAAATTCTTTGGAAAAGGGGCGGCGGGGTGTTAACGTCATTCCGCTACTTCGAAAGGACCCCCTCCATGCTGAAGCGCCTCCTAGCCGCAGCCTCCGCGGCCGTCGTCGGTCTCGGGCTGGCCCTCGTGGCCCCGCAGACCGCGCAGGCCGTCGAGACGAACATGTACACGACGCCGGGCAATCACCTTGTCAACGGCCGGTACTGGAAGACCGCCTGCGACAAGTACTCAGACACCGTCGTGCGGTGCCGCACCGAGATCTGGACCACCAAGGTGGCCACGGTCCAGGGCCAGCACGTCCTGCACAACGGGTGGGTGTTCAACAACCTCACCTACCTCCCCTCCGGCCGTGACCAGTGGGTGGGCAACCCCCTCGCCGCCGGCGGCAAGCCCGGCGGCACCCGCACCTGGACGGCCACGGACGGCCGCCAGTGGCGCACCGAGTGCGACACCGCCGCCACCGGCCGCAACGGCTGCCGCACCTACGCGCTGACCTCCGTGGTCGCCCACGACGACGGCGCGTTCGTCACCGAGAACCAGTGGCAGTTCAACAACATCATCCAGTTCGCCACCACCGGCACCCCCGCCGTGACGACCATCCCGGCCGCGGCCCCGCCGCTGGCAGGGGTCCCCGTCGAGACCGCCCCGCAGCTGCCGGCCAACCAGCGCATCGACCTGAGCCGCGCCGCGACGTGGGACCGGATCGCCCAGTGCGAGTCCGGCGGTCGCTGGAACATCAACACCGGCAACGGCTACTACGGCGGCCTGCAGTTCAACCTGCAGACCTGGCGCTCGGTCAACGGCGGCGACTTCGCTGCCTACCCGCACCAGGCCACCCGCGAGGAGCAGATCACCGTGGCCAACCGTCTCTACGCCCAGCGCGGCTTCCAGCCGTGGAGCTGTGCCTGATTCCCCCTCCCTGAAGTAGCTGACGAACCCCCGGGCGCACTGCCCGGGGGTTCGTTGCTTAGACTGACCCATCGTGCGTACGAAGTGGGCAGCCCTAGTCGGCGGTGTGTTGGTTCAGTTGGTCATCGGCGGCGTGTACGCCTGGAGTCTGTTCGGGCGCGCCCTGCAGGCGCCGGAGGCGATGGCCCTGAGCCACGTGCAGGCCTCCGTCCCGTTCGAGACGGCCATCGGCATGATCTTCGTCGGCGCCTCCATCGGCGGGCGCCTGCAGGACCGCAGCAGCCCCCGCACCGTCGCCATCATCGGCATGGTCATCTACGGGCTGGGCGTCCTGCTGGCCTCCCTGGCCACGGCCCCCGGCCACTTCTGGCTGCTGGTGCTGGGCTACGGCGTCATCGGCGGCTTCGGCCTGGGCATGGCCTACATCGTGCCGGTCGCGCTACTGCAGAAGTGGTTCCCGGACCACACGGCGCTGGTCACCGGCCTCGCCGTCGGCGGTTTCGGTTTCGGCGCGACCGTCACGTCGCCGTTCGCGCAGTGGCTCGTCGCGATGACGCCCGACACGCCGGCGCTTGCCTTCCGCTGGCTGGGCATCGCCTACCTGGTGCTGGGCCTCATCGGCGCCGCGCTGCTGGTGTCGCCGGTTGTCGCGGCCGGTCCGAAGAAGGTGGTCGACGGCGACCTCACCGCGCCCCAGGCCCTGCGCACGCCCCAGTGGTACCTGCTCACCGGCATCCTGATGCTCGCCGTGATGGCGGGCATCTCCCTGATCTCGATGATGGCCAGCGCCGCCGTCGACGTGGGCGGGTTCACCCCGGCGGCGGCCGCGGGCATCGTCGGCGTGCTGGCGCTGTTCAACGGTGGCGGCCGGGTGGCCTGGGCCGCCGTCGCGGAGAAGCTGGGTCGCCTGCCGATGCTGGCCACGATCCTGGCCCTCGAGGGAGTGGCGCTGATCCTGCTGCCGCACGCCCAAGGCTTCTGGTTCCTGGCGCTCGCCGCCGTGGTGTACCTCTGCTACGGCGGGGCGTTCGGCGTGCTGCCGTCCACGGCCGGACAGTTCTTCGGGTTGAGCCACGCTGGCGCCATCTACGGGCTGATGTTGGTGGGCTGGTCGGGCGGCGGAGTGCTCGGGCCGCTGCTGGCGGCTGGCCTGGTCGGCGATGCCGGCTCCTACACCCTGGCGTTCTCCGTGATGGGCGCCCTCGCAGTGGTGGCCGTGGCGTTGCCGCTGGTCACGCGCCCGGTGCGCCGCGCCCCTGCGGATCAGGCCGAGAGCACCCCCAGCGTGGTGAGCCAGGCGCGCGTGTCGTGATCGTCCACCCACCGGTGGGCCTGCCAGCCCACCGATAGGGCGCCGTCGACGTTGGCCTGCTTGTCGTCGATGAAGGCGATCTCGCCGGGTGCCAGCCCGAGGTCGCTGGTCACGCGCTCGTAGATGGCAGGCTGCGGCTTGACCGCCCCCAGGCTGGCGGAGACGTAGAGGTGGTCCACGTCGGCGCGCCAGACCGCCCCGTCGGCCGCCAACTGCATGGCGTGCGGTGAGTTGGACAGCACGGCCACGGCCACCCCGGCCTGCCTGCAGTCGCGGAGGAGTTGCCACGCTGCCGGGCGGAGGTTGGCCCAGATGTCGGCGTCGAGGTGCGCGATCTCGGCGATGAGGTCGGCGTCGTGGACCTCGTGCCCGACGGCCGTGAGCAGCGGGCCCCAGTAGTCGCCGTCAGGGGCGCCGGCGTCATACTCGGCCCGACCCGTCCAGTAGTGCTCCTTGAGAAGTTCGGGGGTGGTGCCGACCCGCCCCGCCAGCACTGGAAGGAGCGACGGCGGCGAGGAGAGGACCTCCCCCAGGTCGAAGACGACGGCCTTGATCATGGCTCCAGCCTAGGCTGTGCGGATGCTGCCGTTTCGTTCCATCGCCCTCTTCGTCGTCGCCGCGGTTCTTGAGATCGGCGGCGCCTGGCTGGTGTGGCAGGGGTTGCGCGAGCACCGCGGCTGGTTGTGGATCGGTGGCGGGGTGATCGCGCTCGGCCTGTACGGCATGGTGGCCACCCTGCAACCGGACGCCAACTTCGGGCGGATCCTCGCGGCCTACGGGGGCGTGTTCGTCGCCGGGTCGCTGGCGTGGGGGATGGTGGTGGACGGCTTCCGCCCGGACCGGTGGGACGTGATCGGGGCGCTGTTCTGCCTGGTCGGGGTGGCCGTGATCATGTACGCACCCCGCTCGCTGGGGAACTAGCGGCCATCAACGGGGGAGGGTGAGGCCGCCGTCGAGGCTCTCGGCCAGGCCGTCGTCGACCAGCGAGGTGATGCAGCGGCGGAGTTGCTCCGGGTCCGGCCAGCTGAGGTCGGCGACGGGGACGGGCGCGTGGGCCGATCGGAGGGCGGCCATGATGCGGCCGCGGCACTGGCGGTCGGTGCCCTCCCACGCCTGGCCGACGCGCGGCGGGCCTTCCCAGGCCGGGCGGCCGAGCGCGAGCCAGGAGCAGTGCCCGGCCACGGGGCAGCGGCCGCACTGCGGGTTGCGGGCGGTGCAGACGGTGGCGCCCAGTTCCATGGCCGCGGCGGACCAGGTGGCCGCCTCCGCGTCGCTCTCCGGGACGAAGACCCAGGCGCGGCGGCGTTCCGCCGCGGTCTCCGTGCGGGCCGGGTGTTCCACCCCGCCGTCGAGGCGGGCGAGGACCCGCCGCACGTTCACGTCCAGCACCAGGGACCGGCGGCCGAACGCGAAGGCCATCACCGCTGCCGCCGTGTAGCTGCCCACCCCCGGGAGTTCGAGCAGGGCGTCCTCGCTCTGGGGGAGCTCGCCGTCGTGCCGCTCCACCACAGCGCGGGACGCCTCCTGGAGGCGCAGCGCGCGGCGCGGGTAGCCGAGCCGACCCCAGGCGCGGAGGACGTCCGCCGTGGGCGCCGCGGCAAGCGCGGCGGGCGTCGGCCAGCGCCCCACCCATGCCAGCCAGGGCCCCTCCACCCTGGCCGCGGGCGTCTGCTGCAGCATGATCTCGCTGACGAGGACGCCCCACGGAGACACCCCAGGCTCACGCCACGGCAGCGGCCGCGCGTTGGCCGCGTACCAGGCGCTGAGCAGGTGCCGGAGCTCTGAAATATGGAGGGAGATATCTGCCACATCATCGCCATATGGGCCGATGTGGCCGGATTCTCCCTCCGAATGCTGGGTCCTCACGCCTCGAGGAGGGGGGTGATCGTGTCCACCAGTTCCGGATGGTCGGCGAGGGCCTCCCTCAGCTCGCGTGGACCGTGCGGCGCGAGGCCGGCGAGGAAGCCGCTCACCAACAGGGGGACGTAGCGTTCACCGAGCCGGGCCTCGAGGATGAGGTCTGCCGTGCGGAGCACTTCGTGGGCGGCCTTGTCGCGGACCTGCGTGCCGGAGAGCCTGCGCATCTTCAGCAGGGTGGAGGTGTAGGACGCGTCCTCCAGCGCGGAAGCGAAGTAGACCCGTGCCGCATCTGCCAACTCGGCGTCGACGGCATCGCGCCCAACCTCCTGGATCGCCCTGCGCAGGTCCTGGCCCGCTTCGAACTTCTCCACCTGGCGCTTCACGTTGTGCAGGCTGGGCCGCATCTGCTGGGCCTCGACGATCATGCCCAGCCAGAGGCCGACGAACAGGTCGCCCGTGCGGCGCTTCCCGTAGCGGGCCAGCGCGACGGCGGGGTGCATGTCATCAGGGTCTGTGAGGTGGTACTCGGTGAGCAGCGCGGCCATGGGGCAACGGTACCCGCCGGGCCAGGGGCGAGGGTTGATTACCGTCGCGGCAGGGCGTCCAATGGGGGCATGGAGAACTTCGCCCTGCTGCGCACCCCCATCCGCTCGATCGTGGTCGACGACTCCGCCTGCGACGTCAACGACTTGGCGGCCTGTGGAGGGGTGCAGGTCACCGTGCCGGCCACCGGGAGTTGGGCCGAGCTGGTCGAGCGGGCCGTCGGCTCCGACTGGACGGGGATCGAGGCGCTGGCAGGTCTCCCGGGCACCGTCGCAGACGTGGTGCGCCGCAACGCCACCGCGCACGGGCAGCAGGCGGCCGACACCGTGATGTCCGTGCGCACCTGGGACCTCGAGGCCGACGCCCAGCGCACCTTCGCCGCCGTCGACTGTGGCTTCACCGACGGGGGCTCCCGGTTCCAGGAGGAACTCGCGGCTGGCTCCCCGCGCTACGAGATCCTCGACGTGAGCTTCCTGTTCCGCCAGGGCGACCTCACCCGGGCGGGCGCGGAAGTTGCTGCCCTGCTCAATGTGGGGCTGGGCGAGCGGGTGCCGCTGCGCACCGTCGCAGACGCCGTCACCGCGTCCTGAGCCGGCTCGGCGCCGGCCAGGGATCACATGGGGGCGTTGGTGAACCGGCTGTAGTGGCCCTGGAAGAGCGCGTCGATCTTGCCCGTCTCGCCGTTTCGGTGCTTCGGGATGTGGAAGGCCGCCAGCCCGCGCTCCTCGTCGGAGGGGTTCTGGGAGTACATCTCCGGGCGGTGCAGCATCAACACGATGTCGGCGTCCTGCTCCAGCGAGCCTGATTCACGCAGGTCTGACAGCTGCGGGATGCCGTCCTTGCGCTGCTCGGTGTTACGTGAGAGCTGCGACAGAGCGATGACCGGGATCTCGAGCTCTTTGGCCAACAGCTTGATCTGGCGGGAGAACTCCGACACCTCCAACTGACGCGACTCCACCTTCTTGCCGGAGCTCATCAGCTGGATGTAGTCGATGGCGAGCAGCTGCAGGTCGTGGCGCTGCTTCAGGCGGCGGGCCTTCGCGCGGATCTCCATCATGGTGAGGTTGGGGGAGTCGTCGATGAAGAAGTTTTTCTCCGCGAGGATGGCCGACTTGTCCGTGACCCGCTGCCAGTCGTTCTCGTCCATCTTGCCGCCGCGGATACGCCCCAGGGGTACCGACGCCTCGGCGGAGAGCACCTTCATCACGATTTCCGTGCGGCTCATTTCGAGCGAGAAGAACGCGGCGGGGAGGTTGTGGTGGATGGCGGCCGAGCGGCACACGTCGAGCGCGAACGTCGACTTGCCGACGCCCGGGCGCGCGGCCACGATGATCATCTGGCCGCCGTGCAGGCCGTTGGTGATGCGGTCCAGTTCTGTGAAGCCGGTGGGGACGCCGGAGAGCGCGTCGCCGCTGTTGGCGATGGCCTCCATCTCATCGAACGTGGGCTCCAGCAGTTCCCGGAGCGACTTGTAGTCTTCGGAGGAGTTGCGGTCCGTCACCTCGAAGAGCGTCTGCTGGGCCTCGTCGACGATCTTGTCCACTTCGCCCTGGCCGCCGTAGCCCAGCTGCGCGATGCGGATAGAGGCGTTGACCAACCGACGCAACACGGCCTTGTCGCGGACGATCTCCGCGTAGTAGGGCGCGTTCGCGGCGATGGAGACGCTGGAGAGCAGGTCGTGCAGGTAGACGGCTCCGCCCACCTTGGCCAGGAGCCCGGTCTTGCCGAGCTCCCCGGCCACAGTGATGGGGTCTGCCGGCTCGCCGCGGCCGTAGAGGCTGATGATGGCGTCGTAGATGGACTCGTGGTTGGGGCGGTAGAAGTCTGTGCCGCGCAGCACCTCGACGACGTCTGAGATGGCATCCTTCGACATCATCATCGCGCCCAACACGCTCTGCTCAGCGGCGAGATCCTGCGGAGGCGTGCGGTCGAGCTCGCGGTCATCGAAGACCGCCGTTGTTGCATGCGCCGTCATCAGCTCACCCCCTTCCAGTTCCGTTGCCTAGGCTAAGGCACCCCTCCGACGGTTCCTGCCCATACCTGCCCCCAGCGTGTGGAGGGCCCTGTGGACAGCCTGTGGATGGCTGTGGATAACCGGCGGGCGCTGAGCCCCAGGGGTGTGGACGAATCTGTGAGCTGAGCGTGAAACCACCGTTATCAAATCGTTATATTGACGATGGCCGGCCAGCCTCTGGCAATTTGTCCACAAAGAGACGCGCTCTGCCCGTCATCCGCTCGTCATCTCGTCGCCCGTGGTGCGGGGCCACAGTGGAAGCGATGCTGCAAATCTGTGTTGGCAAGGCAGTTTGTACGATTCAACCCCGTTTTCCGTCCCGAGGTGCCAGCGTGGTATATGGGGGCTGAGTTCACCTGTCGTGCATCTTCAGGGCGCTAGTTGTCCACAGCACCTGTGGGTTCATTGTGGATATGTGGGGGATCGCGCGTCGATCCGAGCGGTAGGCCACCCCGGGGGCCGGCCGGGAAACCTCGATGGGATGATGGGATGAGATTGAAATCCTTACCCCCCCGGGGTATGCTCGATCGAGAGGGAGGTGCCATGACGACGGAAACTGAAACCTGTCACACTCACGGTTACACGCCGGAGAAGGCAGCCTATTTGCGGCGCCTGCGCCTGATCGAAGGCCAGGTCCGCGGTCTCGCCCGCATGGTTGAAGAGGACCAGTACTGCATCGACGTTCTCACCCAGGTCACGGCCGTGACCTCGGCGCTGAAGGCGGTGTCGCTCGGGCTGCTCGAGGACCACCTCTCGCACTGTGTCGCCGACGCTGCCCGCAAGGGCGGCCCGGAGGGCAAAGAGAAGATTGACGAGGCGATGCAGGCGATCAAGCGCCTGACCCGATAGCCCGTCACCCAAGGAAGGACCATCTCTGTGATCACCAACTACACCGTTTCGGGCATGACCTGCGGCAACTGCGTCCACCACGTCACCGAAGAGGTCTCCGACGTCGAAGGCGTCAACAACGTCTCCGTCGCGCTCGAGGGCGGCACCATGTCGGTCGAGTCCGACGAGCGCATCCCGTTCGACGCCATCATCGAGGCGGTCCGCGAAGCCGGCGGCTACACCGTCGTCGAGGCCTGAGCGCCTGACCACCTGACCCCATCCGGGCAACTTCCCCGGGCGTAGCCGCCCGGGGGTTGTTCGGCCTGCCCTGCGCCAACCGCGGGGACCGAAGTAGCCAACGCGCATCAGGCAAGAGGAAGCATGTCCACCTCCAGGACCCAACCCATCACCAACAAGATCCAACTCGACATCCAGGGCATGACCTGTGCCTCCTGTGCCGCGCGGATCGAGAAGAAGCTCAACAAGGTGGACGGGGTGACCGCCTCGGTGAACTACTCCACCGAGAAGGCGACGGTCGAAGCACCGCCCAACTTCACGGCTGACGATCTCATCGCCGTCGTCGAGAAGACCGGTTACGGGGCCACGCTGCCCGTCCCGGTGAGCGAGAAGAACGACGAAGCCGCCGCGCTCAAGCCGCGCGTGCTCTGGTCGTTCATCCTCAGCACCCCCGTCGTGCTGGTCTCGATGATCCCCGCGTTGCAATTCCCCGGTTGGCAGTGGGCGGCGCTGGTCCTGTCCGCCGTCGTGGTGCTATGGCTGGGCCGGTCGTTCCACACGGCGACCTTCACCAACCTGCGCCACGGCGCCACCACCATGGACACGCTCGTGACCATGGGCACCGGCACCGCGTTCGCCTGGTCCCTCTACGCCATGCTGTTCGGCCACGCCGGCGAGATCGGCATGAAGCACCACTTCGAGTTCAACCTCGCGCAACAGGATGCGATGGGCTTCATCTACTTCGAGGCCGCCGTCGTCATCATCTCTTTCCTGCTGTTGGGCCGATACATCGAGGCCCGCGCGAAGACCGAATCGGGCGCCGCGATGCGTGCGCTGCTCGAGGTCGGCGCCAAGCAGGCCACCGTCCTGCGTGACGGCGAGGAGCAGCTCGTCGACGTGAAGTCGCTCGCTGTCGGCGACCTCGTCGTCGTCCGCCCCGGCGAGAAGGTCGCCGCCGACGGTGAGGTCGTGGAGGGCCGCTCCGCCGTCGATGCGTCGATCATCACCGGCGAATCGCTGCCGGTAGAGGTGGAGCCGGGCACGACGGTGGTCGGCGGTTCCGTGAACACCACTGGCCGCCTGGTGGTGCGCACCACTGCGGTGGGCGCCAACTCGCAGCTGGCCCGCATCGCGAAGATGGTCGAGGAGGCCCAGGAGGGCAAGGCCGACGTCCAGCGCCTGGCGGACAAGGTGTCCAGCATCTTCGTGCCCGTCGTCCTGGGTATCGCCGCCGTGACGCTGGTGGGCCACCTGGTCGCCGCGCACGGCTGGACGGTGGCGCTCTCCGCCGCCATCTCCGTGCTGATCATCGCCTGTCCCTGTGCGCTCGGTCTGGCCACCCCGTCGGCTCTTATGGTGGGCACCGGCAGGGGCGCCCAGTTGGGCACCGTGATCCGGGGCCCGCAGGTGTTGGAGCGTGCCCGCCGCGTGCAGACCATCGTGTTCGACAAGACCGGCACGCTGACCACGGGCCACATGTCCGTCGTGGACGTGGAGCCCGTCGATGGCGTGGACCGCGAGGAGCTGCTCGGGCTGGCGGCCGCCGTCGAGGCCGCCTCCGAGCACCCCATCGCCGCCGCTCTCGTCGCGGCGGTGGACCGGCCCCTGCCCGTCGAGGACTTCCAGAACGTGCCCGGCCGCGGTGTCCGCGGCATCGTGGGCGGCCGCACCGTCTACGCCGGTTCGCCCGCGTTCATGGCCGATCTGGGCCATGGCCGTGCGGAGTGGAGCCGCGACGTGATCGGTTCCGTCGTCGAGGTCGCCGATGAGCAGCGGATCCTCGGCCGCGTGGTGGTGGCCGACACCATCAAGGAGTCGGCAGGGGTCGCCGTCGAGCAGTTGAAGAAGCTGGGCCTCACCCCCGTGCTGTTGAGCGGCGACAACGAGGCCACGGCGCGCGCCGTGGCGGAGTCGCTCGGCATCCACGACGTCCGTGCAGGGGTCACCCCCGAGGGCAAGGTGGCCGCCATCAAGGAACTGCAGGCCAAGGGCCAGCAGGTGGCCATGGTGGGCGACGGCGTCAACGACGCGGCCGCCATCGCGCAGGCAGACCTGGGCATCGCCATGGGCACCGGCACCGACGCGGCCATCGCCGCCGGCGACATCACGCTCATGCGCCACGACCTCAGCGCAGCCGTCGACGCGGTGCGCCTGTCGCGCGCCACGCTGCGCACGATCAAGGGCAACCTGCTGTGGGCCTTCGGCTACAACACGGCGGCCATCCCGCTGGCCGCCTTCGGGATGCTGACACCCATGATCGCGGGTGCCGCGATGGCGTTCTCGAGTGTCTTCGTGGTCTTGAACAGTCTCAGGTTGCGGGGTTTCCGCTCGCTCCGGAAGGGCTGATACAGGCCGCTGGCTAGGCGAACTGCCCCTGAGAAGGGCTTTCAGGAAAAACTCAGGGAAACATCAGACCAATTGCCTCGTCCGGCTTTGCAATGGCGAGAAATCCCGCTAGAGTAATCCCATCTTCCCGAGCATTCGGGAGCCCGAAAGCCGCCCGACCCGCTGCCGCCCCCCAAGGGCAGCGGGTCGGGCCTTTTCATGCCCTGGGGCACTCGGGGGTCAGAGCACCGACGGGGGAGTTCTCCTCCGATCTCACTGCGCGGTATCGCACCGCTCTGTCGTCGCGGCGGGGTAGCGTCGGGGCCATGGCACGCATTGAATCCGACTCAATGGGCAACATCGACGTTGCCGCAGACCGCTACTGGGGCGCGCAGACCGAACGCAGCCTCCACAACTTCGACATCGGCCGCAACGCCTTCGTCTGGGGCCGCCCGATGGTGCGGGCCCTCGGGGTCCTGAAGAAGGCCGCCGCCCAGGCCAACGGCGAACTGGGCGAACTGCCTTCCGACGTGGCCCAGCTCATAGCCCGCGCCGCCGACGAGGTGATCGCCGGCAAGCTGGACGACCACTTCCCGCTGGTGGTGTTCCAGACCGGTTCCGGCACCCAGTCCAACATGAACTCCAACGAGGTCATCTCCAACCGCGCCATCGAACTGGCCGGCGGCGAGATGGGCTCCAAGCAGCCCGTCCACCCCAACGACCACGTCAACCGCGGCCAGTCGTCCAACGACACCTTCCCCACGGCCATGCACATCGCGCTGGTCAGCGAAATCAACTCGCTGCTGTACCCGGCCCTCGAGAAGTTGCGGGAGGTGCTCGACACCAAGGCCAGGCAGTACGACGACGTGGTGATGGTGGGCCGCACCCACCTGCAGGACGCCACGCCGGTGCGGTTGGGTCAGGTGTTCGGCGGTTGGGTCGCCCAGCTCGACTTCGCCGCCGAGGGCATCAGGTTCGCAGATTCGCGGGCGCGTGACCTGGCGATCGGCGGCACCGCCGTCGGCACGGGCCTCAACGCCCACCCGGAGTTCGGCGCGCTGACCGCGCAGAAGATCTCCGAGGAGACCGGCCTGGAGTTCCGCCAGGCGGACAACCTGTTCGCCGCGCTGTCGGCGCACGACTCGCTCGTCGAGGTCAGCGGCGCCCTGCGCGTGCTGGCCGGCGCGCTGATGAAGCTGGCCAACGACGTGCGCTGGTACGCCTCGGGCCCGCGCAACGGCATCGGCGAGCTGCTGATCCCCGAGAACGAGCCCGGCTCGTCGATCATGCCCGGCAAAGTGAACCCGACGCAGTCGGAGGCCCTCACCATGGTGGTCGCGCGGGTGTTCGGCAACGACGCCACCGTCGGCTTCTCGGGAAGCCAGGGCAACTTCCAGCTCAACGTGTTCAAGCCCGTGATGGCCCACGCCGTGCTGGAGTCGATCCGCCTGCTGGCGGACGGCATGCGCTCGTTCACGGAGCACTGCGCCGTCGGCATCGAGCCGAACCTGGAGCGGATCAACGCGAACCTGTCGTCCAACCTGATGCTGGTCACCGCGCTGAACCGGCACATCGGCTACGACATGGCCGCCAAGATCGCCAAGCAGGCGCACAAGGAGGGCACGTCGCTGCGTGAGTCGGCGATCGCCAACGGTGTCGCCGGCGAGGACTTCGACGCCTGGGTGGTTCCAGCGGACATGACCGGTAAATAGGCTCGAGGGTCTCTGAAAATTGGAGGGAGATTTTGGCCACGTCCCGGCTATATAGCGCGATGTGGCTGAAATCTCCCTCGGATTTTTCGGGCTATGCCCGCCGGCCGCCGGCCGCGACCTCGGCGTAGATCGACAGCATCTCCGCGGCCTGCGAGGCGATGCTCCACTGCGAGCCGAGTTCGACGGAGCGCTCGCGCGCCCTGGCCCGCCAGGTGTCATCCGGCAGCTTCTCCAGCACCCGGATGATGCCGGCGGCCAGGGACGCGGGCGTCGGGCGGGTGATCTCGCCGTTGACGCCGGGTTCGATCACGAGTTGCAGTTCGTGGTCCACCGAGACGATGGGCAGGCCCGCCAGCGCGGCCTCGTGCAGGACGAGGGCCTGGGTGTCGGTGAGGCTGGGGAATGCGAACACGTCCGCCATGCCGTAGAACGCGCCGAGGTCGTCGCGCTTCTGCTCGCCGGGCAGGATGATGCGGCCCGCGTCGCGGCCTTCGGCGAGGATCCGTTTGATGCCTGAATACCGTTGCCAGTCTCCGACGATGCACAGCCGCGCGTCGGGGTACTGGGCGTGCACCAGAGTGAAGGCCTCGGCCAGCAGCGGGATGCCCTTCTCAGGCGCGATGCGGCCGGCGTACAGCACCATCGGCCCGTCGGGATGCGTGATCGGCGGGGGGCCGGGCGGGAGCGGGTCCACCCCGTTGGGCACCACCCGCACGTTGATGTTCTCCGTGAGGTGCCGGCAGCGCAGCGCGGTCTTCGGCGACGGGGTGGTCACCAGGGTGGCCGTCTCCAGCATCTTCTGGCACAGGGCGAGCAGCGACGCCGTCGAGCGGCCGCGGTCCTCGTAGCGCACCTCCGCGGCGCGGATGTCGCGCTGGCTGACGAAGTCGCCCCGGGTGATCGTCGCCCACGCCCGCAGCACTCCGGTGAGCAGGGGCAACACGGTCGAATAGTGGTCTGCGTACGCGTCGAAATCGGTGTGCCACGTCAGCAGCATGGGGATGCCGAGCCGCTGCGCGGCCCAGGTGCCGAGCACACCGATGGTGCCGAAGCCGTGCACGTGCAGGACGTCGGGCTTCAGCTTCGCGATCTCGTCGATGGTGCGCTCGAAGTGTCGACCGTTGGCCACGCGCGTGGGCATCTTCGGTACGCGCACCGAGGGGAGCCGGATCTCGCTGCGGCCGGGGCGGCCGTGGTGCGGGTTGGGCCCTTTCGCGGCGGGGGCGACGACGATCACCTCGTGCCCGGCGTCGAGCAGGTTGCCCTCCAACTGCTGCACGGCGAACATCAGGCCGTTGGCACCCGGGCCGTAGTTATCGATGAACTGGGCCACCCTGAGGCGGCGTCCATCGGTGGAAACGGGGGCGGTCACCCGGCCACTCTAGCGGCTGATCGCGGGCGCCTGTCGGCGGGCGCTGCAGCCGGTCGAACCGTGGGCAGCCGGGCGCCATCCCAGGGGTTTCCACGCCGTTCCACCGGCGTGTCGGAGGGCGACTGCCGCGAAGTGCTCGCGTTGTAGACCCCCTCCGGGTTACCGTCGTCCATGCGCGTGGTGATCGCACCCGACTCGTTCAAGTCGACCATGACCGCCGTCCAGGCCGCCCGCGCGATCGCGGACGGGTGGGTCGACGTGCGCCCGGCGGACCGGCTGACCATCCGCCCCATGGCCGACGGCGGGGAGGGCACCCTCGACGCGTTCGCCACCCTCGCGGGGGCCGAACGGTTGCCGCTCGACACCGTCGACGCGCTCGGAAACCTCCGGCATGCGTCGTGGGTGCGGCTCCCGGACGGCACGGGTGTGGTGGAGCTGGCCCATTGCTGCGGGCTCACCACGATCGGGCATCTGGCGCCGCGCGAGGCGCACACCCGCGGCCTCGGCCTGGCCATCCGCGCCGCGCTGGACGCCGGCGCCACCCGGCTCCTCCTTGCGCTCGGGGGCAGCGCCTCCACCGACGGGGGCCTGGGCCTGCTCGTCGCGCTCGGCCTGAGCGTGGCACGCGCACCTCAGCCGACCGCGCTCACGGAGCAGTTGGGCAACGCCGCACTGCCGGGGATCACGGCCGTGGAGTGGGCGGGCGTCGTGCCGCCGCCCGAAGGCGGTGCGCTGGTGCTGTCCGACGTGACCAACCCGCTGCTCGGCCCCGACGGTGCGGCCGCAGTGTTCGGGCCGCAGAAGGGCGGCGCCTCCCTGGTGGAGGAGATGGACGCCAACCTCGCGCACTGGGCCGCGTTGGTGGGGGGCGACCCCCGCGCACCCGGCGCCGGCGCGGCGGGCGGCGCAGGCTTCGCGCTGCAGCTCTGGGGCGCCACCACCACCTCCGGCGCCCGGGTGGTGGCCGACGCGATCGGGCTGCGCGAAGCCATGGAGGACGCTGATCTCGTGGTGACGGGGGAGGGCTCGTTCGACGCCCAGAGCTTCAGCGGCAAGGCCGTCGACGTGGTGCGGCAGATTGCTGCCGAGGTGGCGGAGGCGCGGGGAAGGGACCTGCCTGTCGCCCTGGTGGCCGGCTGCCGGGAGGTGGACTTCCACGGCCTCGCCGTCGCGCTCTGGGACCTTGCCGGTGAGCGCGCCCTGGCGGACCCCATCGCAGTGGCGAGGGAAGCGGGACGCCAGGTGGCTATGAGCTTCCGCTGACCACGGGGGAGGCCGACTCGCTGGCGGGGTTCATCCGCACCACCCTGCTGCACAGAGCCACCACGTCCGGGTCGTGCGTGATGACCAGAACGGGCTCGTCCGCGAAGGCGGCCCACACGTCGCGCATCAGCGCGTCGGCGGTCTCGCGGTCCAGGTGCTCGGTGGGCTCGTCGAGGATGATGAGGTCCCGCGTGCCCACCAGGAGCCGCGCCAGCGCGAGGCGACGACGCTCGCCACCGCTGATCGTCGTGCCTGATTCGCCCAGCCGTCGCTGCGGGTCCATCGGCAGCCCGGCCTTCGCCAGTGCGTCGAGGATGGCCCCATCGGTGGCGTCCTTGTCGCCGATGCGCACATTCTCCGCGACCGTGGTGGCGAAGATGTGGGCGTCCTGCTCCAGGTAGCCGACGCGACCGCCCCTCGACACACGGCCGGCCAGCGGGGGGATGAGCCCCATGGCGGTGGCGGCGAGGGTCGTCTTGCCGACGCCGGACTGTCCCACCAGCGCCACCCGCTCGCCCGGGGCCACCGACAGGGAGACGTGCTCCTGGACCACCACGGAGTCGCCGTCGGGCAGCGGCCAGCCGATGGTCGCGTCCTCCAGCAGGAGGCCCGGGGCTCCTTCGCCGGGCACGACGTCTCCGGTGCCGACAGGCTCGGCCTCCAGCACCTCGGAGAGGCGGCCGAGCGCGGAGCGCGCCCGGGTGTAGGTCTGCGCCGCCTGCGCGAAGGTGCCGAGCACCTCGTGCAGCGCCAGCGGGGTGAGGACGAGCACGGCCAGCAGGCGGGGGTCCAGGTCTCCGGCCGTCAGGGCTCCGGTGCCGAACCACAGCGCTGCTCCGACGGCCAGCCCCGAGGCCACGAGCTGGCCACCCGTCGCGATGCCGCGGATCCAGGCGCCGCGGGCCTCCTGCCGGCGCAGTTCATCGTCGATCCCCAGCAGCCTGTCGAGCGCAGCGGCCTCGGCTCCGTAGGCCACCAGATCCGTGGCGGTCCGCGCCAGTTCGCGCACGCCGTCCGCCAGGCGACCCCGGGTGGGCACCGCCGCCAGGTCGACGGCGAGGCTGGCCCGCTGGGTCCACCACGGCAGCACCACCCCGGCCAGCAGCGCGGTCGCCAGCAGCGCGAGGGCGGTGGGCCAGTTGAACACGCTGAACATCACCGTGGTGGCCACGACGACCAGCGCGGCCGAGACGAACGGGATCACCACGCGCACCACGAGGTCCTGGATGGCGGTGACGTCGGCCACGACGCGGGTGAGCAGGTCGCCGCGACGCCTGCCGATCAGGGTGGTGGCGGCCAGTTTCTCGTAGACGCGCACCCGCAGCGCCGTCTGCATGCGCAGCGCCAGGTCGTGGCCGACGGTGCGCTCCAGGTAGCGGAAGACGCCCCGCGAGATGGCGAACGCGCGCACGCCCACGGCGGCGGCCTGCAGGTACAGCACCGGCGGCGCCATCGCGGCGAACGACAGCAGCCAGGCGGAGACGCCCAGCAGCGCGACGGAGGAACTGGAGGCGAGCATCGCCAGCAGCACCGCCAGCAGGAACCGACGGCGACCCTTGGGCGTCGCGTCCATCAACTCCCGGGCCAGGAGGATCGTCTTCCTCATGCCGGCACCACCTCCACCACGCGGTCGGCGGCGGCCAGCACGGCGGGCCGATGGCTGACGATGAGGGCCCCGGCGCCCGTCGCGCGGACGGCCCCGATGACGTGCGCCTCCGTGGCGGCGTCCAGGCCGGCCGTCGGCTCGTCGAGCACGAGCAGCCGCGCGCCGCCGAGCCTGATCCGCACCAACGCGCGGGCCAGCGCTACGCGGCGCCGCTCGCCGGCGGACAGGCCCTCGCCGTCGTCGCCGACGTGCTTGTCGAGGCCGAAATCAGCGCCCGCGTCGGCCAGCGCGCGGGCGAGCTCTGCCTTCGGGGCCGAGGGGTGGCCGAGCGCCACGTTGTCGCCGACGGTGCCGTTGACCAGCCCCGGTTCCTGCGCCACCCACGCCACCTGGGCGCGCCACGAGGCCAGGTCGATGGCCGCCAGGGAGACGCCGCCCACGGACACCGTGCCGGAATCCGGTGTGAGGAAGCCCATGGTCATGGCCAACGTCGTGGACTTCCCGCCCCCCGAGGACCCGCTCAGCGCCACCACCTCGCCGGGCTCCACCCGCAGGTCGAGCCGGTCGACGGCGGGCTCCGCCGCTCCGGGATAGGTGAACGATACGGCGTCCAGGACGAGGGCGCCCGCCGGGGCCGGCAGCGTTCCCGCATGGGTCTGGGCCGCGTCGATCACCTCGAACGCGGCGTCGGCGGCCGCGATGCCGTCGGCCGAGTCGTGGAAGTGCACGCCCACCTGCCGCACGGGCAGGAAGGCCTCCGGCGCGAGAATGAGGACGAAGAGGGCGGTGGTGAAGTCGACGTCGCCGTACACCAGCCGGAAGCCCACCGTTACCGCGACGATCGCCACCGACAGCGACGCCAGCAACTCCAGCGCGAACGCCGACAGGAACGAGATGTAGAGCACCTTCATGGTGGCGCCGCGGTACTGCTCCTCGGTGAGGTCCACGCCGCGCTTCTGGGCCCGGGCCCGCGCGAACGCCTGCAGCGTGGGGAGGCCGCTGATGAGGTCGCCGAAGTGGTTGGCCAACCGGTCGGCCACGGAGTACGAGTGCCGCGTGGCCTTCTCCGTCGTCCACCCGATCAGCGCCATGAACACCGGGATGAGCGGCAGGGTGAACGCGATGATCAGCGCGGACTGCCAATCTGCCAGCAGGATGGTGCCGCCCACGAGCAGCGGCACGGTGAGGGCCAGGCCGAGTTGGGGGAGGTACTTGCTGAAGTAGCCGTCGAGCGCGTCCAGGCCCTGCGTGACGGTGCGCAGCAGGGACGCCGACGACGTGGCCCCCACCGGGGTGGCCAGCCTGGCCGCCAGCACGTCGCGACGCAGCGTCGACTTCACGGAGGCCGCGCTGCGGTGCGCCAGCCACGAGTTGAGCCAGGACAGGAGGCCGCGGCCGAGGAACACGAGGAGCAGCAGCACCAGGGCGGTGCCCCAGCCGGATGGGAAGCCGCCGGTGTCGAACGCCAGGGTGACCCAGTCGGCGATGAGCCTGGCCTGAGCGATCAGCAGCCCCGCCGTGACCACGCCGACGACCACCGTGGCCACCAGGAACCTGCGGGTCGCCTCGGCGCGCTTCAGGAGTCTGGGATGGATGGGTCCGGCCACTCAATCATCCTTCCACACAGGGGAATGTGGGCTGGACCCGGTCAGGGCGGGTCAGCTCAGGCTGGAGTACGCCCCGCCGTCGATGACGTCGGTGAAGCCCAACTCGTCCATCGCCGCCTTGGCCTGGCCGGAGCGGTTGCCGCTCTGGCAGTACACGACGTAGGTGGCGTCCCGGGGCAGCTCCGCCAATTGGTCGGCGAAGTCAGGGGCGTAGAAGTCGATGTTGCGGGCGCCGTCGACGTGCCCGGCGTCGTACTCGTCGGGGGTCCGCACGTCGAGGAAGACGGCGTCGGCGGGGAACTCGGAGGGGGCCTCGTCACCGCACGCGGCGAGGAGGGCTGTCAGGGCCAGGATCAGGGCGAGGAATAACTTGCGCACGGACTCAGAATACCCCCATGGGTATCAGGGTTGTGAAACTTGACCTTGCGGAAACGTCCCGATCGCCCGAATGTGGGCGGACCGGGACGTTTCCGCAAGGCGGATCCGAGTCAGGCGGCCACGTGGACCTCGTCGGGGATGTTCTTCGTCGAGATCCGCTTACTGAAGACGTAGTAGCTCCAGCTCTGGTAGGCGATCACGATGGGAACGAAGATCACCGCTGCCCAGGTCATGATGGTCAGCGTGGTGGGCGACGACGCGGCCGAGAGCATGGTGAGGCGCTCGCCGATGGCGATGGTCTCGTTCTGGGCGAAGCCCAGGTTGCCGTACATCTTCAGGAAGATCCCGACGAACAGCGCGACCACGGTGATGCCGGTGGAGATGAAGCCCCAGCCGTCACGGCCCTTGGTGATCAGCAGCGTGCCCGCCACGATCGCGATGATCGCGACCGCCCCGGCCACCCAGGCGTAGATCGAGAAGTCGCCGAACTCGGAGGTGGCCGGCCAGAAGATGTTCTGCCCGATCACGAAGAGCGCGACGAGCGCAGCGGCCAGCCAGCCGACCTTCGACGCGAACGCCTTGGCCCGGTCGTGGATGATGCCGCTGGTCTTCAGTGCCAGGAACATCGAACCGTGCACCAGGAACAGCACCACGAGCAGCACGCCGCCGAGCAGGGCGAACGGCCCGAAGAGGCCCCAGAAGGTGCCGTCGAACAGCGGCGCCGGCCCCACGGGGGTGTCGACGGTGGCCTGCGGCAGACCCACGACGAAGTTGGCGAAGCCCACACCGAGCACCAGCGACGGGATGAAGGAGCCGATGGTGGCGAACCAGTCGAGCATCGAGCGGTACTTCGAGTCGTGGTGCTTCGAGCGGTACTCGAACGCCACGCCACGCAGGATCAGCCCGACGAGCACGAGCAGGAGCGGCAGGTACAACGCGGAGAACGTCGTCGCGTACCAGCCAGGGAAGGCGGCGAACATCGCGCCGCCCGCGGTCAGCAGCCACACCTCGTTGCCGTCCCACAGGGGGCCGATGGTGTTGACGATGACGCGCTTCTCCTTCTCGTTCTTGCCGAACACGGGGATGAGCATGGCCACGCCGAAGTCGAAGCCTTCGAGGAAGAAGAAGCCGATCCAGAGGACGGCGACCAGGACGAACCAGACGGCCACGAGGATCGGGGTCTGAACGGTGGTTTCAAGCAGATTCAACATGTCTCAACCTGTCAGTAAGCGAAGCTCATCGGGGCGTCGGCATCCGTCTGTACCTCGACGGGGGCGACCTCTGGGAGACCGGCCTTCGCGTACTTGAGGAACAGCCACACCTCGAGGACGGCCAGGCCGCCGTAGAGGAGGGTGAAGACGATCATGGAGAACAGCACCTCGCCCGCCGAGACGGAGGCGGAGACGCCTGCCTGGGTGGGCAGCACGCCGGCGACCAGCCACGGCTGGCGGCCCATCTCGGTGAAGATCCAGCCGAACGAGTTGGAGAACAGCGGCAGCAGCGGCATGGCGAACATGAGCAGCGTCCAGAGCAGGCTGTACTTCGGTAGGCGGTCCTTGCGCACGCTCCACAGGGTGAAGGCCGCGATCGCGATGCCGATGAAGCCCAGGCCGATCATGAGCCGGAAGGTCCAGTAGGACACGGCCACGTTGGGCATGGGGTCCACCTCGTAGTTGGCCTGGAGTTCGGCCGCGTACTGGGTCTGGAGCGTGGTCTTGGTCTCGTCGAAGCGCTGGAAGCCGTTGGCGGCGTACTCGTCGCGCAGGTTGTTGATGCCCTTGACCGTTTCGTGGCCCGAGAGGGTGGACAGCAGGCCGGGGATCTTGATGGCGAAGACTTCCTCCGTGCCCTCCAGGTTGCCGATCGTCACGATGGAGAACGAGGCGTTCTCCTCCGTGTAGAACAGTCCCTCGGCGGCGGCCATCTTCATGGGCTGCACCTCGGTCATGATCTTGGACTGGAGGTCGCCGGTGAAGATGACACCGACGGAGGCCACGAGCAGCACCCAGGCGCCGAACTTGGTGGCGAACCGGTAGGCCTGCGTGTCGCCGGGCTTGGCCTCGCCGTCGCGGTTGATCCTGGCCAGGTGCCAGCCGCCGATGGCGGCCAGCAGGCCGCCGGCCACCATGTAGGCAGCGAAGATGACGTGGGGGAACGTGACGAGGAACACCGGGTTGGTCAGCACCTGGAGGAAGCCGTCGACGCCGTCGAGTTCGGCGCGGCCGTTGTTGAAGATGGTGCCGACGGGGTGCTGCATCCACGAGTTCGCCGCGAGGATGAACACAGCCGACAGCATGGTGCCGAACGCGGCCATGTAGATGGCCATGAGGTGCAGCCACTTGGGGAGCTTGTCCCAGCCGAAGATCCACAGGCCCAGGAACGTGGACTCGAGGAAGAAGGCCAGCAGCGCCTCGAGCGCGAGCGGGGCCCCGAAGACGTCGCCGACGAAGCGCGAGTACTCGGACCAGTTCATGCCGAACTGGAACTCCTGCACGATGCCGGTCACGACACCCAACGCGAAGTTGATCAGGAAGAGCTTGCCGAAGAATTTGGTGAGGCGCAGGTAGGCGTCCTTGCCGGTGCGCACCCACAGTGTCTGGAGGACGGCCACGAGCATTGACATGGCGATCGTGATGGGGACGAAGAGATAGTGGTAGACGGTGGTGATCCCGAATTGCCACCGTGCGAGAATCACAGGATCCATGGCCGCACGGTACTACTTTGCGTCGTACTTCGACAACCTGTCGCTAAAACTGGGGCGAGTAGCGCCTATGCTTGGCCCATGTCATCCAGGGGTGAACTCGAGCAGCGTGTGATGGAGGTGCTCTGGGCCGCACAAGCGCCCATGAGTGTCGCCGACGTGCACGCCAAGCTCTCCGAAGAGCGGGAGCTCGCGTACACGACTGTGATGACCGTGCTCGACCGTCTGGCGAAGAAGCAACTGGTGGACCGCGAGCTGGTCGCCCGCGCATGGCAGTACACGCCGCGCAGCACGCAGGCAGAGGTCATCGCCGCAGACATGCTGCGCCAGATCGACGGCGTCGAGAGCTCCGTCCGCGTGGACGCGTTGAGGCTGCTGATGGGGTACCTGCCCGACGACGAGCGCACCGCGCTGGAACGCCCCGTCGAACTCGTCTGAGTCCTATTCCCCGACGCCGCTACCGCGTTGGTCGAGCAACTCCCTCTTGTGCGCCAGCGTCGCGTCGAGATCCGCCAGGAGCGCTGCCCGCTTCGCCTCCACGTCCGCGACGGCGGTCTCCCGCACGTCCCGCGGCTCGGCCTGGGTACGGATCCGGGCGGCGTCCTCGGACACTTCGAGGCTGTTGTCGATCGCGTCGCGCACGGTCTCCTCGGTGTCGGCGAAATTCTCGGCCAGCGCCTCGGTGCTCATGGTCTCCGCCAGGCGGGCGCGTTCCCGCTCCGGCGTCCACCCCTCCTCGGGCTCCGGCCAGCGCAGGTTCATGTCGATGAGGGTGCGCAGCAGGATCTCGGTGACCGCCAACCGGGAGTACCACTTCCGGTCCGCGGGCAACACCATCCACGGCGCGTAGCCGGTGGTGGTGAGGCGGAAGACGTCCGCGTAGGCCTCCTGGAACTCGTCCCACTTGGCTCGGGTGTCGAGGTCGCCGGGGTTGTACTTCCACCGCTTGTCCGGCCGGTCGATGCGCTCCATCAGTCGCTTGGCCTGCTCGTCCTTCGAGACCATCATGGCGAACTTCAACACCACGGTGTCGTCGTCGACGAGCTTCTGCTCCCACTCGTTGATCTCGTCGTAGCGCTTGGACCAGACGTCCTCCTCCACGATGCCGTCCACCCGCACCACGAGCACGTCCTCGTAGTGGGAGCGGTCGAACAGCCCGATGAGGCCGGGCGGGGGGAGGGCCTTCTCGACGCGCCACAGGTAGTGGTTGGCGCGCTCCTCCTCGGTGGGCACCCCGAAGCTGGTGAGCCGGATGCCTTGGGGGTCGAACAACCCGAAGACGTGGCGGGCGATGCCGCCCTTGCCCGCGGTGTCGAGGCCCTGCACCACGACGAGGATCTTCTTCGTGCCGCCGGAGCGACCGTGGGCGAAGAACCGTTCCTGGAGCTCGTTCAGCAGCTTCTCGTTGCCGGCGATGTACTCCTCGGCGTCGTCCTTGCTGCCCTCCCAGCCCGGGGTGGAGTTGCGGTCGAACGTGGCCAGGTCGAAATCGGGTGTGACCCGCAGCGCGTACCGGGGGTCCTGGCTCCAGAGATCGGTCATGGGGAGTCCTTTCGGGAGGATGACCCATTCTTGCGCGCTGAGGGCCGCTATGGGGGCTATCGCGGGCCCCGGGATGCCAAATCCAGATCTGGGGTCATGAGTGACACCGAATCTAGATTTGGGGGTCTCCCTGGGTTCGTCAGACGTCTGCGGTGAGGCGGATCTCGTTGCGCCACGGGTCGAGCACCGTGAGGGTGCGCCCGTCGTGCGTGGGGGCGAATCCGGCCGAGCGCAGGCGCTCCTCGGCCTTGGCGACCTCGTCGACGGTGGGCACGAGGATGTCCACCACGCCCATGCCCAGCGTGTTGGCACGGGGGCCGGCGCCGGCGGAGTTCCACACGTTCATAGCCATGTGGTGGTGGTAGCCGCCGGCGGACACGAACAGCGCCTGGCCGCCGAGCAGGAACGTCTGGTTGAAGCCCAGTGCATCGACGTAGAACCTCTGGGCCGACGCCACGTCGCCCACCTGAAGGTGCACGTGGCCCAGCTCGCCCGCCTGGCTGGTGGGCTGGTCCGTGAGGTGGGTGCGCACGAACTTCTCGGGGTCGATGTAGAGGGTGCTCATCTGCACCTGGTCGCCGATCCAGGTCCACTCGTCGCGGGGGCGGTCGTGGTAGAGCTCGACGCCGTTGCCCTCCGGGTCTGTGAAGTAGAACGCCTGCGACACCAGGTGGTCGCCCGTGCCGGCATAGGTCTCGGGGTACTTGGTGTACATCGACACCAGGGTGCGGGCCAGGTCCGGCAGTTCGTTGTACAGCACGGCTGTATGGAACAGGCCGGCGGCGCTACGCGGCGCGGAGCGCAGGTCGCGGGATTCGGTGAGGCGGACGATGGGGGTCTGACCCAGGCCGAGCGTCACGGCGCCGGGCTCGTCCGACAGCGGGACGAGGCCCACGCCGTCGGTGTAGAAGGCGAGCTGCTGCTTCAGGTCGCGGACGCGCAGCTCGAGGCGGCCCATGTGCGTTTCGGGTGCGAGAGTCATGCCTCCAGCATACGGTTGAAAGTTAAACTAATCAAATCGCGGTGAGGCTTCACACCCAGCACTGGCCATCACTGTTGCGCCCAGCGCTGACTTTGAGGCCAAGGACGGCGTCGAACCCAGCAGTCGCCCGAGGCACGGGATGTGGCGAGGTCCTAAGCCCGATGCCGTACCCCGCGAGCTGCCGCCCCAGGCCTGGGCGGCCGCCAGCGCGTTCGTCATCGCGGACGTTCTCGCTCCCTGAGCCAGCCCGCAGCGGCAGGTCGGGGGAGAGGGCATGGCTCCCCGGGCTCACGTCAGCCGAGGTAGGTGCCCCAGTGCCATCCGTCGACGCTGGAGAGCTTGCCGCGCCAAAGCAGGTTCCCCTCCGGAGGGAGCGGAGAGCCGGAACCGAAGTAGGCAGCGTCCATGAGGTGGATCTCGTCTCCCGGCGCGGCTCGTTCGGGGTCTTCTTCCGTTGGCGCGAAGGTCCTTTCAATGGCTGCCGCTACGAGTTCCAGTCCTCCGCCGGCGACGTTGCTCTGGCGCAGTTGCTGCGCGGCCAACGTCGCCCATTGCCTGACTCCGATGAGCGTGCCCGTGATGATCTCCCCCTGGACGCTGAGGGTGATGCTCAGCGCGCAATCGGCATCTGCACTATTGAACGTGCGCACCAGAGCGAGCAGCAGTGGGTCGGTGCGGGCTGCGGCTGTACCAGTGTGGGCGAGATCTCTGCTTGCCACATCGGCTTCGCGGGTGGTGGTTGTCTCCGTCATTGTTGTTTCCTTGTCTTGGAGGGATGCTGTTGGCGAACGTGAAGGACGGCGAGGAAGCCCGGTGTTGAAACGCACGCTGGGTACCTCACTTTCCCCACGGCGTGGGAGAGCGCCGCCTCAAGCGGGTTGCCAGATTGCGGCTGTTCTCGCGACGAGGTCGTCGAGGTGGCTGAAGTCTGCAGGCCGGTCCACAGGTTCATGCCCCGTGACGACGGCGCCGGTGCCTTCCGGTTCGGCGGTGTCGGGTTCGTCTGGGCAGGGTGGTGCCTTGGCGGAGGTGAGGTGTTCGCGTAGGAGGTGCCTGCGGTTTTGTCTGGGTCTCCGGGCCGGGTCGACATGCCGGGGTGGGGTGAACCAGGCCATCCCGGTGTCCGTGTCGAGGTGGACCTGCCATTGTGATTCGGCTGATTGGTGTGGGTCTGGTTCGACGAGCCGGTGGTGGTGGGGACACAACAGCACTGCGTTGGTGATCGACGATTCTCCGCCTGCCCACCAGGGGACGATGTGGTGCGCCTCACACGAGGCAGGTCTGGCGGTGCAGCCGGGGAACGCGCAGCCTCCGTCGCGCAGTGCGAGGGCGGTGCGGATCCCTGCGGGGAACAGGCGGTGTTTGCGCCCGACGTCCAGGGGTTGTGAGTTGGTGCCGAGGACGACGGGGATCAGGTCCGCGTCGCAGGCCAAGTGTCTGGCGTCGGCGGCGGATAGGCCGCCTAGGCTGTGGCCGCCGAGCACGTCGACGCGTCCCAGCCCGGTGAGCAGGGTGTCGTAGTTGACGGTGATGTGGACCTGTGGCCGGTCCCCGCCGTGGGCGGGTAGTTCCCCGGTGGCGGCGGCGGTGTGGACCAGGATCATCAACGCGTCCGCGCGGCGGACGGCGGGGCCGGAGGGTTCGTCGGAGTCGCGGTACGACGATGCTGGCGGCGTCACCGCGTCCAGTTGGGCGGCGAGGAGTTCCGCTTGGGCGGTGGGCAGCAGGCCGGTGAAGCGGGAGGCGCCGTGGTGATCTGGGGTGATGGTGAGGTACCGGTTGCGGTGGGCGGCGCGGTCTTGGGCGTCGAGCCTCTTCTTGTCTTCGGCTTCGGCCCCGTCGGGGTCGATCACCCGGAACACGTGACTGGCCAGCTCCCGCAACTCGTCCGGGCCGAGGTTGTGGACCTCCGCCAGGACGGAGCGCTGGCACAGTTCCACCTCCGCACGCGTCACAACGTTGGGGAGCTTCCGGAGCCCGGAGACGATCGCTTCGGCCTGCGCCAACGAGATCTCCCCGTCGTTCAACGCCGCAGCGATCAGCGGGAACCGCTCCCCGAGATCCAGCGCCAGCTTCAGGGAGGCGGTGGCCTGGGCGGTGGTGGTGCGCACGGACTGCCGCACCCCCTCGACCAGAGCTTCGTCGGCTGCGAGGCGTGCGTCGTGCAGCAGTCGCAGCCGGGCGCCTGCGGCCTGAGCCTGGACCTCGTCCAACAGTGCCGCGAGCTGGGCGCGACGCTGGACGTCGGCTTCCGGGTTCATTCCCAGCGAGCCGATGTCCTGCCACAGGGCAGCCATGCCCTGCAGCAACACTTCGCGCGTCTCGTTCATACGTACCATTAAATAAGAACGCACTGACAAAATCGCTCAAGTCGGCGCCCCTCTCCGAAAACCACCCCAAAGGGTGGGCGCAGTTTAGAACGAAGGAACCCCCGGACCCGTGGGGGCCTGGGTCAGGCCCCCCGTGCCCGGGGGTTCCGGCGCGCGCCAGCGGTGCGCGGATCTACCCGTCAGTCCTCGATCGCCGCCGCGAACTGCGACTGGTACAGGTCGTAATACGCACCCTCGGCTGCCAGCAGTTCGTGGTGGTCGCCCTTCTCGACGATGGCCCCGTCCTCCATCACGAGGATGAGGTCTGCGTCGCGAATGGTGGACAACCGGTGGGCGATCACGAACGACGTGCGCCCGGTCCGCAGCGCGGCCATGGCGTGCTGCAGCAGCAGCTCGGTGCGCGTGTCCACGGAGCTGGTGGCCTCGTCGAGGATGAGCAGCGCAGGGTCGGCCAGGAACGCCCTGGCGATCGTGATGAGCTGCTTCTCGCCCGCCGACACGTTCGAGCCCTCCTCGTCGATCACCGTGTCGTAACCGTCCGGCAGCGAGTGCACGAAGCGGTCGACGAACGTGGCCTTGGCGGCCTCGATGATCTCGTCCGGGGTGGCGTCCGGGCGGCCGTAGGCGATGTTGTCCCAGATGGTCCCGCCGAACAGCCAGGTGTCCTGCAGCACCATGCCGATGTTCCGGCGCACCTCGCCGCGCGGGAGCATGGCGATGTCCACGCCGTCGATGGTGATGCGGCCGCTGTCGAGGTCGTAGAACCGCATGATGAGGTTGACCAACGTGGTCTTGCCGGCTCCGGTGGGGCCGACGATGGCGACGGTTTGGCCGGGCTCGGCGGCCAGGTTGAGATCGCGGATCAGCGGCTTGTCGGGGGAGTACGAGAAGTCGACGTGCTCGAACTCGATGCGGCCCGTCACGTTGCCGGGCGCTCCCGCCTGGCCTGCGCTCTGCGCCTGGCCAGACTCGGCGAACGTGTCGAGCCCGGTCATCTCTTCGGCGTCCAGCAGTTCGAAGACGCGCTCCGCGGAGGCGACACCCGACTGCATGAGGTTGGCCATCGACGCCACCTGGGTCAGCGGCTGCGTGAACTGGCGGCTGTACTGGATGAAGGCCTGCACGTCGCCGATGTTCATCTGTCCCGTGGCGACCCTCAGGCCACCGAGCACCGCGATCACCACGTAGTTGAGGTTCCCGACGAAGAACATCAGCGGCATGATGATGCCGGAGATGAACTGGGCGCCGAAGCCGGCCTTGTACAGCTCGTCGTTGCGTTCGGCGAAGACCGCCTCGACCTCCTTCTGGCGGCCGAACACCTTCACCAGCGCGTGGCCCGTGAACGCCTCTTCGATGTGCGCGTTGAGCTCACCCGTCGACTTCCAGTTCTGCGCGAACAGTTTCTGGGAGCGCTTGCCGATGATGGCCGTGATGAGCACAGCGACGGGGATGCTGACCAGGGCGACGAGTGCCAGCGTCGGCGAGATCCAGAACATCATGATCAGCACGCCCACCACCATGAGCAGCGAGTTGAGCAGCTGCGACAGCGTCTGCTGCAGCGTCTGCGACACGTTGTCGATGTCGTTGGTGACGCGGCTGAGGACCTCGCCGCGGGGCTGCTTGTCGAAGTAGCGCAGCGGCAGCCTGTCCAGCTTGGCGGAGACGCGCTGGCGCATGTCGTAGATGGTGCGCTGCACGGCGCCGTTGAGGATCCAGCCCTGGAGGTAGGAGAACGCGAAGGACGCCACGTACAGCGCCAGCACCAGCATCAGGATGCTGCCGATGGCGCCGAAGTCGATGCCTTCGCCGGGGACGAAGTTGAGGTTACGGAGTAGGTCGGCGAACTCGGTCTGCCCCTGCGCCTCGGCGCCCTGGATGATCTGTTCCTTGGTGGCGGTCGCCGGGAACTGCTTGCCGACGATGCCCTCGAGCATCTTGTCGGTGGCCAGGCCCAGGATCTTCGGGCCGACCACGCCGAGCGCGACGGAGAGGGTGCCCAGCGCGATGGCGGTGATGATCCAGGCGCGCTCGGGCCGGAGGTTGCGCAGGAGACGCCGCGCGGAGACGCCGAAGTTGGCGGCCTTCTCTCCGGTGCCCATGCCGTGGCCGCCAGGGCCCATCTGGCGGCCGGGGCCGTGCTTGGGGCGCTCGTTGGCCTTGACGGGCAGGGCCATGTCGTCGTCGGGGTTCTGGGTGGTGGTCGTGTCGGTCATCAGGCCGCCTCCTCCGCGCTGAGCTGGGATTCGACGATCTCTTGATACGTCGGGTTGCTCTCGAGGAGCTCTTCGTGGGTGCCGCGGCCGACGATCTGCCCGTGGTCCATGACCAGGATCTCGTCGGCGGCGGTGATGGTGGAGATGCGCTGGGCGACCACCAGCACCGACGATTCGCGCGTCACCGGGGCGAGCGCGGCGCGGAGCCGTGCGTCGGTGGCGACGTCGAGCGCGGAGAAGGAGTCGTCGAACACGTACACGCCGGGCTTCTTCACCAACGCGCGGGCGATGGCGAGGCGCTGGCGCTGACCGCCGGAGACGTTGGTGCCGCCCTGGACGATGCTCGACTCGAGCTGCCCGTCGCGTTCACGGACGAAATCCGCGGCCTGGGCGACGGTGAGCGCCTCCCACAGTTCGTCGTCGGTGGCGTCCGGCTTGCCGTAGCGCAGGTTGCTGCCCACCGTGCCGGTGAACAGGTACGGCTTCTGGGGGATGAGGCCGATGCGGGCCCAGAGGTCGTCCGGGTCGTAGTCGCGCACGTCCACGCCGTCGACGAGGACGCGGCCGCCCGTCGCGTCGAACAGGCGGGGGATGAGGTTGACGAGCGTCGACTTGCCGGCGCCGGTGGAGCCGATGATCGCCGTGGTCTTACCGGGGGTGAGCGTGAAGGAGACGTCCTTGATGACCGGGGCCTCGGCGCCCGGGTAGGCGAAGCTTACGCCGTCGAAGACTACGTTGCCGCGCACCATGGTCGCCTGCTGCGGGTGGGCCGGCGGCGCGACGGAGGACTCGGTGTCGAGGACCTCCATGATGCGGTCTGCGGAGACGGCGGCGCGGGGCGCCATCACCAGCAGCATGGTGGTCATCATCACGGAGATGAGGATCTGCATGAGGTAGGCGATGAACGCGGTGAGCTGGCCGATCTGGATGTCGCCGGATTCGATGCGGTGCGCACCGAACCACATCACGCCCACCGTCGAGAGGTTCATGATGAACCCGACGAAGGGGAAGAGGAAGGCCATGAGGCGGCCCACCTTGGTGGTGACGTCCACCAGTTCGGCGTTGGTCTTCTCGAAGCGGACTGCCTCGTGGGGTTCGCGGACGAACGCGCGCACGACGCGGATGCCGGTGATCTGCTCGCGGAGCACGCGGTTGAGGGAGTCGATGCGTTTCTGCATCTTCTCGAACAGCGGCCCCATGTTGACGATGAGCACGACGATGCCGATGCCCAGGATGACGACGGCGGCCAGGATGATCCAGGACAGCCCGGCGTCTTCACGCAGCGCCATGAACACGCCGCCCACCATGGTGATGGGTGCCGAGACCAGCATGACCGCGGTCATGAGGACCAGCATCTGCACCTGCTGCACGTCGTTGGTGTTGCGGGTGATCAGCGACGGCGCGCCGAACTTGTTGAGCTCCTGCGTGGAGAAGCTCAGCGCGCGGTTGAAGATGGCGGTGCGGACGTCGCGGCCGAACTGCATGGCCGCGTTCGCGCCGGCCCAGACCGCGCCGATCTGCGCGGCGCCCTGGACGGCCGACAGCAGCAGCATGATGCCGCCGGTGCCCCAGATGAAGCCGGGGTCGCCCTTCACGACGCCCTCATCGATGATGCGGGCGTTGAGGGTGGGGAGGTAGAGGCTCATGATGGTGGCGATGGTCTGCAGCACGATCACGATGGAGAGGAGGCCCCAGTAGGGGCGGATATAGCGGTTGATGAGCCGCGCCAGGCGGGAGAGCACTAGTTGGCCTTTCGGGCGCCGGAGAGGGCGAGGGAGGCGAGGGTTTCGGGAGTGAGGGCTGCGGAGCCGTGCGTGTAGTTGAACACGTGGCCCAGCGCGATGGTGCGCAGGAACTCGACGTAGGCCTGGGGCTCGATCGAAAGTTCGTCGACGTGGGGCTCGAGCTGGCCGAGGAGCCAGGCCTCGAGTTCGTCGCGGCGAGCTTCGAGTTCGTCGCGGAGGCAGGCCCCGCCGTCGGACTCTGGGCTGTGGTGGACGGTGTGCAGGAGGTTGCGGATGTCGGCCATGCGCTGGGTGAGGATGGCGATGGCTGCGTGCGACTTCGAGAGGAGGGTGTCGCCTGGTTCGACGGCGGCGATGTCCCGCTGCAGACGTGCAGCTGAGAGCGCCTCACGCGTGGTGGCGGCGATGAGGTCGGGGAGCGAGGTGAAGGCACGGAAGATGGTGCCCTCAGCCACGCCGGCGGCCTCGGCCACCTGCTTGGTGGTGAGGGAGGGTCCGTGTTGGAGGAGGAGGGGGAGGGTCGCCTCTACGAGGGAGGCTCGTCGCTCCTGTGGGGGCATGGGGGTCGCGCGGGTCACGGATCAAGTGTAGTGAGTGAGAACTCACTCAGCAACCGATGCCCGGGCATACATCGGATCCCATCCTTCCACCCCGCGACAGACTCCATGCCGGGACGAGTTTGGGTAGGATCCCGACAACACGCAAGGGGGCGGAATGGCCAAGCACACGGTCGAAGATCTCAAAGTCACATACACCGACTCGGAATGGCGTCGCAGATTTTCACAGATATGTGACCTGATTGAAATCTTGGCGGATTCTTTTATCGCTGACTCATATTCTATATCCGACGAACTGAACAACGCCATCTCTCTGTCACCTAGTGGGGTGGCAATTCGCGATAAACTAATCAAGAGGGAGAATGTACCTCCCAAAGAAGCGAAACTCATGTGCTTTCTCAACGTCGGCCACGAGGAGTTGTTCATAGACGTAGAAGGAACTGACATAGCGCGCTTGGCCGAATCGATTGGAAAGGAACTGAGGGATGGACGACTAAAGTTTCCATTCATCTTTGGGCGGGAGCTGTATGACGCCTTCGCAATGAAGTATGAGGAGGAGAAGTCGACTTTGAACGTCGAGGAGACCCAGGAGCTTCTCGCGAGTCTCCCGCCGGGTGTCTTCCAGTACGGTGCGTACACCATTGGTCCTTACGGTCTGCAGGTTAGCCCTGCCGTCCGCCATTTGCAGGCCTCGCGGCAGGTCCCTGCGTACCATTGTGCGGATGCCCTCTGCCCGGTAGTCCACCATGCCACTTTGGAGACGTCCCCGAATGCGCCTATCAACAAGCACCGTGAGAAGATGTCAGCCCTGCTCAAGAAGGCGAGCGGTGACCGATCTGAATGGTGGGAGTTTGTCTCCGAAATCAACGGTTATATGGATGCGCACTTTGCGGACAAAATGAGTGCCGTAACCATCCCGCTAGTGGGAGATGCCCTGGATGACCAGGAGCTCAAATTGCTCATTGCTGATCTTATGGATTTTACGGGCGGACGGTTGCGTGAAGCAGTTGTGTCGTTCTTGAATGTCGGCTCATCCGCTACCGCTGTAGAGTCGATGTCACGCGCGCAACTCACCCAAGTCGCCTTGTTCGCAGAGGAAGACGATATTTCCGCCTCTCTCGATAGGCTAGTCCGTAGCCGCGCCATCAGCGTTCCCCGGGGTGAGGTTCGACGGCCAGTCATCAACGACAGGATCGCGTCAGGAGCATTCAGGTTGCGCGCAGAGTTGGGGCAATTCGGGGTAAGGTTCTCGTCCACGATGCCGGGGTTCGGCCTACTGAGAGAGCGACGACTCCTCGACCGGCTATATCTTCGCGATGAGGCCACCGATGTGGCAGAGCTGGAGTGGCAACTCCGTGGCGTCGACGTGGATGATTTGGACGAGCGGTTGGAATCCTTTTTCCAACGCACTCCTCCCCGTCAGGTGCTTGAGAGGTTGGTGCTAGCACGGCGCACCAATATGGTAGCTGCCTGCGAGGAGGTCGGCCTGGGTGATTATGACGGCCTCACTGACCGTGAACTCGTGGACGCCGTGCTTTGGAAACTTGGCTTTGAGGTAGCCACCGACGAGGATCCTCACTCAAGCTTCTGGCGGAGACACGAGCGGCTGTGGGCTTTGACTCAGTCGTCCGAGATCGGCGGATCGGAACGCTTCTTGGAATCCGCGTCTCCGTATTTCACGGAACTTGAAGGCTTGTTGCTTGACTCACTAGCATTCACCAGTTGGGCCCTGGTGCACGATCATCTTGCGACCGAAACGCCCTTCACCTACGACGAAGAGGAGGATCGACTGCAGGGCCTTAGTACCATGAATACGGTAGCGACGAGTCCTGCCGGTTCTTGCGATTTCACTGGCGATCGCGTCGATCTCGCTAATCTTGCGTCGGGGTTTAGTGCGCTGAGTCGATTCTTGGGTGAGTGCAGGGAGCGGAGTGAAGATTTCATCAGGGCGACCGATCAGTTCCCGCTTTTCGCGGGTAAAACCGATATAAAGGAGTTCCTTTTCTCGTCGACTTTACCCTTCCTCAATTTGACGGAAGCCAGCCAAAACCGGATTGCTCAGGGCCTCAAAAGGGTGACCCGACTCCTAAGTGAGGGAAATGTCGCGCAGGTGCGCAATGATTATGCTCACTACCGTCGTTCAGCGCCGGATATCTCAAAGCTCGAAGCCGCGTTGGAGGCGAGCCGTCGCGCGCTGACTCTGATTGAGACGTTGGGTTTCTGTCGACTCCTGTTCGTCCCCCTAAGCGTCGAGAGAGACCGATGGGGGAGAAGTGAGCATAGGTTCGTGGGTCCGCGCAGCTTCGAGCACACGTTCTCGCGGCCAACTCGCTTCGATTGGATGGGAATGCCATATCTATCGGAGCCGTTGTACTTGTTGCGTTCTGCCAGCGTCAACGGTGCTTCGGAGGTTCTTCGCTTCACGCGGCGATTCCGGAGTCCGTACGCAGATATGTGGAACGAGTTCCCTTCCCGTCGCAGAAAAACCCGCTCGGCGCCAGGTGACCAAAAAGACGCTGTCAAGGAGCCGTCGGTCGCAATGGCGAACTATAGTTGAGCTCCATCCCGGATTCGGCCTGCGCTTGGACGCGGCGTTGAGTTGCCATTGTGGGATCCTTCCGCTGAAGTGACTTTTTCCCCGATGACGGTGGGCGTGGGCTTCGCAGTGTTCGCGCAGTGATGGCTGCGCTGGGGGGTAAGTGGCTCATCACAATCCAGGGTGTAGTCGGGGTCTGAATCCGCCGGTCTCGAGCAGTGATCTGGCGATGTAGTTGGTGAGGTTCCGGAAGCCGAGGGCTGATCCGCGGAGGTGTTCGAGGCGGCCGTTGAGGGCCTCGGTGGGACCGTTCGAGGTGCCGGGCCGGTCGAAGTAGGCCAGCACGTCGTCGGCTCGCTTCTTCAGTGTTCGGCCGAGTGTGATCACCTCGGTCAACGCGGCGGGGACGCCGTGGCTGACCGAGGCGATCAGGCTGGTCATCAGGGCCCGGCCTCTGGTCCGG